>JAGBAI010000033.1 GCA_017939025.1 Oscillospiraceae bacterium
AACGATATTCCCGGAATTGAACAGCTCCATCAGCCGGGTTACGCCAGCTTCGCCAATCTTGGTCAGATACTTATTCTGGGCAGAGACTTCGGAGCAAAAATCGATTGCGCTTACCAGCAGTTCCAGCAGAATGGAAAGTTCCGTCTGTATGGCCATCGTTTTTCCATAGCCCTGCTTGATTTGTTCAACGGTCATAATTAAGATGCCTCCTTTGTGACTTCAGTGGGTTTGGTTGTCATGACTTTATAAAGCTCAGTTTCCTTGGGGAAGTGGTCAATGAACGGCAGGATCGTGTTGCCGTAGAACAGCAGCCCTTCACCTTCACCGGAGTGGGTGACGTAGGATAACTGATGGGGAGAGATGCCAAGGTGTTTTGCCAGAATCTGACGGTCACCTGCAGCCTGGTTGAGCATATAAATGAAATCAGAGTTTTCAAAGATATTCTCAATTTCCCGGCTGCTCAGTAGGTCTTTGACGTTCTGGGTAATGCCTGTGGGGATGCCGCCCCATTTACGGAATCTTTTCCAGATTTCCACGGAGTAGGCGGCGGTCTGTTCCTCCTTCAGCAGAAGGTGGAACTCGTCGATGTAGTATCGGGTGGCTTTGGGTTCCGTTCGGTCTGCAGCGACCAGGGTAATACCATCCTCTGCTTCCTGTGCTGCGATAGCCTTGTACTGGAAACGGTTTTCGGTAACACGGTTCCAGACCTGATCCTGGACGATGAGCATACCGATTTTCTTTAGCTGCTTACCCAGCTCCCGTATGTCAAAGCACACAATCCGGTTGTTGATATCCACATTGGTCCGGTGGTTGAATACGGAAAGAGAACCGGAAACGTAGATTTCCAAGGCGGTGGCAATGTACTGTGCTTCCTTTTCTGCCTGTTTGCGGAGGGTATCGTACAGATCACCAAGGATGGGCATATTCTCTGGTTTCGGGTCATTGAGATAATCCTGGTAGACCAGCCGCACACAACGGTCGATGATGGTTTTCTCCACAGGCGCAAGTCCATCCTTGCCGGCAACGATCAGTTCGCACAGGCTCAGGATAAAGTCAGACTTTAAGGACAGCGGGTTATCATCGTCGCTGTAATTGAGGTTGATATCCATGGGATTGATATGGTCCGGGGACGTGGGCGAGATACGGATGACCTGTCCGCCCAGCCGCTCCACCAGGGGAGCGTACTCACTTTCCGGGTCGCAAATCAGGATATCGTCATTGGTAACGAGAAAAGCGTTGCTGATTTCTCTTTTTGCGGAGAAAGACTTGCCGCTGTTGTGTACCACCAGTCCATTGGCAAGTACAAAGTTCAGATGTTTCGGAACACTCATATCATAGACAGGGACTCTGTCCATGAGCTTGTGCCGGGTGACATGAACGACTCTGTGACCGCCGCTGAGAAGCTGGCCGGGACGCATTTCCTTTGCCTGCATATACTCTCCCTGCCGTGTGAGGATCAGATGTTCCGGGGTGCATTTGACCATGCTGCCGTCCATCAATTCGATCTCGAACAGCTCGTCCACATACCTTTCGATACGGATATCCTTGGCTGGCGCTGTGACGATTGCCTGCTTTTCTTCATCGTAGGCTTTTATCTGCGCCTGTTGGATGCCGGAATCCACCAGCTCTGCAAAGGACACCGGTGTGCCGTTTGCAAAGAGAATTTGCGTATCGCCCGTGCAGCAGCCGGGAGTACCGAGAATCAGCCCATTGGGGTTTTTCAGCAGCTTCCGGTCAACCATGATAAGGTTGTTGGAAAGGGCATTGATACCGTAATACAGGGCTTCCTTTCCGGTCTGGAACAGCTCTTGGGTGGTAAAGGGAATGAAGATCGCCACACAGGAGGAAGTCAGACCGCGCTGGATATCGATGTAATTCATGCCCAGGGGCAGGCTGCTCATAACGCCTTCCTCCTGCTGATAGTCCAGCCGCACCAGAGAACAGTTATGCTTCTGGGCGATGGATTTGATCTGGAAGATGTTGTTATTGAGCTGCCGTGGATTTTCAGAGGTATTCATGACCAGGAAGGTCAGAAGGAACATTCGCTCGTTTCTGCTCTGAAGATCCTGCAGCAGCTTTTTCGCTTCCGCACCGTAAGTAGCAAGGTCAGAAGGAATGATGTCCATGTCATATCCGGAACGAACAGCTTTTTTCTGTTCTTCGATCTTGGCACGGTCTAAGTCGGTGATCTTCCGCTTGATGGTTTTAATTGCGTTGACCTGATCCACAGACTGAACATGGAGATTAACGATAACGCTGCTCTCCAGATTCAAGAACTCTGCCAGGATGCGGTCATTGAGTTCTGGTGCCAGGATTTGCAGGAAGCTGACGGCACCGGAGAGCTTACCCATGCGGAAGCCTTTGCCGTTTTTGTATTCAAAGCTGCTGGGGGCGATAAAGTCCTTGGTGGACAGCCCGGAGGGAGCAAGCCAGTCCCAGTTGAACAGGAAGGGTTCCTGTTCGTCCATTCTGAGAATGTCATGGAGGACTTGCAGCCGTTCCTTGCCGTTCAGGACTGCAGCTTTTACGCCCAGCCGCTTGAAGTTGTTGAGGATATCGATTTCCAGACGTTCCAAACGCATTTTTGCCATGCGGTAGGTCTGGGCTTCGATGCCGAAGGTCAGGTACTTGGTTTTGACCAGTCCGTTGTTTCCACGCTCCAACTGCCGCTGAAGCATTCGGGCATATTCCTCCCGGATGCTGTCAAATTCATCTCCCTTTGGCGGGATGCTGATACTCTGGGTGAACACCTCTTTGGAAACGGAAAGGTTTGCAAAGGTGAGCTGGAATTTGACGGACGCATCGAAGAAATTGAGGAAATCACACCATGCTTCAAAGATCGCGGTCTTATCCTCGTTCTGGGAAAGCTGGTAGTTGATATCCTGGAATTGGATGGTCTTGGTGAAATAGGTGTCGGTGACAACGCAGATGCCATCGGGCATCATGCGCTTATAGGGAATACTGTCCTGCGCCGATTTTTCTTTCTTATCCGTCCGGTTTGCTCTTGCGATGGCTGCTTCGATTTGCTTCCGTTCGGCGCGGGTCAGCCGCTTCTTGGCGGACAATGCGGTGAACCTCCTTATCGAGTTGGTGCTGCCGCTGTAACACGGCGTAGAAATTGTTGGTCCGGTAAGGACGGTGCTTCGGACGGATGAAGCAGACCTGGATCATATTCCGCAAAATGACTTCCAGGGGTTGCCCATTCTTTTCATACATGGCCAGAAGGAACGCTGGGATCATTACCAGGATCATGACCATGGTGGCAGTGCTGGTGCCCAGGGGTTCCTTGAGAAAGATGAATGCCGGTAGCCCCATAAGGGCACCGGCTCCGAAGCATACAAGCTGCCGTTTGGTAAGGTTAAACAGCACCTTGGTTTTGATTTTTGTTAAGTCCTTGGGGACGGTTACATAGGCCATAAAAAGCCCTCCTTATTGATTTATGCCATCTTAATGGGCATTGAAGATGGACTTTGC
>JAGBAI010000034.1 GCA_017939025.1 Oscillospiraceae bacterium
ACGCCCCTCCCGGCGAGGGTCTGTTGTTCTTTGGCAATGTGATCCTGCCCTTCGTGGATAATTTCCCCAAGGATAATGAGCTGTACAGCATTATGACCACCAAGCCAAGCGAAGTGGTGAATCTCCAAAATGAATAGAAAGGACTGAGCGCATGACAATTCATGCAAGACGGTTACTGTGTCTGATGCTGGCAGTTCTTATGGTTTTGGGACTTCCCTTCACGGCTATGGCGGCAGAAATGGAAAATTCTGAAGCTACCGCTCCTGTGGAGACGGAAGCTGTCACCGAGCCCACGGAAACCGTAGAAACGCAGCCGACAGAAACAATCGAAGAAACCATACCCGAAACACAGCCGGAAACGGAACCTCCCGTCAATGGGATTCTTTCCACTTCTCCTGCCATGATGAGTGCAGCCGATGAATACGGCGTTATGGCCGCTGCCAGCACCCAGGGAAGCATCATGCTCTTTGACTTCGCTGACAACGGCGACTATACCTCCCGGCTGAACAGCCAGCTTTCCGTGGCCTATAAGCCCAACGGCAGCGGTACCACCCGGACAGCCTATATCAAAAATTTAGGCTGGCATTTTGCCCGGTATGGAAATGTCCCTTATGCGGACGATCCGCTGTACTGCATTGAGCCCTGGCGAACCTATGCCGCCAGCACCTCCGGCAATTCCGTTGACCGGGATGTGACCCTGACCGGCAGCGGCAGTACCTCTGGCAGCAGTGTATGGTATGCCCTCCCGGAAGCCCGGCGCAATGCCATTGGCCTGATTCTGCTGTACAGCGATCAGATGTGGGACGATTCCGTCAGTGTATTCTCTGTAAAAAAAGATTCCAACCCCAACGTCCCCCTGCGAGTTGCCACACAGTTTTTGATCTATGAGATCGTATGCGGTTTGAGAGATCCCAGCACCTTCAATCTCAATTCCACAAATGAGTGCGGCACCGCTGGCGATATCTTTTACAACGCAGGCGTGGCTGCCATCTCAAATTTTGCACCAAATTATAACACCCTGGTTTCCTATGTTCAGGCAGCCGTAAAACGGCCCAGTTTCACAGGAAGTTCCAGTTCCAATGCTCCTACCATCACCCTGACCGGGGATGAAACCTCTGTCTATGACAGCAATGGTGTTCTCTCCAGCTGGAGCTTTACAGACGCTAACGGCGCTGAATTTTATCGGAGCGGCAATACGCTGTACATCACCCAGACCGGAAACATCTCTGAATCTACCGTATTCCGGGCTACCCGTTCTATCCCTTCTGCGTACAATTCCACATTCAATGTGTGGTATATGTCCGGATCTACCTATCAGACAACCATTTCTCTGGCATCTCCTTCCTATGGCAATGCCTATGCTTATTTCAAGCTGGACCCGCCTGATCTGGGCAGTTTGAGCCTGACCAAAACAACGGAGGATGGCAAAAACCTTTCCGGCTGGCAGTTTGGGATCTATACCAACAGCGCCTGTACTTCACTGGCTGCTGGTCCCTTCACCACCAATTCCAGCGGCAAGATTTCTGTTACCGGTCTGTCCGCAGGTACCTACTATGTGAAGGAGTTGGGACATACAGACAGCAGTATCAATGCGCTGTATTACTGCGCCAGTACCAATCCTCAGAAAGTTACCATCACCGCAGGTGGGACTGCATCTGTCAGCTTTACTAATAAGCTGAATACGGGCAGCATTTCACTGACCAAGACGACCGAGGATGGCAAGAATCTGTCCGGCTGGCAGTTCAGTATTTACAGCAACAGTGCCTGTACAACGCTGGTATCCGGCCCCCATACCACCAATTCCAGCGGCAAAATCTCCGTCACCGGCTTAACACCCGGTACTTACTATGTCAAGGAAATCGGTCATACGGATAGCAGCATCAATACTCTGTACATCTGTTCCAGTACAAATCCCCAAAAGGTTACCATTTCTGCGGGCGGCACTGCTTCTGTCAGCTTCCATAACAAGCTGAAAACCGGAAGCGTGAAGCTGGTGAAGGAGACCAACACAGGCGAGAATCTGGGCGGTTGGAAAATCGGCCTGTACTATGACGCAGTCTGCACCAATGCGGTATCCGGTTCTCCCTTCACTACTGCCAATGACGGCACCATTACCGTCACGGGTTTGCAGCCGGGTACCCTGTATGCCAAGGAGCTGCCTGTGGATGATCCCTACTGGCAGATAGATTCCAGCGAAAAAACCGTGACTGTCGCCGTGGATCAGACGGCGACCGTTACCTTCTCCAACACCCTCCTGGGCCGGATCAAATTCCAGAAAACCACCAATACAGGAAACCAGTTAGGAGGCTGGACTTTCCGGGTGAAGGATTCTGAGTACAACATCGTAGGTGACTATACCACCGATGATTCCGGCGTTGCTTACAGCGATTATCTCCCTCCCGGACGGTATACCGTTCTGGAACTGCCCACCGAAGATATTTACTGGAACTGTGAATTTGGTTTCCATGATGTAACCGTTGTGGGCGGTGAAGATGTGGTGGATGAATGGCTCAACCGGGAGCAGGGCCTTGGCTGGTTCTATAAAAAGACCAACACAGGCGAATCCGTGGAAGGCTGGCATATCACCGTCTACGCAGACGAAGCCTGCACCCAGGAACTGCATACCGGCATCACCAACGAAGATGGCCGCACCGGATACTATATGGACCCCGGTGTCTATTGGGCCAAGGAGACCGGTGACGAGTATGGACGGTTTGAGGATGAATACTGGATGGTGGATGAATCCGTCCAGAAATTCGAGATCAAGCCCCACGAGGATGTATCCATCACCTTTACCAATGTCCAGTACGGCAAG
>JAGBAI010000035.1 GCA_017939025.1 Oscillospiraceae bacterium
CCACGGTTTACCCATCGTCCAAACCGCTGATTCCAGCCATGTTTGCCCTCAATTGGAAGCACAGCGGTGGCATCCGGTCTCTGGGCATAGAGAAGCACCTGTTTATCAAAGGACAGGCGGAAGTTATGGCAGGCAGTAGTCAGAAAGGATGGCCATTTTTCCGGTGTTGCGACTTCTCCCAGCGTATCCATATATCGCTCGGTGATGAGTTCATATTTTGTTGCCATATAACCTCCTAACGTTCTTTGATTGTGGGTTGTCTGGTATGGGGAATGGAAAATCCGTATACCTTTGCGATTTCATCCCCAAGCCTGCGTGTTACTCTGGTAATGTCGGCACGGGTCACAGTACCTGCAAGAATCTTTTCTTTCAGCAAGTCAATCTGTGATTCCCGGACACCCGGCTTATAGCAGCGGTACAGGTAATGGTTGGTGCCATCATGATGGGTAGCATCACAGCGAAGATCTCCAAGACGGTCTACATACCATGTCAGGTAGTCCATTTTGGATTCCAGACAGTCTTTGATATTACCGCTTGCGATTTCTCCATACCCGGGGAACCGTCCGTTCCATCGGCCTAAGTCGGCAATCAGCAGAATAGGTGTGCCGAGTGGAATATCCAGATTCATACGCTCATCATCCAGATAACCGTTATTGATCTCATACATCAGAGCATAACGCTCATTGTCGGATAAGTCCGGGTATTCTGCTTCAAGGTCATCCTTCCAGTCATCGTAATCCAAATCACGGTTTGACCAGATGACATGATGCTGATTCTTCATCGGGCCTCATCTCGCTCTCTGGCTTTGGGGCGCACAGGTAGGCCCTGTTCATCGTAATTCTTGGGGTCAGCGCCGGGAACCTGCCAGCCAAACATGGAACCGGCAACCATAGCCGCTTCCTGCGCTCTTGTTACTCCGTTTGCTTCGTTGACAGCAGCTACACCATCCTTCGGGGATGCGTCCTGCGGGTAAATACCTGTGGGGGTGTAGCCTTTTTCGCCCTTGGTAATGACGATCATTTCTCCGGTAGATTCCAGATAGCTGAAACATTTGTCGGGCAGAGAGGAACGCAGAGGAATGACCTCGATGCCATTGTCCTTCATACGTTCTGCAAATTCACAGATGTGATAGAGATTTCGGCCTAACTCCAAATGTGTCTCATCTACATAGCGGCAGGTGCGGTCCTCTTTTTCTCCGGAGGGAAGAATCATACGGATTTTATTGCCGTCTGGGATGCGGAAAATTTCTTTGTAGTCCGGTGTGATGAACCGGATGCCTTTTTCCGCCTGCTTCATGTGCCGATCCAGCCATTGCCGTAGGTAGCAATAGCAGTAAATGTTATAGTCACCCTTGTTGGGGTTCAGCCTTAGCATATACGAATAGTGGTCTGTATCTGCACGGAAACCATACTCTTTCGTGTAGTTTCCTTCAAAGCCGCTGGTAGGGTGGTCATAGCAATAGTCGGTCATGTCCTTACGGCTTTTCAAAATGCCACCATATTGGGCATCTTCCCGCATGGTATTGATTACTTCATCAAACTCGTGTTTGAACGCATCAGATTTAAGGTTTGCCCGGTGGTCATCCCAAGTGGAAAAGAACTGCTTTCCGCTACTGCCAAAATCACCACGCAGATGCCCGATGCAGCCAGCCTGACCCATGATTTGCTGGGACTGGGTATAGCTGTACATACGCTCCGTTTCAGTCATGGGGCGCAGTGTCATTTCTGCTTCCATTATCGTTCTAACCCCCTGTCTTTTTCTTTTCGGGATGCCAACGGTGGAATGGCTCCAATAGATGCCAGATAGTCTATCTCCTGGGATGCTCTTTCACAGAGGTCTTTTAGCGCATCATATTTATTGGTGCAGTAATGTCCCCAGAAGTAGTTGTCACCATTCTTGCATTGCCAGGTGGCACACATTCCGGTTTTGGGATGCTCACCCAGCACAAACTCTGTGTCCTTTACCTGGATGCTCTGGGTGATGACATAGCCTGCACAGATTCTCTGCACCATTACCGTTCCTCCTTGCTCTTTGCGGATTTCTGCTTTTGTTCCTGCTGGTATCGTTGCAGGCCCATTGCGGCCCATTGGGGAAGCTGGTCCGGCTGTAATGTTCCCATAATATCCTGCCGCTCATAGCGGTTGGTTTTTCCAGAATACAAATCCACACAGAAACAGGCAGAGCCACGACTGTTAGGATACGCTCCAAATCCTCCGGTACATAGCTTAATCTGATTGGTGGATCTCCGGTACTCCTGTCGCAGCACATCCTGTTTGATAACCACAATTTTTCCGTTAAGGTCATCCTTATTGGAAACGGGAGTACATTCTGCTTTCAGAACCGGTGTTATATCGATTCCCTGAAAGATTGGTGTGAACAGCGCCACACGGGTTTTCTCTGCCTGTTCTGAAAGCCGTTCTGCATACTTCTTTACGATTTCACAGAAGTCATCGCTGACCCAAAGATCGCTGTACAGACCGAAAATCTCATTCCTGTCACAAAAGGCACACATATACCGCTCGTCACCGGGGGCATTGATATTCTCTCCGATGACGATTTCCTTATCTCCAATGTGAAAGGCATGGATGATCTCATAATCACCAGCCATTCGTTTTTCCATAAAAAGTCCTCCTATTTTACTCGTTCACAGATGACCAGGAACCGCTGTTTTCCTCCGCTGGCATAGGGATGGCAGGTCAGAAGGGTAAGCAGTTCCCGGCCTTCCTGTATATGAATGGCATCCACATCGTTGGGAGCTATGATTTTTGTTTCCACCACCACATAGGTCAGAGTTTCCCAGAGATTCCGGATGGTCACAATATCGCCTTTTGCCAGATCCGGCACATACCGGAAATGTGCTGCTCCGTTCCATCCTCTGTGACCGGCAATGACGCAGTTGGTGTTCTCGCCGCCGATGGGCAGGCTGGTAAGGGACATATGGGATGCACCATGAGCAAGATGTGTGTCGGTGGCTCCCAGATAGACCGGCATTTCCAGATTGATCTTTCGGGCAGTAAGGACTGCAAACACTTCATCCTCCAGACCATAGTCCAAAAGGTTGAAACTGGGCTGTTCATAGTCATCCGGGCTGTCGAAGCTGACCTGCTTTTCAGCATAGAGGGTTTCATTATAAGCGCACATCTCATCCCAAAGCTGCTGGTAAGGTATGGTTTCTTCGGTAGGGTCGGTGCTTTGGGTTTCTTCTCTGGCATCCACTTCACTCAGAAACAGCTCCGCAGCTTGTCCCGCCTGCCTGTCTACGATCAAACCGTTCCAGATGGGATACATCAGTAAACTCAGACCAAGCTGGAATACACACATCATCAGCACAAAGATGACCTTTCTGAACATCTTACCGCCTCCGGGAGAACCAGATGACACCGCCCAGAATGGCAATCAGGCAGACAATGGTGAAGCCGGTGAGAATGCCGTTTACATACTTTTCTTCCCA
>JAGBAI010000036.1 GCA_017939025.1 Oscillospiraceae bacterium
CTCGACGGTCCGTCCGAAAATCCGACCTCAATGGGCGGATTTTCGGAATTTGTGCGGTGAATGATACGGAAAAATTGTCCATCGAGGCCAATTTTTCCGGCGGACCGTCCAGAGGACGGTCCCTACGGTGAACAGTACGATGAACAGAAATTTACCACTTTTTTCTACAGTCTGCACCTTCCACCGAGGGGGAAGGTTTTAGGCACCGTAAGCGCCAGATCAATAAAATCCAATTTGTTATAAAACCCTGCTGCAAAATTTTTGCGGCAGGTTCTTTTTTTCCCTCTTTCGGCGGGGCACGGCTCTGGGGGATGATAAACTGTAGCTACGGAAGGCGCGGTTGTGCTTTCCAACACCCGGACAGATGCGTTCTGTCTGTCCCTTCCAGAAGCTGACATCCTCTGGGGGTGCGCAGCCAGCCGGAACGGCTGCGCATCCTGCCTTGAACCGCAATGCGCAATGCGGGTATAACCGGAGGATGGGCCCCTCTGCTGAATGGCATCTCCTGAATCTATTCTGTTTGCGGCGGGCAGAAGCTGCACACGCCGTTCAAAAGGAAAACAGAAAACAACAGCAGAGGGTATGGGTAATAAGTCCCATGCAAACCAACCGGCTGACGGTGAAACCTGCCCGAAGGCGTCGCGAACCTTCCTGCCTGTGTTTTTCGGCCACCGGTGCTGCTTGCTGAGCGAAGCTGGAAGGCGCAGTTACGGCCCTGCTTGATACAGCCAGAGTGCCCTGCCCGGCTACGAAAGGATGATATCCTTGAAAAACTATGAAAGATACCCCGTGGGTTTCCATTAGGACCCCCAAACTGCCGTTTGACCCACCCGATGAGTGCCGGCTGGCTGCCGGCCGAAACCGGCCTTTGCCGGTCGTGGGAAGCCAGAATTCCCCGCCTATTACGAAAGGACGTGACCCTATGTTCCCAGAGGATATTTCCTTTTCCATTTCCCTGTACCCTGGCCGTCAGGATCTGATCCTGCTGCGGCAGGTGTATACCCGGCTTCTGCAGCGGTTTTCCGACTGCGTGAAGCCCATGCCAGAGCACTACGGTTATCCCATCCGGCTGGCACAGCTTGTGCCGCCTTCTCAGATTTCCCTGACAGCCTGCGCCGATACCATCAGCAGACAGCTGCACCAGTTTTCTGCCTGGTTTGGCCAGGCCGACTATACCAGCCGGATCCGCTTCCGCGTGATGAAGCCCGTTCGGATCCGCAACTGCGTCTATCTGGCTCTGGAGCCTGCCTCTGATCTGGATCAAAGCCTGCTGGCCCAGCTGGAGCAGAGCCTCCGTGAAATCCATCCCCGCCGGTTCCCCAGACCTGCCATTCCCTTCTGCTGGCTGGAAAAGCCCTTCCCGGAAGGCAGCCGGGCTACGCTGACTGAAATTCTGGAGCCTTTGACCGGCCGGGAATTTGTTGCTTCTCTGGTCTCTCTGACAATGGAAATTCAAGCTGGGCAGAATGACCTCGATACTGTTTCCAGCTGCTTCCTGGAGGATATGCCGCCCCCCGTCATTGACATCCATACCCATCTTCTGCCCAGACTGGACGACGGTTCCGATTCTTACGAAACCACCCGGCAGCTGGTGCTCTCTGCCCAGTCCCAGGGCGTAACTTCCATTTTTCTCACCCCACACAGCGAATACCTTTCTGGGGATCCTCAGGATCTGGAAAGCCGTTTCCGTCTGCTGAAGGGGGATCTGCAGCATGCGTTTCCCGATATCCGGTTTTTCCTGGGCTGTGAGGTCATGTGCTGTGATTTCCTCCTGACCGGAGTCCTGGAAGGATTGGAAAAAGGGCGGATTCCCTCTATGAACGGCACCCGGTATGTGCTGGTGGAATTTCCAACGGATATCCGGCTGGAAGAAATGCAGCGGTGCCTGTCCGCACTGATCCAAAAGAACTGGAAGCCCATCATCGCCCATGCGGAGCGGTATGCCTGTCTGTGTCTGGTCTCGGAGATCCGGGAACTGAGAAAAATGGGCTGCACCTTCCAGGTGAACATCTTCTCTCTGGAAGAGCTGCAGGATGCCGATCTCCAATCCCGGGCCCGCACCATGATCCGGGAAAAACTGGTGACTTTCCTGGGCACCGATACGCATAATCTGGCTTTCCGCCGGCCCTGCATCGACAAGGGTATGGAGTGGCTGAAGGAAAACTGCGACCGGCCCTACCTGGAAGCCATTACCCATAGCAACGCCATCCGGCTGCTGGACATCTCTCCGGCAGAATGATCCGGTTAAAAATTGCAGTTTGGCGGGCAGTTAACAAAGCCTTCCCCCGGGGGGAAGGCGAGACGGATGAGGGATGGCGTGGGCTGAAAGTCTGGAATAGGCCTAAAACATAGTGCTGAATCTAACATTTCCGCCCGCATTCCTCATCCGCCCCAGTGTGCGCACTGGGGCACCTTCCCCCCCGGGGGAAGGCATGGGCACCGTAAGCGCCACAGCAACAAACTGCAAATTACTCTGCACGATCACACAATAACACATTTATTTGGGAGGAATCACCATGAGACGCAAATATTCCCTGGAATTGGCCCGGGCAATTGAGAAAATTCTGAAAAAAACAGTCCAGGACTACAGCTTCAGCAGAACCGACGGTACCTTCTGCTTCGTGCTGCCCCTGGGCGGCTTTCCGAGGTATGTGGAAGGGGAGATCCGCGTCCATGACACGGATTTGAATATCTATGGCCTGTACCCGTGGAAAATCCCATTGGACAGTCTTGGACAGCTGCTGGTATTTCTGGCCCATGCAAACCAGGGCCGGCGCAGCGGCAATTTTGAGCTGTCCATCGACGAAGGACAGCTCCGGTACAAATGTTTTCTGGACTGTGCCGGACTGGAGGGGCCTACGCCTGAAATGGTAATAAATGCGCTAAACTGCATCGAACTCATGTTCCTGCGCTACAGTCTGGGGATCCACAAACTTCTGTGGGAGGAGCTGGATGCGCAGCAGGCTCTCGCCCTCTGTGATGATCTTGTCCGAAGTTATTATTGCGTCAACAATGAGGCAACCCCGGCAGAAAGCGCGGCAGCCGCCGGAATCCGGGTTCCTTTGGAGCTGCTGCAGGAGGATGACTCAGACCTTCTGGAGCTGCTGCGGGATATGCGCGCGGAGGATAATATCCTGTAGGGGAGCCTCTGACAGGATGTTGAAAATAGTATACGTTATTGACAAGCAAACGCCAGCGGCATAGCATAGCCGCTGGCGTTTGCTTATTTTCTCCGCAGAAGCTTCCATCCTGCCATCAGCAGGCAGGCCCACAGGAACAGGCTCAGCGCCCAGTATCCGCTGGAAACCATGGGACTGGAAACGATCACCAGCAGATAATACAGTGCCGTGCCCACTGTTTCCGAGGCAACCACCGACAGCACATTTCCAATGAGCAGCACCAGCGTCAGCCCCAGGGACAATGCCGCGAGACAGCAGACGAGCTTCACCGCTGCCCGGTCACCACTCTTTCCGCTCCGGTACAGCACTGCCGCCGGAGGCAGAAAGCAGGCCAGAGACAAAACCGTCATCCCCGCCCGCAGTGCTCCCTCCGGTTCCGGGATAAAACCCAGACCTGCGCACAAAATAAACAAACCGCCCCAAAGAACGTACAGTAACTTGTTGGACATCGAAACACCTCGTTTTTCCGTGTGGAGTTTCGTGGCGTTAACTTTCCTTAACTCCACCCTTCACTCGCAATACTCCGCACGCAGAAATATCCGTTATTTTATCCGAAAACTGCCGCCAGCGCAACCCTTTTGGGTAAAAAAGGCTGGACAGTGGAGAAAAATTCTGGTATAATAGGCAAATAATCTACGAAAAGGGAGTGGATCCCCTATGAAATGCCCTTACTGTGGTGATCAGGAAAGCAAGGTCGTGGATTCCCGACACTCTGAAGACGGCAACTCCATCCGCCGCCGCCGGGAGTGTATGGGCTGCCAGCGCCGCTTTACCACCTATGAGATCGTGGAAAGTCTGCCCATTATCGTGGTCAAGCGCAACGGTTCCCGCCAGAGCTTTGACCGGAATAAGATCCTCAATTCCATGATCCGCGCCTTTGACAAGCGCAAGGTCGATGTCACTGACCTGGACCGGATCACCACCGAGATTGAGCAGACCATCCAGAACACCCTGGAACGGGAGATCACCACCGATAAGATCGGTGAGATGGTCATGGAGCGTCTGAAGCCTCTGGACGAGGTGGCGTACATCCGCTTTGCCTCCATCTATCACCGGTTCCAGGATGCAGGCAGCTTCATGCGGGAGATCAGCAAATTCCTGGAGGAAAAATAATGAGCACGACCCCCACTGAACTTCTGGAAACCACCGCCGCCGCTGTGGAAGCCACCATTGCCGCTACCGAAGGCGCAATGGCGGAAACTTCCCCGTTGGAAGCGTTGGATATTGATTCCATCAAGGCCATTATGGACGGCTTTGACCCGGCCAGCCTGCTGCCGGAGCTGAATGAGATCTTCGGCACCCTGCCGGGAATCTGCCGGTTCTGCATCATGATCGGCCCGGTGATCCTGCTGCTTCTGGGCCTGGCCTACCTGTTTTTTGCCCCGAAGGAGGCCAATTATTACTTTGGCTACCGGTGCTATTACGGCATGGGCAGTATCTATGCCTGGCGCTTTACCCAGCGGTTTGCCGGTGTAGTACTGACACTGACGGGCCTGGTATTAAGCATTATCATGTTCGTTCTGACTGCGAATTTTGCCGATGCAGAGGTAACAGACATGGTCTGGCGGGCATTGGAGCTGCTGTTATGGGAGGCAGGCATTGCCCTGCTGGCAAATGCCCTTATCCATCTGACCGCCGCCCTGCGCTTCGACCGGAAGGGCCGCCACAGAAGAAAGAACAAAGCATAATCAAAACGGAGTCCTTCCCGGACTCCGTCTTTTATACCCCCAGCCTGCCCTCGCCAAATTGCAGTTTGTTGCACTGGCGCGGTAGCGCCCTAAAAGGCTCCCTCTGATGAGGGAGCTGTCACGCGAACAGCGTGACTGAGGGAGAGAAAACCTGAAAGCTTCCTTTTTTCTATCGAATCGCGGCGGAAACTGCAACCTTTTCTCTCCCTCAGTCGCCTACGGCGCCAGCTCCCTCATCAGAGGGAGCCCTTTGGGCGCTACCGCGCCACAGCAACAAACTTCAATTTTGCAACACATCTTGAAAAGGACGTATCTTCATGAACATTCTCAGTATTCTTCTGGGCATTGCTGCCCTTGTTTTTGCCATTCACGCCCTCCAGGTCAAAGGCTGCCTGATCTGCTGCACCGCTTCCCTTGGCTGCTGCGGCGGGGCACTGCTGTGCCAGCTGTGGGAACTGAACCGGCTGGCGCGGATCCTGGATGCCGCCGCGATTTACGATACCCTCCGGGCCCGGTGTCTGGCAGGTACGGTTTTGCTGGTGTTGACCTTCGGACTGCACCTGGCAGCCCTCCTCCGGGGCAGAAAAAGCAAGTGTGAAAACTGCTGAGCAATACAAATTGCAGTTTATCGAATTGGCGTAGGGACCGTCCTCCTGGACGGTCCGTCGAAAAAATTGACCTCGATGGGCAACTTTTTCGCAACGTTCGCCGTATAAATTCCAGAAATCCGCCCATTGAGGTCGGATTTCTGGGCGGACCGTCCAGGAGGACGGTCCCTACGATGATGTATTCAAACAGCCCGATAAACTGTAATTTACCTGTCTGCATGTAAAACCGCCCGGCCTTATGGCCGGGCGGTTTGTTATGCTGTCAACATTCCGAACTGTAAATTACAGCTGGGGGCCAGCGGCGACCAGGGCCTTGCCCTCTTCGTTGCCGGTGTACTTGGTGAAGTTCTTGATGAAGCGGGCAGCCAGATCCTGAGCCTTGGCATCCCACTCAGCAGCGTCTGCGTAGGTGTTTCTGGGATCCAGGATGTTGGTGTCAACGCCGGGCAGAGCGGTGGGAACCTCGAAGCCGAAGTAGGGGATGGTCTTGGTCTCGGCCTTCAGGATGGAGCCGTCCAGGATGGCGTCGATGATGCCGCGGGTGTCCTTAATGGAGATACGCTTGCCGGTGCCGTTC
>JAGBAI010000037.1 GCA_017939025.1 Oscillospiraceae bacterium
CGCCATTCTGGATTCGAGAGCATCCCGGAAAGGCGGCTATCGAGGCAGAGTCCTGAATGCCCTGAAGCAGTACCCGCTGACTTCCACCATCCAGGGAGTGGCATCTTTCATTCGCTCTGTGAAGGATGAAGACTACACGGAAGGAGGAAAACATATTGCATGATCAGCAACTGCCTGCCCAGCGGGAGATCACTATGGGAAGTCTATTCGATGGAATTGGCGGCTTCCCTCTGGCTGCAGTGCATTGCGGAATAAAACCTGTCTGGGCAAGTGAGATTGAGCCATTCCCCATAGAGGTCACGAAATTAAGATTCCCCGGCATGATCCATGTCGGGGATATCACGAAACTGAATGGCAGGTCACTGCCGCCTGTAGACATTATCTGCGGCGGTAGTCCCTGCCAGGACTTATCCGTAGCTGGAGCGCGTGCCGGGTTATTCGGTACGCGCTCTGGCCTTTTTATGGAACAGATACGAATTGTAAAGGAGATGAGAAATGCTGACATACTTAGAGGACGGACAGGCGTGTCTGTTCGACCTCGTTATTTATGCTGGGAAAATGTCCCCGGAGCATTCTCCAGCGGCTCTCCGAAGGGAGAAGACTTCCGGATTGTCCTCGAAGAGATCGTCCGAATTGGTTTCCCTTCCGTATATGTTCCTGGACCTTTCCGAGGACGCTGGGAACCTGCTGGGGGAATCGTATTGGGAGACTCTTTCTCCCTGGCGTGGCGATGCCTCGATGCTCAATACTGGCCCCGCACCCCGCAGCGCAGAAAACGTATATTCCTTGTGGCAGATTTTGGAGGATCAACCGCACTCCAAATATTATTTGACCAGGAAGGCATGCCAGGGTATTCTCTGCAGAGCCAGAGAGCGTGGGAAAGAACTACCACCGCAGCTTGAAGATGCGCTGGCGATACAGGCAGGCGACAAGCTCATGGAGAGTGATTCGGATGCATCTGCGGAACATGCTGTTGGATATGATCCACACAATGGTGACATTTCTGGAGATGTATCTCCAACACTGGGCGTCAATTGCGGTGTTTCTACCGGCAGAAATGGTGTGCTGAATCTGACCGCATTTACGCAAAATCAACGAAATGAAGTGCGAAATCTCCATGAGGTATCAGCGACAGTATGTGCAAGTCCGGGAACCAAACAACAAACCTTTGTTGCGGCAGGTGTGGTCAGCAAAGGAGATGGTACTTGCTTCCTGACAGAGGAGGCCCATATCGCATTGACATCCGGCGGCCAGGCAGGACAGGGCCATCCATGTGTTCTCACAAGAAATACTTTGGAGGAAGAACGGCAGGTGTTGTGCCTGAATGACCAGGGCGGCCAGTTTATGAGTTGCTCGGAAAACATTACTGGAACACTCAGATCCCAGATGCATGGACATCCACCAATCCTGTTGGAATCCAATCAGAACCATGCAACTGTTCGGACAGACGGTGTTTCCACCACTCTTCCGGCATCCATGGGTATGGGAGATGGTTACGTTCCGATGATCTACGAGAACCATGGAATTGATGCGAGATACAAAGGTCCCTTGGATGTGGCACCGACCATGTCTGCAAGATATGGAACTGGCGGCAACAATGTACCGTTGGTGGAGCAGCCACCGGAAACATTTTGCATTGTTGGAAACATTATTGACCGAAAAACAGAGAACGGTGGTAATGGTCTGGGCTGTCAAAAAGACATAGCCTATACATTGACGGGAATGGATCGTCATGCAGTATACAGCCGCCAGAGAACAGATATCTTCAAGGAAAATGATGTGGTCAGCACGGAGAGCGCCAGACAGCATAAAGATGCCACAGATCTCGTCATGCAGCCATACCAGCAGACGGTTGGAACGATTGGTTTCACAGATCACAAGGGGATCAACAACCAGTATGTCAGTGAAGACAAATGCGTGGTGGAAGGAGTCAACCTGATTCGGCGGTTGACACCACTGGAATGTGAGCGGCTGCAGGGATTCCCGGATCATTGGACAGACA
>JAGBAI010000038.1 GCA_017939025.1 Oscillospiraceae bacterium
GACATGAGCATAGAGACCTCCTTTTCTGTGTTGTAGGGGTACATTCATTGTAAAGGATTTTGTCTCTATGCTCAACTTTTATTTTGACATGGCTTTGGGGCCAGGCTCATCGCCTGACCCCAACATTTATTATAGAACCATATTAAATCCAATGCAGCAGGGCGGGGCATGACCCCGCCCTGCAAAATTGTGTTTGGAAGATTTTTCCTTTCCCCGGAAAAACTCCCGGTTTATTGGACACATTGTATGATATCTTCCACTTAGCCCATGAAAATGCTGTGAAAATAAATAAACTGCTCCACTGCGAATTGCTTGTAACCGGATTGTAGCTTGACAAAACAGCACTCTTGTGGCAATATATTGTGGAGGTTTGAATTCTATGACACAACATATTGTGTCTGTGGCAGGTGTCCGACTGCCGCTGCCTCAATTTCAGAAGAAAGCGGAGAAAATATCTATGATCCAGAGTATTATTAAGCGCGATGGCCGCGTTGTGTTATACGATCAGAATAAGATCGCTTCTGCCATCCTCCGGGCACTGGAGGCCGCCCGGGAGGGCGATGCTGCCGATGCTGCCCGCATTGCCAATGACGTTCAGCGGGAACTGGAAAGCAAGTTCTCTACGCAGGCACCCAATATCGAAGCCATCCAGGATGCGGTGGAATGCCAACTGATGAACCATGGCTTCAGCGCTTCTGCAAAAGCTTACATTCTCTACCGTGCAAACCGTACCCGGGCGCGTGAGGCCAACACCAGCCTGATGAAGACCATCGATGAGATCACTCACATCGATGCCCGGATCAGCGATATGAAGCGTGACAATGCCAACATCGACGGCAACACCGCCATGGGCTCCATGCTGCAGATCGGCTCTGCCGGTGCCAAGGCCTATAACGAGATCTACCTGCTGCGGCCCGAGCATGCCAAGGCCTACCGGGAAGGCGATATCCACATCCACGATTTCGACTTCTACAGCCTTACTACCACCTGCTGCCAGATCGACATTCTGAAGCTGTTCCACGGGGGCTTCTCCACCGGCCATGGCTATCTGCGGGAACCCAACTCCATCCAGAGCTATGCCGCGCTGGCTGCCATTGCCATCCAGTCCAACCAGAACGACCAGCATGGCGGTCAGTCCATTCCCAACTTCGATTACGGCATGGCCGAAGGCGTTGCCAAGACCTATCGTAAAGCCTTTACCCGCCGCCTGAAGGACGCGGTGGAAGACTATTTGGATCTGGGCGACGAGACTGCTGCCATTGCAAAGATCATTGCCAATGCGGAAGTTTCCACTGGCGAAACCGCCAAGCTGGAAAGCAGCGATGCTTACATTGCCGCCATTGCCAAGGGCCTGCGGGATACCTATGGTATGGACTGTGAGCGGGCCCACAAGATCATTACCCGGGCCGCTGTCCGCGCCTACAAGAAGACTGACCGGGATACCCAGCAGGCTATGGAGGGCTTTGTCCACAACCTGAACACCATGCACTCCCGTGCCGGTGCCCAGACCCCCTTCTCCTCCATCAACTACGGTACCGATACCTCTCCCGAGGGACGTATGGTCATCCGCAACATTCTGATGGCTCTGGACGCAGGCCTGGGTCACGGCGAGACCTGCATTTTCCCCATCCATATTTTCAAGGTCAAGGAAGGCGTCAACTACAACGAGGAGGATCCCAACTACGATCTGTTCCACCTCAGCTGCAAGGTCAGCGCCAAGCGCCTGTTCCCCAACTATACCTTCCTGGATTCTCCCTTCAATCTGCAATATTACGTTCCCGGCCGCCCCGAGACGGAGGTCGCCACCATGGGCTGCCGTACCCGCGTTATGGGCAATGTGTATGATCCCACCCGGGAGATTTCCTACTCCCGCGGCAACCTGTCCTTCACCTCCATCAACCTGCCCAGACTTGCCATCGAGGCTGACGGCGACGAGGAGCTGTTCTACGAAAAGCTCCAGGGTATGCTGGAGCTGGTTGCCCAGCAGCTGCTGGATCGCTTTGAGATCCAGGCATCCAAGCATATCTACAACTATCCCTTCCTCATGGGACAGGGTGTCTGGCTGGATTCCGACAAGCTGACTATGGAACAGGATCTGCGGGAGGTTTTGAAGCACGGTACGTTGTCCATCGGCTTCATCGGCCTGGCGGAAACCCTGACCAGCCTGTACGGCCAGCACCACGGCCAGAGTGAAGAGATCCAGGAGAAGGGTCTGAAAATCATTTCCTTCATGCGTAAGTTCTGTGATGAAAAGTCCCAGGAGCTGAAGATGAACTTCTCCCTGCTGGCAACGCCTGCCGAGGGCCTGTCCGGCCGTTTCATCCGTATGGATAAGAAGCGTTACGGCTCCATCCCCGGCATTACCGACCGGGAGTATTATACCAACTCCTTCCATATTCCTGTCTGGCATCCCATTTCTGTGTACGATAAGATCCGTCTGGAGGCACCTTACCATGCCCTGTGCAATGCCGGTCATATCAGCTATGTGGAGCTGGACGGCGATACTGCCCGGAATGTGGAGGCATTCGAATCCGTAGTCCGCTGCATGCATGATTTTGGCATTGGCTACGGTTCCATCAACCATCCTGTAGACCGGGATCCCATCTGCGGCTATGTGGGCATCATCGGTGATGTCTGCCCCCGCTGCGGCCGCCGGGAGGGCGAGCAGATCCCGCCTGAGCGCATTGAGGAGCTGAAACGGAAGTATCCGGAAATGCCCGCTTTCCAGGGAATCGAATAAATGCAGAATTAAAAATGCAAAATGAAGGTATTGCCTCGGGCAATGATTTAAAAATTGTTCCGGAGAAACACCACAATTTTGCATTCTGCATTCAACCGTGACCATGTCACAGAAAAGGCAGAGCAGTTGCGATAAGATAAACTCGTAAAAATCCCGTTTCCATTATGGAGGTATCATTATGAACATCAAGAACGAAAATCAGAAGCTGGGTCAGGGTGTTGGCTTTGAGCGCATCCGCCGGATCACCGGTTATTTGGTCGGTACCATGGATAAGTGGAACGACGCCAAGCGGGCAGAGGAGCGTGACCGTGTCAAGCACGGCATGTCCACCCATGCTTGATTTAAGCGGCATTATTTCCGACAGCATCGTGGATGGCCCGGGAATCCGCACGACGATCTTTTCCCAGGGCTGTCCCCATCACTGTCCCGGCTGCCATAACCCGGAGACCTGGGACTTTGGCACCGGAACCCAAATCCCGGTGGAAGCGGCGGTGGACATCGTCCGGGAGAATCCCCTGTGCCGGGGGGTTACCTTCTCCGGCGGCGAGCCTTTTGCCCAGCCGGAGGCCTTTGCAAGGCTTGCAAAGCTGCTGAAAGAAAAGGGCTACGAGGTGGCCTCCTACTCCGGATACACCTTTGAACAGCTGCTCGCTGGCTCAGAAGCGCAGAGGGAGCTGCTGTCTTCCATCGACATTCTCATTGACGGCCCCTTCCTTCTGGCGGAAAAAAGCCTGGAGGTTCCTTTCCGGGGCAGCCGGAACCAGCGGATCCTGGATGTAAAAAAGTCACTGGAAGCTGGAAAGGCGGTTGAAACAGCCTCCAGACGCTGGCTGGGAGAATATTGACACAAAAAAGGAGATGCGAAAGCATCTCCTTTTTGCTTGTCGATAAACCGATATATTCCAGTTTGTCGAGTAGTTAAAAAATGTCAACGTAGGGCGGGGATATCATCCCCGCCGGGCATCCACAACTTTTGAGTGAAAAAATAGCGGCAAGACGTTAAATCACTGAAAACATTGGCCGCTCAATCATCGATAGTACCCGGCGGGCATACTATGCCCGCCCTACGAATACGCTGTTTGAACAGTCTGATAAACTGCAATTTATACTTCTTCGACAGTCTGAACGCCATCCTTCCGGATGGCGTTTTTCTATTTCCGTCGGGCCACTACAACGAATCGGCCGTTGTCTGTGTGGTAGGCGCAGGTCACCAGGGTGATCAGCTGATCGCCGAATTCGGCGGTGATACCGGTGTCATACAGGGCCTTTTCTTTGAACTGGGCAATGCCGTTGTTGAATTCTTCCTCAGTTTCCGGGTCGATGAACTGGTAGAACTTGAAAACGTCCTCGGTTTTGTAGTAGACCCGGTCGTAGAAAGCGGCCAGCACCTCGAATTCCTGCTGCTGGTACAGAGTATCAAAGACGATCACGGGATGATCCTTCCAGTAAGTGCTCTGTTCATACTTCATTAAGCTGCGGAACATGGTGCCATTGGGCATGTTGTGGCCGTAAATCAGCAGATTGGTGCTGTCTATGGTGCAGCCTGCATCCAGGAAGGGGGTGCCGGGGTAGCTGTTTTTCTGGTCGAAGTCCAAATGGAGATATTTTTCCGGATCATTGGGGGTGTGCATCACCGGATAATCCAACTGGGTGCCGTCAATGCGGAGCCAGCCTATCATTTCGGAATTCCGGGCATAGGCTTCAGCATACTGGGGCAGAACAGGAGGCTGGGTTTCCGGCGGCGCGGTGGTCTCCGGGATGGTGGCTTCTGTCACGGCAGTCTCAGTGGGGGCGGCAGTGGCTTCGGTGGCAGCAGCCTGAACCTGGCGGGACAGATCCTGGAAATCCGCTTCTGCCCCTTCGTTATGCCCCAGGAACAATGCGGCACCGCCGATGCACAGCAGCACCAGCGCCAGGGCGCAGGCTGCCAGGGTCAGAAGGAACTTCCGTCTGTTTTTCTTCTTCGGGGCGGGAGAAACAAATCTTCCGTTGTTGGAATACATCTTTTTCATAAAATATCCTCAAAGGTATGGTTGGAATGTACCGGCGCGGCATTGTGTCGCCAAATTGCGGTTTGGCGGGCTATTTTGCACACGCTACTGTAGGGGAGGGGCATTGCCCCTCCCGCAACCTGGCAATTACGCAAGCAGTTCGTATTTCCGGAATTGTTACGTTTTCCACAGAATTCTACTGTTCAATTGTCGGTAGCGAGCGGGCGGGGCATTGCCCCGCCCCTACAGTTAGATATTCGCAATCAGCTCGCCAAACTGTTATTGCTGTTTACGATGCCGTGCGGCGGTGACGGATAATCCGTCACCGCCTTTTGTGCTATGAAATTGGGAATCAGGCGAAGATGGCGTACAGCCACTCGACGAAGATATTACCGGTTCTGGGGACGCTGTCCAGGTTGGGATCATAAGGCACCTTCAGAACAGGGGTTGCCTCCTCGTAGGTGTGGGAAGCGTCGTTCAGACAGGTGTAGGTGATGATGCCGGTATCGGTGTAGGAAGCTTCCTTGGTCACGACACCGTCATTCCACTTATGGCCCAGGGCCTTGATAACTTCCTGCTTGACCAGAACTTCATCGCAGACATCACAGTGCTTGCCTTCGGTCAGACCGGTCTTCTCGCAGGTGGGAGCGACAGCAGCATCGGTGACGGGGGTGTGGGCAGCGGGAATAACCTGCTGTTCCTCAATGATGTATTTGCACACGGGACACTTCTTACCAGCAGTCAGACCATCTTCGGTGCAGCTATTGGGCTTTGCCTCACCAATGGGTGCTTCTTCATGATTCTCAGATACATCCTTGCCGCAACGACCACATGCGAATCCATGGGTTTTACCGTTAGTATGTGCGATTACGCCACTGTCCTCTGCCTTCTCATGGCCCAGTGCTTCAGGATTCTCGGGATCGATGGCACCACAGTTGCACTTACCGGGTTCGGTACAGGTGGGAGCGGCATAGTCATGAGGCAGCTTGTCAACAGTTTCCTGGGCTAACAGGATTTCACCGCAGACAGAGCACTTCTTGCCTTCGGTCAGACCGGTAGAAGTGCAGGTGGGGGCAACGGCTTCCAGAGTTTCCTCGGTGTGACCGTCTTTAACCTTCTGACGACCACAGTCACACTTTGCGGTGCAGGAATTGCTAGGGGAGGAATTGACGGTGTAGGAGCAATCAACCCACTCGAAATAAGTACATCCATCACGGCTGCACTTTATTGAGTGTTGGGGTTGCGTACCTTTCTGCGAAGCGATATAGATGTCGTGTTTCGGTGTAGCATCGTTGGGGTTCACAGCACCGCATTCACACTTGCCAGGTTCGGTGCAAGTCGCAGCTGAAAAGCTGTGAGGCTCATAATAGAGCTCGTCATCGAAATGATGTCCAAGCAGACACTCTTTCCAGTGATGTGTTTCGTCATATTTAGTGACTAGGCCTTTCGTGTCAGTACAGTTACCGCAACCAATACAATGGCCGGTTTCGTCAATTGGATGAATACCCAAAAGATCAGATCCACATAGAGAACAGTTTGTGAAGTCACAGCCGGTGCACTGTTCGGTAACAGTGGTATCGCAAAGAGAACAGTATCTGGTATGTGTTCCTGTTGTGGGGATCTCTGTATAAGTTGCACCAGCGTGGGAACAGGTGGCAGGATCAACAGTTTCAGCCCCAACCACCATCGGCAGCATACACACGGTCAGTGCCAGCACGGCCAGCACCATGAAGAGTCTTTTCTTCATTTTTTTAATTTACCTCCATATAGTATAAATTAGGCGTGGAGCGACTCATAATGAACTACACACCTTATGAATAGTATAGTCTTTTTAACGACTATAGTCAAGATAAAAAACTAAGCTTACAATACATTTTAGACAGAGAATTATCCAAAATCGAAGGAGGCAGGCCATGATCTCATACAGACCTTTTTGGGAGACCATCCGCAATTCCTCCGAAACCACCTATACCCTCATCAAAAATCACAGGATCTCAAGCTCCACCATCGATAAGCTTCGCAAGGACAAGCCTATTACGACCACCACCATCAACGATCTTTGCCGCATCATGGGATGCCGGGTGGAGGACATTCTGGAATACATCCCATGCCAGTCTGACCAGCTTTTATAAATAACAAAGCCCCGATGCACAAAATGCGTGCATCGGGGCTTTTGGTATATAAATCCCATCTGCCGGGTTCTGCCGAGCCGGTAAGGGGGAGAGAAATTGCAGTTTGGCGGGCTGTTCAAACAGCGTATTCGTAGGGCGGGGATATCATCCCCGCCGGGCACCCACAACTTTTGAGTGAAAAAATAACGGCAAGACGTTAAATCGCTGAAAACATTGGCCGCTCAACCATCGATAGTGCCCGGCGGGCATACTATGCCCGCCCTACGAAATATTGAACGGCGGCGTCTTACAAATGAAACTTAAATAGTTTCAAATCGTATTAGTCGGAGGAGACGGACATCACCTGGGGTGTATGGTGCATGGCGGGAATGATCTTTTCCATCAGATCGGCGGTTTTCAGTCGCAGGGAGGAGGTATTGATACAGGGGTGGCAACCGAAGTATTCGCCCTTTAAAATATCTTCGTCAATGATCAGCTCCACCTGGTTGTCGTGGTCGTTCATCAGTCCCAGAACACTGAGGGAACCGGGGGTGATGTCCAGGAAACGTTCCATATATTCCGGCGCGGCAAAGGAAAGCCGGGAGGAGCCGATCTGCTTGGAAAAGACGCTGGTCTTAAAATGCTTTTCTCCCGGCAGCATCAGAAGATAAAACTTTGTGCACTGGCGGTTGCACAGCAGCAGATTTTTGCAGATGGTGGCATCCAAAGCCTTGTCGATCTCAATACAGGCTTCCATGGTCATGGCAGCTTCGTGATCGATGCGCTGATAAGCTACATTCAGAGAATCCAGCAGATCGTAGCAGCGGATCTCCTTATCAAGCCGGCCCGCATTGCTGGCAGGCCGGCCGGTTTGCAGTTCCATAATCATATCTTCTCCTTTAATATAGGGTAAATTGGAGTTTGTGCGGCCAGTGGCCGCTGACAATTGCGTGACTTCGGCTGGTTTGTCATCCAGGACTCCTGGGTGGTCGGCCCGGCTCGATGATGCCATTTGTACATGTGATCGAACCGGGCGGTACCCAATGGTCGTGGTTGATTGCCGGGCTGTAGTCACGCTACTGCGCCCGCAGGCGCGTGCATGCGAGCAACCGCCGAAGGCGGCTCTTAGCGAGTCGTATTGGGTGCGGGCCCTGCCCGCCAAACTGCAATTTTTGATTCTGTTCCAAATGGTCAGCGGCTGCGCAGCTGCCAAAAGGCCACGGCGCTGGCGGCGGCCACATTCAGGGAATCCACACCATGATACATGGGGATTTTCACGGTATAATCGCACGCGGCGATGGTCTGCTCCGTCAGGCCGTCTCCTTCACTGCCCATTAAGATTGCCAGCTTTTCTTCAGCCATTAGGGTCTGGTCATCGATGGACACGGAATCATCACTGAGGGCCATGGCGGAGGTTTTGAAGCCGAGCTGTTTCAGCTTTTCCGTATCTTCAGGCCAGGGGCCGGTAAAGGTCCAGGGGATCTGGAACACGGTGCCCATACTGACCCGGGCACTGCGGCGGTACAGGGGGTTGGAGCAGCCGGGGGTCAGCAGCACTGCGTCCATGCCCAGAGCAGCGGCGGAACGGAAAATAGCGCCGACGTTGGTGGGATTCTGGACATTTTCCAGAATGACGATGCGCTTTGCACTTTGGCAGATCTCTTCCATGGTGGGCAGCTTCGGGCGGCGCATGGCGCACAGGACGCCCCGGGTCAGATGGTAGCCGGTGAGCCTGCACAGCAGATCCTCGTCGGCGGTGTAGACGGGAATTTCCGGACACCGGGCCAGAATTTCCGCGGCGGAGCCGTCAATGTCCTTACGCTCCATAAGCATGGACACAGGAACACAGCCTCCGTCCAATGCCCGGTGGATGACCTTGGGACTTTCGGCAATGAACAGGCCCTTGGCGGGCTCGAACCGGTTGAGCAGCTGGGCCTCTGTCAGCCGGGCGTAAACGTCCAGCTCCGGGGCAGAAAAATCGGTAATCTCAATGACATTGGGCATAGCGTGGATCCTTTCGCATGTCGATGCAGGCGGATATCCTGCAGATGGGATTTTTATTATACTATCAAAATCCGGGGGGAAAGTCAAATCCTGCCTGCAGATTGACTTTTTCCTCCGGCCTTGCTACAATAGCGCCCGAGGAGTTGATCATTTTGCTGACATACGAACGCCCCAGAGGCATTGCCCAGTGGGCACAGGTTTACAGATTATATCAGAAGGCTTTCCCAAGCTCAGAAAAAAAGCCCTTTTCCATTATTCTGAAAAAGTACCGGCAGGGTGTGACCGATATCTGGCGCTTTACCCGGGAAGGGAAATTTGCCGGGCTGATCATCACCATCAATGGGGTGGAAAATATCTTGCTGGACTATCTGGCGGTGGAGGAAGGGCAAAGAGGCACCGGCATTGGTTCGGAGATTTTAGTGCTGATGCGGAAGCATTATGGGGGAAAGGGTGTTTTCCTGGAGATCGAAAGTGTATATGAAGAATGCGACAACCAGGCCCAGCGGCTTCAGCGGAAGCATTTTTATGAAAAGTGCGGCATGAAAAGTATGGACGTTTTCGTCTGGCTCTTCGGGGTAAAGATGGAACTGATGGGATTTGACTGCTGTCTGAGCTTTGAAGAATACCATTCCTTTTACCGGGACAACTATGGCCCCTGGGCAGCAGATCATGTGAAACCGGCTGAAAAATGACGGAAGCCATATCTGTAGCCGGAATGTCATAAAAACTTAAAACAATCTTAGACCTCCTGCCGTTGAAAACAGCAGGGGGTTCTGTTATACTATAAAATAAGAAAAGATCCTGCCGGCCCGGCCGGCAAAAACCTCTGGGAGGTAATGATAATGCAACGATTTTGGAAAAGAACAGCCAGCCTGCTGCTGTGCGGCGTGCTGCTGGTAAATAATCTGCCTCTGGCCGCAATGGCAGAGGAGGAAATGCTGGAAGAGGTTCTGGAAGAAGGCGGCGAAGTGCTTCAGGAAGCTGACAGCGGCGGGATGCCCCAGATGATGCTGCTGACACCGGATCCGGAACCGGAGCAGGAACCGGGTTTGACACTGCAGCCGGAGCCGGAGATCGTGGAATACCCGGTCATGGTGAATGGTACAAAGGTTACAAGTGCCAATGCGGGCAGTATTCTTGCGAATGGTAATATTTCCTATGATGGCAAAGTGACCATCGTCTTGGCAGAGGACAGCGAAAATCAGATTGGCACCTTATATGCCGGAGCGGATCTGGTGATCATGGGCCAGGGTACGCTGTATGTAGGTGAAATCGAGGTCGATGGAAACCTGACTGTTGACGATGCGGTGGTTACTGTGGGTACAGAACCGGAAGAAAATGAATCTGCGGTGTTTGTGCTTACGGTGAAGGATAAGATCACATTTGGTGAGAATGTTCATCTGGTGACGAATCCCAGGCAGCTGGGCATTCAATTCACAGGCAATGAAGAAACGGCTGTGCACAAAATCAATGGATCCGGCTATTACCGTACGACAGCAGATGGAATCTATGAAACAATCGGCTCAGAGATGGATTTTGCTGGCGGTTGTCTGGAGTTTATTTCGGCTAACCATCTGAAATATACAAATGATGGCGAGACCCATACGCTTGGGTGTGCTGAAGATTGCTTGTTGAAAGCTGTGGTTTCCCAGGAGAACCATTCGGTAGGCCAGGAGGGAGACCGTGCAGCAAGCTGCACAGCATTGGCACTGTGCAGTGTGTGTGATCTGGAATATGGAGCGCTGACTGACCATACAGGAGAACTGATATGGATCCCGACGGAAGATGGAAGTCAGCATATTCAGCAATATTCCGTTTGCCAGTGCTTTGCCGGAGACGCACAACCTCACGAGACGCAGTCTGAACCGGTTCTGTCTGAAAATCAGGAATCTCTTGTGAGAATCTGTGAGGATTGCGGCGCGGAGTCGGTTCTGCATACGATCCAGGCACCGGCTGCTGACGCAGACGGTAAGATCGTTTATGATGGACAGCAAAAGGCGGCAACTACGATCTCAAGAGGGGAAGGAACGATCCTCTATTATGAAGATTCAGTTCCCGAGGACGGAAGCGGCGGCAGTGAGGAACCCCCTGTAAATGCCGGCAATTATATTGCGGTACTGTCTATTGCGGATCAGGAACTTCAGCCTCGGGTGGCGTATGCTGTGGAAAAGCAGCAGATCACTGCGGATATGATCACGGTTGAAAATGTATATGACTTAAAATATCATGAAAACAGTGAAAATAACCCGCTCAGGAAGCCTACGGTGACAGTGGAAGGCCTGGGAGAACAGGATTATGTAGTTGAATTTTATCGCGGAAGTGAGAGAACAGAAGATTTTAACAGTGCGGGTACGATCACGGTTAAAGTAATTGTTCTGGAAACATGCCAGAATTATACTGGCAGTGATAACAGTCATTCTTATGAAATCAGCAAAGCCAATGTTGTGAATGATGCGTTTTCTCCGGATATTCCAGAAAGTGGTTTAGTTTATGATGGTCAGATCAAGAGCCTGACGGCGAAGCGAAAGAACGCATATATCATGAATGATTATGGCGAAGCTTCTGTAAAGTTCTACAAGGATGAAAATCTCGTTGAAGATCCTGTAGATGTTGGCACCTATATCCTTAAGATCCATGTAGAGGGAACTCAGAACTACCATGAAGCCGTTCTGGAAAACAAAGAGACACCCTGGACTGTCACCATTGCAAAGGCTGCGGATTATACCGATGCAACGATCAAGGAGCAGACCATTGGCGACGGCTGCAATGCGTTCCAGTGGCCTCAATTTACCGGTGCTATCCGTGAAGGCGCAGCAGAAGCGGTGCCGGGCAATGTGGTATACACATACAACGGCAGCAGTTCCAGCCAGGATGCCATTGGGCAGAATCTGGAAGGCTTGCAGGATGGCGAAACCGCAGAAATCGGCTATACCTTTACGCCGGAAGCGGATGGAAACTATAATGACCAGACGGTCAAGACAGGAACAATTACAGTTAAAAAAGTAAAGCTGACAGTAAAGCTTGGTGATACTACTTACGATAACAAAGAGACACTGGGCGAGAAAATCAGAAAAAATACCAATGTTACCTTTGGTGATACCGATATTGTGGATGTTTCCAACTTAACAGTAACGGTCAATGGTCAAACCAGCAAGCCGGGTGAGGGCTTCACGGTAAAATATGAAATGGTGCAGTCCAGAAGCAGTCTGGAAGCCCAGGATCTGCTGGACCGCCCCAATGTGGGCTCTGCAAAATTCCATGTCTTTTTCAATGGTCTGGGGTTTGATAATATGGAGGTGGCAACGGGGAATATTTATGTGAATCCTAGGGCCTACAACAGTCTTACGATCACACTTCCTGCAGCCAAAGAGCTGACAGAAACTGCCGGAACGGTGAAAGAACCTCAGGAACTGATCACTGCCGGCTCTGATGGCCTGTTTGATCTGGAATACAGCCTGACCGGTGCTGAAGGTTCCTATAGCACTGCGATTCCCGAGGCAGCAGAAAACGGTGTCTACCGGGTCTACTACCGCTCTCCCGGTAATGGGAATTACACGGATCCTGTGGCGGGCTATGTGGATGTGGTCATCAAACCCTATCTGACTGCCACTTATGGAGAAACGCTGGCGGATGTGGAAGCGCGGATCAGTTGTGCATCGGGTACCTGGGAGTTCGACGATGCCAGAGATACCGTTGGCGATGTGACGGATAGCGGTAATACCTTCCGGATGAGCTTTACGCCCAAGCCTGGCAGTGCGCTGACGAAAACAAACTGTGACGTAGTGATCCATGTTGCCCCTGCCCATGTGGAGCTGGATGTGTCCCTGATCAAGCCCAGGTATCACAAATACACCGGCGCAGAGATCAAGCCTTCTGTTTCTGTGAAAGTGCTCTCAGACTGGGCTGCGGAGGACAAAACTTTTCCGGCAACGGAATACGAGAAGGTCTACAGCAGCATCACCCATCCCGGAGATACTGCTGTGGTCAGACCCGGTAAGGCCAGGGTTACCATCGAATCCAATGGAAATTATATCTTCGACAATACGGAAGAAGAATTGACAGAAGAGTATATCATTTTCCGGGCCGGTTATGTAGCCCTGGCGGATACGGCGCAGGCAGTTCCCCCGGAGCTGAAAACCACATACGCTACCGGTGCGGATATGAAACAGGCCCTGGGCGAAAAGCTGGGGGAAAGCTTCCCGGAGAGCAAACGGGCTTATGTCAAGTATCTCATGATGAATGAGAATAAGAGCGCCCTCTATGATGAATTCTACTGGCCTGACGGCGGCTACGGAACGCTGTCCTGGGATTATATCGGTGATCTGTCCCAGGAGGATACCTTTGTGGTATACGGTATGTATCTGGTTACGTCGAACCGTCTGGGAACCAGGGCCGGAGAAATTTTCCAGATGACGGAAACCGATGACACGACTCCTGGCACCAATGAATTCTATGTGGCGGAAGATGGCATCAAGTTCAGACTGAAGAATTATGCGGCCCTGTGCTTCGCGGCAGAAGTGGACCCCAATGCTGTCTATGAAATCGGCACCTCGGCGAAAAACGGTACGGTGGCCTTCTCAATAGGCAGTGACAGCACCCTTTTCACGGCTGCCACGGCAAAGGCGGGGGAGAAGATCACAGTTAAGGCAACCCCCAAAACCAATTACGCACTGACCAAAGTACAGTACCTTTATGAGGAAGGCGATGCGACCAAGGCGGTTACGGTGGAGCAGAATTTCAGCGGAAAGTATACCTTTGAGATGCCTGATCGGGATATTACCATCAAGGCTACCTTCGCCAGAAAAACAAGTGATTCGAAGAATCCCTACAGCGGTGACCGCTCCCGTATCGGCCTATGGACGGGAATTCTGGCCCTCAGTGGCGCGGGCATTGCGGCGCTGGTGGTATTCTGGTTAAGAAAGCGTAAAAAGTAATTTCTGGTTCCATAAAACGAGCTTTTTATGAAATCGACACTGCCTGGAGTTATTGTCGATACTGTAGCGGGTATCCTGTCCTTCAGCCCACATGGGCACCAAAAGCGAACTGGCCCGATTTGTGAGGACAGTGCAAAACAACCCTATATCGGAAATGTCTAATTCAAGCGGAGTGGCGAAGCGTCAGCGGCGCCACTCCTGTTTTTCGCTCGGATACGCCCGTCAAAACCGATGGGGTTCGACTCCCGTTGGACTAAATGCACGCAGCGTTTAGAATGGAGAAGGGAATTTCAGCCATCGCATTGTCATAGGGGATTTTCTCTATTTAACGAATGCTTCCTCTTCTTCACTGACTCCTTTCGGTTTACGTAGGATAACCGAACTGACCAATATCTGAACTGGATGACATGATGCCGGAACTGGGGCCTTACATCCTGTCTGTAAGCATGTAAAAGCCGCAGTGACGCATTTTCTGTTTTCATACTGATATTTCTGTAATGTCTTAGCGGGCCTGCCATCTCAGAAAATTTAAATGGCTGTTCTGTTGCTTGCCTTGTTGGCAGCAATTCCTTTCTGTGTGTGATGTTTCGTTTGGACACAAGGATACCCCCTAATGTAGTTATGATCCTACATTAGGGGGTATTTTTCGTTCGTTTAGATGCAGTGTCCCTTCCGGCGGATTGTGTCCACCACAAAGTCCACATATTCTTCGCAGATTTCCTGGGTTTCAGCTTCTACCATGACACGAACCAGAGGCTCGGTGCCGGATTCCCGGACCAGGATCCGGCCGGAATCTCCCAGCTTGGCGGCGATTTCGGCCACTGCGGCCTGGACATCGGGGTCTGCCTGGGCCACGGTCTTATCTGTGACCTTAACATTTTTCAGAACCTGGGGATAGACGGTAAAGCCCTCGCACAGCTGGCTCAGAGTCTTTTTCCGGGCCTTCATGACCTCTGCAATTTTCAGAGAGGTCAGGATGCCGTCACCGGTGGAAGCGTATTTGGAGAAAATGATGTGACCGGACTGCTCACCGCCAATGCGGCAGCCATTTTCCATCATGTATTCGTAAACATATTTGTCGCCAACCTTGGTTTTGGCGTAGCCAATGCCCAGCTCGTCGAAGGCCTTGTAAAGACCGAAGTTACTCATGACGGTGGTAACCACGGTATTACCCAGCAGCTTGCCCCGCTCCTTCATATACTTGCCGTAGATGTAAAGGATATGGTCACCGGTAACTACATTGCCGTTTTCATCAACGCACAGGCAGCGGTCGGCATCGCCGTCATAGGCAAAACCCACATCCAGACCGTTGTCAACCACAAAGCGCTGCAGTACCTCGATATGGGTGGAGCCGGCATTCATGTTGATATTATAACCATCAGGCTCGGCATTGATGACATAGGTCTTGGCACCCAGTGCATCGAATACGGACTTGGCAATATTCCAGGAAGCGCCGTTGGCGCAGTCTAAGCCAACCTTCATGCCCTTGAAAGAATACATGCCCAGAGAGATCAGATAGCCGATGTAGCGGTTACGGCCTGCCACATGGTCAACAGTGCGGCCGATCATATCCCGCTTGGCCAGGGGCAGCTCTTCCCACTTGTGGCCAAAGGCTTCCAGCTCGCCATCCAGATAGGCTTCTACCAGATTGATGACGCTTTCGTCCATCTTTTCACCGTAGGAATTCAGCAGCTTGATGCCGTTGTCGTAATAAGGATTGTGGCTGGCGGAGATCATAATGCCGCAGTCAAAGCCTTCGGTACGGACAACATAGGCAACAGAGGGGGTGGTGGTAACGTGAAGCAGATAGGCATCTGCGCCGGAGGCTACCAGGCCGCCTACCAGGGAGTATTCAAACATGTAGCTGGAGCGGCGGGTATCCTTACCGATGACGATCCGGGCAGGGCCGTCGGTGCCGCTGCGGCGCTTCAGCTGGGTGTAGTACCAGCCCAGGAAACGGCCAACCTTGAAAGCGTGGTCAGCAGTCAGATTACAGTTGGCTTCGCCACGGAAGCCGTCAGTGCCAAAATATTTACCCATAAGGTTAACTCCTTTATAACAACAATAACGTAGGGGCCGATACCCACATCGGCCCTATGACATAGGTTACGGATTGAGGAAAGGGCTGATGTGGGCACCGGCCCCTAGGATGAGCTTGTATTATTTTTTTAAAACGACAACACCGTTATTTTTCCAGATGCTGTTTTCGGGAACCACACCCCGGACACAGGAGGTGGGATAGACATTGGAATTGCGGCCGATGACAGTGCCGGGATTTAAGACGCTGTTGCAGCCCACTTCCACGAAGTCACCCAGCATGGCACCAAATTTCTTCAGGCCGGTTTCCAGCTTTTCTTCACCGTATTTTACAGTTACCAGAGTCTTGTCGGATTTGACATTGGAGGTGACGCTGCCGGCACCCATGTGGGATTTATAACCGAGGATGCTGTCGCCTACATAATTATAGTGGGGAACCTGTACGCAGTCAAACAGGATCACATTCTTTAATTCCACGGAATTGCCAACCACGCAGTTTTCACCCACCAGGGCGGAGCCCCGGATGAAGGCGCAGTGGCGGACTTCGGTGCCTGCACCGATGATGCAGGGGGCACCCAGATGGGCGGTAGGAGCTACCGCGGCGGTCTTATGTACCCAGACGGTGGGACTTACTTCCACATAATCCTCACCCAGCTGGGATCCCAGAGAAAGGATCAGATTCTGGATCCCCTTCAATGCCTGCCAGGGATAGTCAAAACCGGAAAGGTAATTGCCTGCAAGGGAATGGGTCAGATCGTAAAGATTAGATATAGAATACATACAATTACCTCCGGAAAAGAATTCTGTGTCAAAAAATAGACTTCAATACTATACAACGCCGTGGAAGGTTTGTCAATCGAAATGTGCATAAACCAATTGAAACTTTTGCAAAATCGCTGAAACAGGGTCAAAAAACGGAGCCGCAACTGGCAGCTCCGTGAAAAAATATATGATACACCGTAGGGTGAGTACGGATTATACATTTTTTTGTTGGATCATGGCATGGATCGCATCCAGATCTTCCCGGGTGATGTCATCCCGGCGAAGCAGAGCCTCAAACAAACCGACGATTTGGGGCTTATGCCGATGAGAGAAGATGGTGGCTGCAAAGTATTCCTCACGGGTCATCGTGGGGGCAAAAACTCTGCCATAGGTCTTGCTTCTCTTCACCAGTCCGGCCTCTGTGATGGCGCCTTTTTGCAGCAATCCATTCAGCAGAATATGCACAGAACTGTCCTTCCAGGTTTTTTCCTCGGAACGTGCCAACAGATCTGCGCGGGACAGGGGCTTATCACTGCCCCACAGGACATCCATGATCTCCATTTCGCTTTTTGTAAGTTCCACCCGCACACCTCCTTGCTTTCGAACTCGGGAACATTATAGCCCTGTTTACAGTTTTTGTCAATTGTGATATGCGGTTTTTTTGAAATTTTTTTAGGAATTTAACGATTAAGAAAGATGTTAACAGGTAAAATCTTAACATTTTCGTTAAAATGTTAAGGAAATATTTTCCTTTTTTGAAAATTCTGTGCACATTACTGGTATTCCGCCAGCCGTGGACAGGAATACCTAGTTTACAATTTCATGCAAAATTCTCCGGTTTGCTTCCAGGTCTGCCACCAGCACGCTCATGCCGTCGATGGTATCGTCGGAAAAGGTACCATCAGCAGGGATCCGCTGGCTGACCAACTGCAGATCAGACAACTGAGGCGCCGCCTCCAGGGCAAGCAGCAGGAGCTGGCCGCTGTTTAAATTTGTGGTGATCATGGGCAGCAGTTGGTTCAGCAGAGGAATCAGCTTGGCAGGGCTTGCATTGCGGCAGGAATCCACGATAGCTTCCAGAACCTTACGCTGGCGGTTGGTGCGGCTGAAATCTCCGTCTAAATCCAGAGAACGGATCCGGGAATAGGTCAGTGCCTGTGAGCCGGTCAGTGTATGGGTACCTTCAGCCAGCATGCTGCCGGTTTCCTGGTTGATGATTTCTGCTTCATCCTGGCGCAGGGTAATGGAGACGCCACCCAGCAGGTCGATGATCTGAGAAAACTGCTGAAAATCCACTTCAATGCTGCCATCTACCGAAATGGCGAAATTTTCTTCGATGGTCTGTTCCAGCAGCTTCATGCCGCCAAAGGAGTAGGCCGCATTGATCCGGTTGGAGCCGTGGCCGGGGATGGGAAGATACAGGTCCCGCAGGAAAGAAGTCATGGTCACAGCTGCGGTATCCCGGCTGTAGGAGCACAGGATCATAGAATCGGAACGGGCCTGGGTCTCGCCTTCCCGGCGGTCCTGGCCGATCAGAAGAATATTGACCGTCTGATGTTCTCCGGTGATCATAGACAGGGGGGAGCGCCCTTCCTTCTGGGACAGGGAGAAAGCAGGAAGACTCCCGGCATCGGAATCGGGAACTGTATTGATCTGATCCAGCAGATACTGGAAAGCACAGGTAACGGCGAGCATCAGTGCGAGAATGATCCCCAGCAGCGTGCACAGGAGCTTCATGGCAGAGCGGGCCAGGGTGTCGCGGTGTTTTTTCCTCATGGGTAAGGCCTCCTGTGAGGTTGTGTTGATAGAATATGTAGTGCCGCCGGGATTATTCCATGGCTTCGCGGAACAGATGGGCCATTTTTATCAGGAAAACCTTGGCGGTGGGATGTCGTGCGGTATCCGGGAAATAGATTTTCCAGGTGTTGGGATCCCAGAAGGTTTCAACAGTGTGGCGGATGGCGGATTCCACAGCATGGTACGTTGCGCCACAGCGCCTGGCGGTGTCCAGATAAATCCGCTTGCACAAAGGGGAGGGCAGGTCAGCGGCCATAAGAATGATCGCGGTCTGCAGATAAAGATAGCTTTGAAGCTGGGGATGGAGCCCCAAAGGTTTGAGAAGCGTTTCCAGGATCTGCTCCGGTGTGGGTTTCGCGGGCAGGGATTTTAAATGCTGCTTCATATCCAAAACCCGGTGAACGATGGTTTCCAGTGAAGCGGGCTTCAGCAGAATATAGGCAACCCCCAACCGGTAAGCGGAGGCCTCCAGGTAATCAGAGCGGTAGCTGGTCAGCGCCAGAACCATGGGACGGATATTCTCTGCGGCAATGGTCTCCAGCAGTGTCAGCCCGTCCAGTTCAGGAAGAGACATGCTGAGAACCAGAAGGTCGGGTTGTTCGTTACGGATCAGCTCCAGGGCTTCCATGCCGGTACTGCAGCAGCGGACATAATGAAAGGTTTGCAGCTCCCGGGCCAGAGCCAAACGCAGTTCTTCGTTACTTTCCGCGATGAGAAGCCGCTGGCCGTTCATGATGGTTCCTCCTGTCCCTGAAATGATAGACATAGAATATCATAGTTTTACCTTGATTTCAATGTGTTTCATTTCAAAGGTTTTCGTCAGGAAACGGCAAAATCAAGGCGTGCCGCTGCTGTTTCGGCACGCCTTGACGGATTTTGTCGTATTTTGACGGATCAGTTCCCGAAGAACCGGCGGAGGAAATCATCGAACAGATCATCGTAGATGTCCCTCTGGGGCTGCTGCTGTTCCTGTTGGGGCTGAGTCTCGGTGGCAGCGGGCTGCTGAGGCTTTTCGTCCAGTACGATGACCAGATTCATTTCCCGGCCGCTGCGGATGAGCTTCACAGTGGCGGTATCGCCGGCCTTGTAATTGCGCAGGGCCCGGGTCAGATCGGTAACGTTGCTGACCTCGTGCTCGTCCAGGCCGATGACGATATCCTTGGGCTGGATTCCGGCCCGGTCGGCAGCGCCGTCTTTATCAACCGTAACGATATAAGCGCCGGTGGGCAGACCAAACTGGGCGGCTGCTTCTGCATCCACGTTCTGTACAGTGACGCCCATGTAGGCACCGGTGACATAACCAAAGTCAATGAGATCGTCGATCAGAGGCTCCACATCGTCGATGGGAATGGCGAAGCCGATGCCCTCGATGGTGGCACCGGAGCCGGTGGTTCCGGAATACTTGGCGGTGGTGATGCCGATGACTTCACCATTCATATTGAACAGGGGGCCGCCGGAGTTGCCGGGATTGATGGCGGCATCGGTCTGGATCATATTGATGGTGGTCAGACCGTCGGTGGAAACCTCCCGGTCAATGCCGCTGACATAGCCAACGGTCTGGGTAGAGGCCAGTTCACCCAGGGGATTGCCAATGGCTACCACCATATCGCCAATGACCAGGTCATTGCTGCTGCCCAGCAGTGCAGCGGGCAGGCCCTCTGCTTCCACATCCAACACAGCAAGATCATTGGTGGAATCGTGGCCCACCAGTGTGGCGGGATATTCCGTGCCGTCGTGGGTGATGACCTCAATAGAGGTGGCGCCTTCTACCACATGGTAGTTGGTGATGACATAGCCATCTTCGCTGAGAATAAAGCCGGAACCGGCGGAGGTGGCCTCGGAAGGGCCATAATAGCTGTTGGTCTGCACCTTGGTGGCAATGGCAACCACGCTGTCAACACTGGAGGCGTACAACTGAGCGGGGGTCATAGCCTCGCCGGAGGCAGGAAGTCCGATGCTGCTGCCGGAGGGCAGATTGTCCATCTGGGCCTGCATATCGCTAAACCGCTGATCGTAAACTTCCAGAACATCCTCTACCATCTGCCGGCTGGCCTTCTCCCACCAGGCGTTCGTGGCAAAGAAGGTACCCAGCACCAGAACTGCTGCACCGAAGATGCCCAGAGTGACCTTATGCCATTTTTTCAGTTTCCGGGGTCTGGACTTGATTTCCGCATGACGCTGGGCATAGGAGGGGCGGCGGTATTCCGGCTCCGGTTCCGGATCAGGCATCATGTAAGGGGAATTGGCGTAGGGAGATTCCTTTCGTCCTGCGCCGGCACCGTGATAGGAAGACACCTGAGGCGGTTCGGACTGTTCCGGTTCCTGAGGCTGCTCCTGTGGATAAAATTTTTTTTCATTTTCAAAGGGTTCCATAGCGTATCCTCCTTTTGTATCGTTTTCTGTCATCATAACGGCAGATTGTGAAGAAACTATGTATTTGTAGGAAACGAAATTTTAATTCTTACTGCTGTGACAATATCATAGCTTTTGATATGCCGCCCGTCAAGAAAAAAGTCATTCCGAGCCAGTGCTTACACTGGCGTGGGAATCTCCCTGGCTCTGGCTGTGCGCCATGCAGAAAGGAGATTGCCACACCAGCGTGCGCGCTGGTTCGCAATGACAGGCCCGATGTTACTTCTTCCGGAAGGACTTACAGTCGGTGCAGGAATCCACAGTGGGATTCATCTCGTGGGTGCCGACCAGGATCCGGTCCAGAGAACAGTAGTTCTCGTGCTCACAGTGATGGGCACACTGCTGGACGGTACATTCGATAGACTTGTTTGCATGACAGCTCATAAAAAAAGCCTCCTTTTGATTTGGGTTCGGCTATAGTTTGGCACACAAACGGGAAATTATTCTGGAAAAGCCTTCCAATATTGCTTTTTGATGCGAAATGTGGTATTTTAAAACCGCCGGCGAAGCCGACACCACAATTTTCCGCTTTCTAATTTCAACTATAATTAAGGAGTAATATATATGGCAAAGCTTTCCCCATCTATTTTATCTGCGGATTTCGCCAATCTGGAGCGGGATATCCATGATATCGAAGCCAATGGCGCGGACTGGGTTCATGTGGACGTGATGGACGGCATTTTTGTGCCCAATATCTCCATCGGCATTCCCGTTGTTCAGGCGATCCGCCCTGTGACGAAGCTGCCTCTGGATGTACACCTGATGATCGACCGGCCTATCCGGTATGTGGAACAGTTTGTAAAGGCCGGTGCCGACTGGCTGACCATCCATATTGAGGCCGACCAGCCCCAGAATACCCTGGACTGTCTGGATAAGATCCGCAGCTTAGGCTGTAAGGCTGCTATTTCTCTGAAGCCCCGGACACCTGTGGAAGCCGCCATTCCTTACCTGGAAAAGTGTGACATGATCCTGGTAATGACCGTGGAGCCGGGCTTCGGCGGCCAGAAATTCATGGCGGATCAGATGGATAAGATCCGTCAGCTGAGAGAGTGGCTGGACGATGTGAATCCCGAGTGCGTCATCGAAGTGGATGGCGGCGTGGACGCCAATACCTGCGCGCTGTGCAAGCAGGCCGGTGCCGAGGTGCTGGTGGCTGGCTCTGCCTATTTTAAGGCCGTTGACCGGACAACGTTTGTAAAGGAAATCCAGAAATAACATACAACCCAATGCAGGGCGGGGCATGATCCCGCTGGGCACTGACAAAATGGAGCTGTAACGAACAACCTTCCCGGCAATGCAAATGACAAAGGCTCCCGAATCATCGGGAGCCTTAATTTCGTTTTTTGGGGAAGGGTAAATTTTTTGGAAAACCTAGGAAGTAATCTGCCGAGACATTGAAATAGTCACACAATGCCTTGAGGTCATCCATTCCAGGCTCGTATTTTCCGTTTTCCAGATAGGAGACTTTTCTTTGTGTCATATTTAAGGCATTGCCTAATTCTGTTTGATTTAATTCAGCTTCCTCACGCAGGAGTTTGAGTTTTTCACCAAAGGTCAATTCCATAGCTATCACCGCCAGTAGTCTAACATTGGCAAAAACTTTCTGTTTACATTTAGATGTAAAACGTCTAAAATAAATACAGAAAGAGGTGATAGAAGGATGCTTAAAATCAGAATGCCTATTCCATGGGTCTTGAAAAGAATTGAGCGTGCGGATTTAGAGGAAATCAATGAAATCGTTACCAGCTTGCTCAAATGCAGCAATAGAATCAACAAGGAGTATGAACTGACTGTGCTATCTTTGCCTAAATATGATACAGAGGAAAGAAGCAGACAAATTGATTGTATTGCAGCATGTCTGAAGAAAGAGTACACAGGCAGAAAGTTATAGCTGCACGGCGGAGATATATCCCTGCCCTGCATTTTTAACGGAAGATGTCTGATTTAAACCGCTATTTTTGTATCGATTTTAAATCGTTTCCAATTGACAATTGACATTGTAGAATGTATAATATATTTGGAAATCCCCGGGTTTCCGAGTTCGTAAATCCAAAGACAAAATTACGTCTTTTGAAAGAAAGGAAAATTTGCCATGATTTATAGTGCAGAAGTACAGCATATGTGCACCGTGGCCAAGGGCGCCTATCACGGCCCCGCTCCCATCCCCGAAGAGGGCAAGTGGGTTCAGGCCAAGCAGATCTCTGATATCAGCGGTTTCACCCACGGTATCGGCTGGTGTGCTCCTCAGCAGGGCTGCTGCAAGCTGACCCTGAATGTCAAGGAAGGCATCATCGAAGAGGCTCTGGTGGAGACTCTGGGCTGCTCCGGCATGACCCACTCCGCTGCTATGGCTTCCGAGATCCTGATCGGCAAGACCCTCCTGGAGGCTCTGAACACCGACCTGGTCTGTGACGCCATCAACACCGCTATGCGCGAACTGTTCCTGCAGATCGTTTACGGTCGTACCCAGTCCGCATTCTCCGAAGACGGTCTGGCCGTCGGCGCTTCTCTGGAAGATCTGGGCAAGGGCCTGCGCAGCCAGGTTGGCACCATGTTCGCTACCCGCGTCAAGGGCCCCCGTTACCTGGAGATGGCTGAGGGCTATGTTACCCGCATCGCTCTGGACAAGGACGATCTGATCACCGGCTACGAGTTCATCAACCTGGGCAAGATGATGGACTTCATCAAGAAGGGCGACGATGCCAACGTGGCACTGGAGAAGGCCAAGGGTTCCTACGGCCGTTTCGCAGGCGCTGCCAAGTACATCGATCCCCGCCACGAATAAGAGGAGGACGCTGCTATGGCTCTGTTTGAAGGTTACGAGAGAAAAATCGACAAGATCAACGGCGTTCTGGCTCAGTACGGCCTGGAGTCCGTGGAAGCCTGCCGTGAGATGTGCCAGGCTGCCGGCTTCGATCCCTATGAGATCGTCAAGGGCATTCAGCCCATCGCTTTTGAGGACGCCGCATGGTCTTACTGTGTCGGCGCTGCCATCGCTCTGAAGAAGGGCGTTAAGAACGCTGCTGAGGCTGCTGAGGCCATCGGCATCGGCCTGCAGGCATTCTGCATCCCCGGCTCCGTCGCTGAGGACCGCAAGGTCGGTCTGGGCCACGGCAACCTGGGCGCTATGCTGCTGCGTGACGAGACCAAGTGCTTCGCATTCCTGGCCGGCCACGAGTCCTTCGCTGCCGCTGAAGGCGCTATCGGCATTGCCCGCAGCGCCAACAAGGCTCGTAAGGAGCCCCTGCGGGTTATCCTGAA
>JAGBAI010000039.1 GCA_017939025.1 Oscillospiraceae bacterium
CCGTCCTCCTGGACGGTCCGTCGAAAAAATTGACCTCGATGGGCAATTTTTTCGCAACGTTCGCCGTATAAATTCCAGAAATCCGCCCATTGAGGTCGGATTTCTGGGCGGACCGTCCGGGAGGACGGTCCCTACGATGATGTATTCAAACAGCTCGACAAACTGTAATTTATTTTACACAATCAAGTCATATCTATCAAGACAAAATTTCCCCGTTTCTCCTTACCCTTCCTTTTCTTTCGACATTTTCAGCGGTTACATTCCCTTTCTGCGGCCCATATTAACAGGGCAGAGAAAAAGGAGGGGCGAATGTGAAGCGTTTGATTACCTGCGCCGTTTCGGCGGTGCTGTTTCTGATATTGCCGCTGCAGGCCCGGGCGGCAGAATATCTGATTCCCGTGGGCCAGGTTGTGGGATTACAGCTGCGCAGCGGCAGTGTGACCGTAGCTGCTTATGATGATGTGCTGGGCAGCCACGCCCGGTCTGCCGGGATAAAAATTGGCGACGAGATCATCCGCATCGGTCAGCAGACCGTTGCCTGTGCGGAAGATGTCCGCACAGCGCTGGAAGGCTGCGGCGAACAGGTGCAGCTGACAGTCCGCCGGGACAGCGGCGAAAAAGAGCTGATTCTGCATCCGCAGCAGACTGAGGAAGGACCCCGGCTGGGAATCTATCTGCGTCAGGGCATCTCGGGCATCGGCACCGTTACCTTTTACGATCCGGAAACCGGCCTGTTCGGAACCCTGGGCCACGGGGTCTGCGACGCAAAGGGAAAGCTGCTGGAAATGCAGGAAGGCTCTGCCTATGAAGCCGCTGTGGCATCCGTCAGAAAAGGCCGCTCCGGTGATCCGGGTCAACTGAAGGGCAGTGCCGGGGCAGAGCTTGGCAAGCTGCTGCGCAATACACCCCAGGGTGTCTTTGGGCGCACAAGTTACCTCTGGCCCGGTGAAGCACTGCCCACAGCCGATTACGGATCCATTCAAACCGGCAGCGCAGTCATCCGTTCCACCATCGGCGCAGGTGGCCCTAAGGATTATTCTGTGGAAATTCTGAAAATCTATCCCGAAGACCGCGCCGACGGCCGGAACTTCCTCATCCGGGTGACAGATCCTTCCCTGCTGGAAACCACCGGCGGCATCGTCCAAGGCATGAGCGGCAGTCCGATTATACAGGATGGGAAGCTGGTGGGTGCGGTAACCCATGTGCTGGTGAATGACCCTGCACGGGGATATGGCATCTTTATCGAAAATATGCTGGATGCAGCAGAATAAAGGAGAACACTATGGACTTTTACAAAGTACCCATCGGCTTCGGCATGGCGCTGGCCATGAACCCCGTCACACTCAACGCCTATTCTGCCATGACCGAGCAGCAGAAGCAGGCCATTCTGAACAAAGCGCACAACGCACGCAGCGAGCAGGAAATGCACCAGATCGTCGACGGACTCGCGTACAAATAAGCAGGAAGAAAGCTCACACCTTAGTGTGAGCTTTCCTGTTCGTGTCAATTCCTCCTGTCATTTTTCTTCCGATTGTGCTACAATGAATTTTACAAACCCTTTGATCCAAACTTTTCAATTAGGAGGAGCACTATGTACGATCCATCATCCCTTACAGGGATTTCAAAAGGCGGCACCATCCCTGCCGTCGCAGGAGAAGGAATCCGGTTATATGATTCCGAGGGCAAAACCTATTATGATCTGAGCGAGATCAGCAATGTGCTGGGGCAGAAGAACGCGCATTTTACAAAGCGTCTGACAGAGAAACTTTCCGGTTTGGTTGGCGGAAAAATTGCCGGCAGTCCCGAAAAAAGAAAATTTTACCAGTACCTGGCCAAAACCACCGGAAACCGGTATTCCTATGTCCACCTGACCTCCTCCGGCTCCGAAGCAAGCGAATGGGCCGTCCGTATGGCGTTGAAAATGACCGGACGGAATGAGGTTCTGGCCTTCTGGAACAGCATTCACGGACGTACTTATTTAAGCGCCTCCCTGTCGGGCATGCCACGGCGGAAGCAGGGCTATGCCCCCTCTGCCCCGGGGGTATTATATGGGGCTTACCCGGATTGTGCCCACTGTCCTTTTGAAAAGAGCTGCGAAAGCTGCGGCTTTTTCTGCCTGAAATTTTTGGATCAGAAAATGAAGTATGAATCCTCCCGGGAGATCGGCGCTGTGATCGTGGAAGCCTACCAGGGAGCGGGAATCATTGTCCCGCCCAAGGGGTGGCTGAAGGCATTGCAGGATTGGGCTCACAGCCATGGGGCACTGTTTATCCTGGATGAGATCCAGAGCGGCATGGGCCGCACCGGAAAAATGTATTGCTTTGAAGCAGAGGGGCTGGAGCCGGATATGCTTCTGCTGGGCAAGGCTCTGGGCAACGGTTTCCCCATCGGTGCCGCATTGCTGAAGCAGGTTCCCGATGCCTTTTACCAGTCCGCTCTGCTGGGCGGTGCCGGGGATACGGAGCTTGCCTACGCCGCCGGATGTGCCGTTTTTGAAGAATTGCTGGAGCACGGCCTTCTGGAATACATCGCACAGGTCAGCACCTATCTGGAAGAAAAACTGACACAGCTGCAGCGCCAGTGCGCACCTATCAAGAACATCTGCTGCAAGGGCCTTGCCGTCTCCATAGAATTTGATAATCCGGAAACATTCGCCTCTGTACTGGCAAAAACAAAGGAGGCCGGGCTGATCCTCGGCACCGGTGAAAACAACAAGCTCGTGCTGAGACCACCCTATGTGATCACAAAAGCAGATATTGATGAAATTACTTCTGTCCTTCAGCAGAGCATCCACAGCTGCATGTGACGCTATCGGAGGCTGCTGCCGCAAGGCATCACTCGATACCATAAACCAAGCCCACACCAGATTGGTGTGGGCTTTACTGTATCAGAACTTCAAACCATCATTTTCCACATTGTAGCCGCCTTCGAAGCCGATCATCAGGCCGCCGGCTTCGGCGTAGAAGCTGCACAGGGCAGTGGTGGGCTCGATGGTGATTTTGGCATTGGGGAACTTTTTCAGAATGGCCTCTGCCAGATCCTGAGCCTGTCTTTCACCGAAGCAGTGGGCGATGCGCAGCTGGGCACCGTCGTAGAAACCACGCTCGACCATCATTTCCACCAGCGTCTCGGTAGCCTTCTTCGCGCCCCGGGGCTTGTGGACGGGGGTGATCATACCGGCCTTCACATCGCCGCAGACCCGGATGCCCAGCATACCGGCGATCTTGGCCACTGCCATGGAGGTGCGGCCGTTTCTTGCCAGATTCATCATGGATTCCAGACAGAACAGAATGTGGGTGTTTTTGTAGTATTCCATGGCCTGAGTCTTGATCTCCTCAAAGCTCAGCCCCTGAGCGCAAAGCTGCAGAACTTTCTCATTCAGAAAAGCCTGCTGGGGGCCTGCGGACAGGGTGTTGAAAATAAAGGCCTGTTTGCCGGGATTTTCTTCCATATACATCCGGGCTGCCTCACAGGCGGCGTTATAGCTGCCGGACAGGCCCTTGGACATGGTGGTGCCGAAGACCATATCTGCATCACCGAAGGCATCCAGCCATTCGCCAACACTGGGGCAGGCAGAACCGGACTTGCCCTTGTGGTTGCGCAGATCTTCCACCATACCGGCCAGATCCAGATTTGCGTCGTCGATATATTCCTTCTCCGCCCGAACCTTCATGGGAACGCTGACATAGTGTTCATCTGCCATGGTGATAATATTGGAAGAGGAGTCAGATACAATTTTATAAGTCATGACGATTACCTCGATTTATTTCTATATCATCGGTTTTTCGATAACCTGTTACATTGTACCAATATTCGTCATTATTGTCAAGAAAAACTTATCATGGGTTTTTGGATTGACATTTTACCATTTCTTCGCTATAATGCTTCCAGGTGATACACATGAAAGACGAAACCAAGCAGCAGATCGCCCAGTCTGTCCGGGATTTCCGACTGCCGCGCTATAACGAGATTCCCAATGTAGGCCTGTATCTGGAACAGGCTACGAAATATGTCTGCGAATATCTTGCACCCTTGGGGGAATACAGCATGACCCCTTCCATGATCAGCAATTACGTCAAAAAGGGTCTGATCGCCAATCCGGTAAAGAAGCAGTATGGCCGGGAGCAGATCGCGTACCTGTTCTTCATTGCTGTGGCGAAAAGTGTGCTGAGTTTGGATGCGCTGACCGGCTTCATCAAGCTGCAGCAGCAGACCTACACCCTGCCCAAGGCCTACGACTATTTCTGCGAGCAGATCGAAACCCTGCTGCGCTTCACCTTCGAGCTGGACGACACCCTGGAAATGGTGGGTGAGGACAACACCGACGAAAAGCGCCTGCTGTTCACCTGTATCGTAGCGGCAGTTCAGAAGGTCTACCTGGAAAAATGCCTGGAGGCCATTGCAAAGGAAGAAGAATAACCGCAGGAGGACGGAACCGTCCTCCTGTTTTTGCGTGTAAAGGGTGTTAAATCGCAATTTGGCGTACAGTGCGCGCTTCCAATACGACTCGCTAAGAGCCGCCTTCGGCGGTTGCTCGCATGCACGCGCCTGCGGGCGCAGCGGCGTGACTACAACCCGGCAATCAACCAAGACCATTGGGTACCGCCCGGTTCGATCACGTGTACAAATGGCATCATCGAACCGGGCCGACCACCCAGGAGTCCCGGATGATAAACCAGCCAAAGTCCCGCCATTGTCAGCGGCCACCGGCCGCACAAACTGCAATTTATCCTACAAATACAACCTCTGCCAATTGACTTTTTCCGCCTTTTGTGAAATAATGTATAGGTTAAATATTAGAAGCAAGAGAGGATCATTTATATGATGCAATCCAGAACACATAACTGCGGCGAGCTGCGTCTTTCCGATGCCGGCAAGGCCGTTACCATTGTTGGCTGGCTGGAGAATGTCCGTGAGGTTGGCTCCAACTTTGCCTTCTGCGTCCTGCGCGATTACTACGGCACCACCCAGGTGGTCATCGAGAACGAGGAAATGATGTCCATCATCAAGCCTCTGAACAAGGAATCCACCATCTCCGTCACCGGTACCGTCCGTGAGCGTGAGAGCAAGAACAAGAAGATCCCCACCGGCGAGATCGAAGTGGTTCCCGAAAAGATCGAGGTGCTGGGCAAGTGCATCCACAACCAGCTGCCCTTCGAGATCAACAAGAGCAAGGACGCTGACGAGAACACGAGACTTAAGTACCGCTTCCTGGATCTGCGCAACCCTGCTGTCAAGTCCAACATCGTCCTGCGCTGCCAGGTGGTTGCCGAGCTGCGCCGTCTGATGACTGAGAAGGGCTTCCTGGAAATTACCACCCCCATTCTGACCGCTTCCTCCCCTGAGGGTGCCCGTGACTATCTGGTTCCTGCCCGTAACCATCCCGGTAAGTTCTACGCCCTGCCCCAGGCTCCCCAGCAGTTCAAGCAGCTGCTGATGACCTCCGGCTTTGACAAGTATTTCCAGATTGCCCCCTGTTTCCGTGATGAGGATGCCCGGGCTGACCGTACCCCCGGCGAGTTCTACCAGCTGGATATGGAGATGGCCTTCGCTACCCAGAACGATGTTCTAACCACTCTGGAGGACGTTCTGGTGCCCGTCTTTGAGAAGTTCGGTAAGTATAAGCGGATTTCCCAGGCTCCTTTCCGCCACATCCCCTTCAACGAGGCTATGGAGCGCTATGGCTCCGACAAGCCCGACCTGCGTATCGACCTGGAGGTTCAGGACATCACCGAGGAAGTTCAGGGCTGCGGCTTCGGCCCCTTCCAGGGCAATACCGTCAAGGCCGTTGTGGTAGACAATTTCGCTCAGGCCCGTAAGTGGATCGACAAGCTCCTGGCCGATGTGGAAGTTCAGACCGGCAACAAGGCCTGCTGGGTCAAAGTAGACGAAAACGGCAACCTCACCGGCGGCGTTTCCAAGTTCCTGGCCGATTACAAGGACGCTCTGACTGCCAAGCTGAACCTGAAGCCCGGCTCCTTTGTCTGCATGGCCGCCGGCAAGAAGGCTGCCGCCCAGAAGACCGCCGGCGTCATCCGCACCCTGCTGGGTAAGCGTGTTCCCGGTCACTTCGACGAGGAGCAGTACGCCATCTGCTGGATCGTGGACTTCCCCATGTACGAAATGGGCGAGGAATCCGGTCAGCTGGAATTCTGCCACAACCCCTTCTCCATGCCCCAGGGCGGTATGCAGGCCCTGCTGGACGCCGAGGGTGATATCGACAAGCTGCTGGCCATCAACGCCGACCAGTACGATCTGGTTGTCAACGGCTACGAGTCCGCTTCCGGCGCTGTCCGTAACCACAACCCCGAGATCATGGTCAAGGCCTTCCAGATGGTGGGTCTGGGCGAAGAGGATGTGAAGGCCAAGTTCCCCGCAATGTACAATGCCTTTACCTACGGCGCACCTCCCCATGCCGGTGCCGCTCCCGGTGTTGACCGTCTGATCAAAAATTATGAAAAATAGTGTAGAACAAATAGAACTTATTC
>JAGBAI010000004.1 GCA_017939025.1 Oscillospiraceae bacterium
CCGCCCAGAAATCCGACCTCAATGGGCGGATTTCTGGAATTTATACGGCGAACGTTGCGAAAAAATTGCCCATCGAGGTCAATTTTTTCGACGGACCGTCCAGGAGGACGGTCCCTACGCCAATTCGATAAATGGCAATTTACATTATCTTACATTATCAAAGAGGTACTGCTATGGTTAATTATGATCTCGTCACCCAGCAGCTGGTGGCGTTGACGGAAGGAATTCCCTATGAAATCGCCAACCTTGCCAACGCTTCCGCCCTTTTGTGGCAGGAGCTTCCCAATATCAATTGGGTGGGCTTTTATAAAATGGAAGATGGCGCGCTGATTCTGGGGCCTTTCCAGGGAAAGCCTGCCTGCATCCGGATTCCTGTAGGCCGGGGTGTCTGTGGCACGGCTGTGGCAGAGAATGCCGTTCAGCTGGTATACGATGTCCATCAATTCCCGGGACATATCGCCTGCGACAGTGCCAGCAATTCCGAAATCGTGCTGCCGATCCATGTAAATGGAAAAATCTGGGGCGTTCTGGATATTGACAGCCCCGATGTGGGCCGGTTCACGGAGGCAGACAAAGAAGGACTTTTGCGTGTTGTTTCGGTGATTGAAGGTTTCTTAAATGCAGAATGCAAAATGCAAAATGCAGAATGACGATGATTTTGCATTCTACATTTTGCATTTCAATCCAATTACCCATTGACAAGGTGGGTAATTGGTGTTATATTACCCATGGACTTACTAGGTAAATCAAAACACTCTTTTTAAGGAGGTTTTTTATATGCGTGTTTATGCAGACAATGCGGCAACCACCGCTATGAGTCAGGTGGCCATCGATGCCATGCTGCCTTACTTTAATAAAGTCTACGGCAATCCTTCCTCCCTGCACTCCATCGGCCAGGAAGCCAAGGAAGCCCTGGACGCAGCCCGGGCTACCGTGGCAGCCTGCCTGGGCTGTGAGCCCCGGGAGATCATCTTCACCTCTGGCGGCAGCGAGGCTGACAACCAGGCCATCATTTCCGCCGCCCGGTTTGGTGCCAGAAAGAACAAAAAGCACATCATTTCCACTGCCTTTGAGCACCACGCAGTGCTGCACACCCTGGCGAAGTTGGAAAAGGAAGGCTTTGAAGTGACCTATCTGGATGTCTCCAACGGTCACAACATTACTGCCCAGCAGGTCAAGGATGCCATCCGGCCCGATACCTGTCTGGTGACCACCATGTACGCCAACAATGAGATCGGCTCCGTGCTGCCCATTGCCGAGATCGGCGCTGTGTGCAAAGAAGCGGGTGTGCCCTTCCACACCGATGCTGTTCAGGCTGTCGGTCATATCAAGATCAACGTCAAGGAACAGAACATCGATATGCTGTCCCTTTCCGGCCACAAGTTCCACGGCCCCAAGGGCACCGGTGCTCTGTACGTTCGCCGGGGCTTCCCTCTGGTGAACGTCATTGAAGGCGGTGCTCAGGAGCGGGGCAAGCGGGCCGGCACCGAAAACATCGCCGGCATCTGCGGTATGGCTGCTGCCATGAAGGATGCCTGTGACCACATCGATGACAATATGCCCAGAGTTGCTGCCATGCGGGACAAGCTCATCACGGAACTGAGCAAGATCCCCCACTGCGCCCTGAATGGCGATCCTGTCAACCGCCTGCCCGGCAATGTCAGCTTCTGCTTCGAGGGCATTGAGGGCGAGAGCCTGCTGCTTCTGCTGGACTATAAGGGTGTCAGTGCCTCCTCCGGTTCTGCCTGCACCTCCGGCTCTCTGGATCCCAGCCATGTGCTGCTGGCCATTGGCCGCGTTCACGATGTAGCCCACGGTTCCCTGCGTCTTTCCATTTGTGAGTACAATACCGAGGAAGAGATCGACCACATCCTCAAGGTTGTCCCCGAGGTAGTCCAGCAGCTGCGGAATATGTCTCCCGTGTGGCGGGATCTGCAGACCGGCAAGAGAGCGTATATCCTTTAAGGCTAGAAGCTGTCACAGCAGGTGACTGATGAGGTGTTGGGTGCGCAGCACCCACGAAAGCAGTTATACGCCGCTGCGCGGTACACCTCATCCGACCCGCCTGGCGGCGGGCCACCTTCCCCTCAAGGGGAAGGCATGGGCGTGCAATCAATTTAGATTTAGGAGAAATGAAATATGGCACTGTACAGCGAAAAGGTCATGGACCATTTTATGAATCCCAGAAACGTCGGCACCATCGATGATGCCAGTGGTGTTGGTGAGGTCGGCAACGCCAAGTGCGGCGACATTATGAAGATCTATCTGAAGATCGAAAACGAGATCATTGAGGATGTTAAGTTCGAAACCTTCGGCTGCGGCTCTGCCATTGCATCTTCCTCCATGGCAACCGAGATGATCATGGGCAAGTCCATTCACGAGGCTCTGGCTCTGACCAACAAGGCTGTTGCCGAAGCTCTGGACGGCCTGCCCGCCCACAAGATGCACTGCTCCGTTCTGGCAGAGGAGGCCATCAAGAAGGCCCTGCAGGACTACTTTGATAAGAATAACATTCCCTATGACAAGGATCAGTTCGTGGAGCTGGATCACGATGAGCTCCACGCACAGGTTCACGGCGAGTAAGGCTTATGATCGTATCCACCAAAGGACGTTATGCCCTGCGGGTCATGGTACACTTTGCCCAGCGGGGTTGTGAGGAATACATTCCCCTGAAGGAGATCGCCGAAGCGGAAGGCATCTCCCAGAAATATCTGGAATCCATCATGTCCACATTGTCCAAGGCGGGCTTCCTGGATGCTGTCCACGGCAAGGGCGGCGGCTACCGCTTAAACCGCAGTCCGGAGGAATACACCGTCGGTGCCATTCTGAAGCTGACAGAGGGCGGCTTGAGTGCCGTTTCCTGTACCACCCAGGGCGCATCCGCCTGTTCCCGGACAGAATGCTGCCAGGCCAAGCCTATGTGGGACAAGCTGGATAAGATGATCGATGATTTCTTTGAAGGAATCACCATTGCGGATCTGCTGAAAGATACCAAGGAATAATACAATTTCTTGATAAAAAGCTTCTTTAAGCTTTTTACCGCCCGGCTTACAGCCGGGGGCGCTATTTGCCAGCAGGAAACAAAGTGTTTGCTTCCTGCACCAAAACGCGCCAAAGAAATGTATTGACTGCATTTTTAGGTGGAAATACCACCGAGCCGCGAAACGCGGCTCCAATATAACGATTTCATCGTTTTATTAAAAATTAGTATAAAAAGGTTCTATAATAAATGTTGGGGTCAGGCGATGAGCCTGGCCCCAAAGCCATGTCAAAATAAAAGTTGAGCATAGAGACAAAATCCTTTACAATGAATGTACCCCTACAACACAGA
>JAGBAI010000040.1 GCA_017939025.1 Oscillospiraceae bacterium
ATCAACAGAGTCTTCGGATTTTCTATAAGTTCATCGGTGAAATTGTCAGCGAACCTGTTCGCGAATTTGAACCAGGCAACGCCACGCCAACTGAGTCCGAATTATCGGAGGAGTTTACTATGTAGTAGGTACACCAAGGGAGGTTGGCGTCAATCTGACCAACGGTTACAACGGTCACCTGACCTCCCGTGAGGCCGGCTCCGTCGGCGGCCAGATGGTCAAGAAGATGTGTCCCGTACGAAGTGCGAAGTATGATAGGCATAACCGTATTGCCATGGGTCACGTGCAGACTGTGCAATACATAGCAACAATCACAATTTAACAAAATTACACTCAGCCAGATGCCGGAATGATGCTTGCTATTCCCTGTGATTCTCCCTAAAAACCATAATTGATTTTTCATCACAAAAAGGAACATAACGCCGTTCCTGAGCCTTGAAGCCATGATGATCCGTAGTATATTATTTTATCATCATCTAAAATAAGGAGAATCATTATGGCTGAATTTGTAAAACTGAATCCTGCTGAACTGACTGCCTTGCGTGAGGTCAATCCCCTTCTGATGAGCTACAATGTAGAGTTCGCTGAGGTCACCGGCGGTACCTTCTGGAAGGCATACACCCCCGGTCAGATCGCAGGTACGGAACCGTTTGTTGTTCATGCAGAAAAAGGCATTACCGCCATGTACAAGGATCTGATGCAGGTCTATCCTCCCATCGATCTGTACAACGAAAAGCTACGCAAACTGACAAAAGATCTGGGCACTGCCTGGATCCGTGTCTCCGGTACCTGGGCTACCAAGACTTACTATGACTTTGACGAAGAATACACCGATGGCACTGTGCCCGAGGGATATCTGAATGTGCTGACCAGGAAGCAGTGGATCGGTGTTCTGGACTTCGTAAAGGAATGCGGCTTGAAGCTGAAGGTTTCTGTATCCAACTGTCCCGGTCTGCACAGTGCGGAGGAAGTCTGGCCTTCTCACGAGGCCGAGAAGCTCTTCAGGTTCTCCAAAGAATACGGTGTCCCGATCCAGGCTGCGGAATTTACCAACGAACCCAATATGCTCTCCGAAACCGGCTGTCCCAAGGGATATACTGCCGCCCACTACCGCCGGGATGCGGATGCCTTCGCTTCCTGGCTGAAGGAGAATTATCCGGAATGCCTGTACGTCGGCCCTTCCACCACCGGTGGTGACAAGGTCAGCTTCGGCAAGCCCGTCGGCGGTGTGGAACAGCTGGCAGGCGAGGAAAATGTGGGCTGCGATGATCTGCTGGGCGGCACCAAGGTTCCCGTGGATGTGTTCAGCTACCACTATTACAACGGTCTTTCTGACCGTCTGGCTTCTGTCCATCCCACCGGACACTGGGATCCCAGCGAAGCAAACAGTGAGGATTATTTGGCTGTTGCCTCCAACTTTACCCGCACTTACATTCCCTTCCGGGACAAGTATGCCCCCGGCAAGGAGATTTGGGTCACCGAATCCGGCGATGCAGGCGGCGGTGGCGACAGCTGGGCTTCCACTTATCTGGATGTGCTTCGGACTCTGAATGAGCTGGGCAGCTTTGCTTCTCTGACCAATGGTGTCATCTTCCACAACACCCTGGCAGCCTCCGACTACGGCTTCCTGGCCCGGCAGGTATTCGATCCCCGTCCCAACTACTTTGCCGTCCTGCTGTGGAAGCGGCTCATGGGTCACACCGTCTACGACAGCAAGGAAGCTGTCCGGGAGGGTGCCCATGTATACGTTCACTCCGCCAAAGAGGATCCCACAAAGAAATGCTATCTGATCATCCACAACTCCGAAACCGAAGCCACTACCATCGACATCCCCGCAGACGGAACGGTTTATGTTCTCAGCGGTAAAGACGGCAACAAACGCGCCACCGTCATGACCCTGAACGGCCGTGATCTCGTCCTGGGCGAAAACTGGCAGCTGCCTGACCTGTCCGGTGCCCCTGTTGCGGCAGGCAAGGTGGAGCTGGCACCCATGAGCTGTACCTTCCTGGTGGTATAAACAAAAATGGGCCGTATCCTCATCGGATACGGCCCTAGTCCAACGGGAGTCGAACACGCACCACATTTCGGCGGCTCTGTTTGGCGCTTTTGGACTTGTCGTCCTTGCCTTGCTCGGCGTATTGTCAAGGACAATTGCGATGTATGGACGGAAATCCGCCCGTCAAAACCGATGCGGGTTCGACTCCCGTTGGACTAAAGCAGTTGCTGTCTTTACCAATTCTCCAGCATTTCCGGAGTTGCCAGGCGGCGGATGGATTCCGCTACTTCATAGATAGAACGCTTGTATCCGGTAATATGCCAGTTATAGCGAATACCCATAACGCCACATAGATAATAAACAATGGCATCCTCTTCAAAAGTATTTGGATCGACACCATGACTTTGTGCATTTTCTTTGATCAGCAGTACCAGCCGTTCGTCCAGAAGGCCAAACAGGTTGTTGCGGATCAGCAAATCCATGACTTCCCTGGTTTCCAGCTGATAGAGCATCTGCCGGATCAGACGGGGGGAATAACCTTTCAGATCCATGTTTTCCGGGATCTGATAGTCCACAAACTCATAAAACAGCCGGTCAATCAGCGCCAAAAGACACCCCTGTTTATTTTTGAAGAAATGGTAGAAAGACTTCCGGGAAGTGCCCATCCGGTCACAGATATCATTGATGGTGATTTCCGCATAGGGCTTTTCCTTCATGAGTGCAATCAGGCAATCTTCATACTTTCTCTGGGTCTGGACAGCTTTTTCCAGCGTACAGCGGCGATACATACAGACTCCCCCTTTTACACACCTATTATAGAAAGAAAGCAACCACCGGTCAACCCTGGAAAGTCAAATCATACGCCAAAAAAACAGCTGTACTTTTTGTAAGTTTAAGGAACAAAACCCTACTTTTGGTCACTTGAATGCGTTCAGGGTCTGAGGTATATTTTTTATCATGCAAGCAGCTTCAACAGGCTGCAAAATAAAAAGGAGGAAATAAACTCAATGGCAAAAACCAAATCTGACAAGCTGACAATCAAGCACATTGTCGGCTACGGCTGCGGCGACTGCGGCGGTTCCATCACGCTGTGGATGGTGGCCGGTTTCATGACCCGCTTCCTGCAGGTCCATATGCAGGTCAATGCCGGTATTCTGGCAACCATGCTGCTGATCTGGAACATCTGGGACGCAGTGAACGATCCTCTGATGGGCACCATCATGGATATGTGCTTCGCCAAGGCAAAGCCCGGTGCTGACAAGTTCCGTCCCTGGATCCTGGCTTCCATTCCCATCATTGCTGTGGGCCTGGTATCCTTCTTCGTGGTGCCTCCCATGCTGGGCGGCGGCTTCGCCATGATCGCAGCAGCCTTTGTGCTGAAGATCGTTTACGAGCTGGGCTATACCATGATGAACATCGGCATGGGCTCCCTTCTGGGTAATATGTCCAAGAACGATGCTGAGCGTGCTACCCTGTCTTCTGCCCGTGGCTTTGGTTCCACCTTCGCACAGCTGATCGGCGGCGCTCTGATCCCCGCCTGTCTGGCCAAGTTTGGCGACAATGCTGCCGGTTACGGCAAGACCTCCGTGGTCATCGCCATTGTCGGCTGCTTCATCATCTTCCTGCACTATGCGCTGACCGAGGAGCGCAACAAGGGTGCTGTCGCTGTGGAGGAAAAGACCGCTGAAGAGAAGGAAGCCGAGAAGATCAAAGTCACCGACATCTTCAACATCATCACCAAGAACCGTGCTTTCCTGGCTCTGGTTCTGCACTCCATTTCCATCTGCGGTGTTCAGGCTCTGGCTCAGGGCGCTACCACCTACATGTACGCTGACGTTCTGGGCAACATCGGCCTGCAGGGCTACGCTTCCACTCTGTCCTCCGTGCTGATGATCTGCATTCTGGTTGTGGCTCCCATTCTGACCAAGAAGTGGGATCTGGTTTCCATCATCCGTGTCTGCCTGCTGGGCGGCTTCGGTGTTCTGGCCTGCACCCTGGCCTACACGCTGTTGATCCCCGAAACCAATGCCTGGATCTTCATCATTGCCAACTCCATCGGTTCCGGTCTAATCACCATGTCTGTCCAGATGCAGTGGGGTCTGGTTGCTGAGTCCATTGACTACAATGAATTCCTCACCGGCAAGCGCAATGAGGGCACCATCTACGGCTTCTTCTCCCTGTCCCGCCGTATCGGCTCCACCATCGCCAACTCCGCTTCCGTTCTGATCATCGCTGCCATCGGCTACGACGCAGCTCTCACCGCAGCCGGCCTGCCCCAGGCTGATTCCACCATCGCCGGCATCAAGCTGATGGTCATCGGCTTCCCCATGATCGCTGCGCTGTGCTCCTTCTGCTGCTTCACCTTCATCTGGAACATCAACTCCGATGTCCGCAGCAAGATGGCCCAGTGGAAGGCTGCCCAGGCTGTCAAGTAATTTGCAACCATTTATCATTTCCCTTACCTGCGTATGGGGCGGCACTTGTCCGCCGCCCCATACAAACTAAATACCAGAGGCACCTATTAGCCGCCTGACCGAATTCTTTCTCCTTATTTACTTTAACCAGATTCGGATAAACTTTTGCCATTGTTTGCAGGCGGCTAATAGATGCCTTTGTTTTACCATTTGCAGATTTTCAATTTCTCTGGTTCTTCCAATGTCCGGAAGAAGATGTGTCTCGAACAAACCACCAGCTATGCCGGAGGCTTGATTAAGTCCTAGAAGCGTGTTTTACCGGCGGACATCTAAAGATATTCTTTCGATTGCATTGATTGCTCCGCCGCCCGTAAACGGGCACTGTCCCTTCTATTGCTTCGTTGTACTAATTTGCAAGTGCCTTTGCTAACAGCTCGCTTCGCTCGATGCTTGAAGCGAAAGCTTTTTTACAGGGCATCTCCGCCGGTATAGCCGGTGGTTTCCCCAATTAAAAAAAGGTTCTATGTCAATAGTTGGGGTAGAGCCAAAATGAAACATCTAAGGATCGTGTCGGAGCGGCAGCTCCGGCACGATTTTTATGTATTACAGAAGAGGATTCTCTTTCTGAAATTATTGAAGTTTCTCATACCAAAA
>JAGBAI010000041.1 GCA_017939025.1 Oscillospiraceae bacterium
ACATGAGCATAGAGACCTCCTTTTCTGTGTTGTAGGGGTACATTCATTGTAAAGGATTTTGTCTCTATGCTCAACTTTTATTTTGACATGGCTTTGGGGCCAGGCTCATCGCCTGACCCCAACATTTATTATAGAACCAAAGTTTAAAGGGCAGCCTGGAGTGCTGCCCTTTTGCTATTTTGTCTTTGGATAAATGATGCGGCGTAATTCTTCCCGGCCCGGTGGTTCGGGGCTGTCCAGTGCGAACAGGCCGTATAGATCCTCGCAGCGTTTTTCCAGTGTCCAATAAGGATGGTCGGTTTTTGTTCCGATGTTCAGAAAATTGGCGGTATTTTTGCTGCTGTTCAACAGGCTGCGTCCGATGTCATTGAAGGCCAGGATCCGGGTGTAAGGTACTTCCGTTTCCAGCATTTCCCGGGTAATACCCAGGAAGGCGCACAGAATCATTCGCTGGATCCGGGTACGGGTATAGCGCTTGGACTTGGTAGCGGCGATGATGTCTTCCAGAGATGTCTCCCGTCGGCTGGCGTGCATCAGCTTGCGCCATAAACCTTCACTGCCGTAGGGGAGGGCTTCGAATTCTGCGTCTGTCATGGTGCGAAGCTTTCCAAGAACAGCCCGCTCTCCGGCTTCCAGCGTGTGCAGCGGTGCATTTTCAAAAATGGGCCGGGCTGCCCTGGGAACACAGCTTTTCCAGTTATGGGCATAGAGCATCAGATTCCGAACAGCAGTGGCAGAGGGATTCTCTGCGTCGGCTACCTCTGCGTGATAGCTGCCTGCCCGGTGGATGGGGAAGATTTCCATGGAACTTTTCTGGGTGATAATAGCCTTACAGTATTCCACAGCCAGAATGTTGTTGGGCTGGGAAAGAAGGGCTGCCTCCAATCCCATTTCTTCCAGGGCTGCCTGCCGGGCAGCAGGGAAGGACAGTCCCTTTTCCAGCTGACCTTTCAGCAGGGGAGGAAACTGGTCACTGAGCAAAGCGTTTGCTGTCTGCATCAGTATTTCCCCGTCAGCAGTTTCAGTGCCAAAGCACAGTATGTCACAGATCTGGGAGAGAATTCGGATGCCTGCTGATGCAAACCCTTCGGCAGAGGACAGGGCAGCGGTGACAGGAAGCTCCAGAACCAGATCTGCGCCGCTGACCAGGGCAGCTTCTGCACGGTGGGACTTGTCGATAATGGCGGGCATGCCCCGCTGAACGAAATTGCCGCTCATGGCGCAGACAATGGCAGTATTGCTGCCATAACGCTCCCGGATCATCCGGATCTGCTTCAAATGGCCCAGGTGGAGGGGGTTGTATTCGCAAACAATACCAACGACCATGGAAAAATTTCCTCCTTTTTATAAAAAATTTCCAAAGAGGGCTTGAGAAATCGGGAAACATGGACTATAATAAATGCAAGTATGATTATGGTTATCATATCATAAAGTCCCCAAATAATAAAACAATATTTTTAGGAGGCAGATTCCAATGAATGTTCTTGTTATCAACGCCGGCTCCTCTTCTCTGAAGTATCAGCTGATGAATCCCGAGACCGGTGACGTTTCCGCCAAGGGCCTGTGCGAGCGTATCGGCATTGACGGCCGTCTGACCCACAGCGCTAACGGCGGTAAGACCGTTAAGGAAATCGCTATGCCCACCCACGGCGAAGCCATCGCTGCTGTTATGGACGCTCTGGTCGACGCTGAGATCGGCGTGATCAAGTCCGTTGCTGAGATCGACGCTGTCGGTCACCGCGTTGTCCACGGCGGCAACAAGTTTGCAGCTTCCTGTATCATCGACGAGGCCGTCATCAAGGGCATCGAAGAGTGCATCCCTCTGGGCCCCCTGCATAACCCTGCTAACCTGCTGGGCATTACCGCCTGCCAGAAGCTGATGCCCACCACTCCTCAGGTTGCTGTTTTCGATACCGCTTTCCATATGACCATGCCCGCCGAGGCTTACCGCTACGCCATCCCCACTGAGTACTATGAGAACGATTCTCTGCGTCGCTACGGCTTCCACGGCACTTCTCACAAGTATGTTACCAACCGCGCCATCGCTCTGACCGGTAAGAAGGATCTGAAGGTCGTCAACTGCCACCTGGGTAACGGCTCCTCCCTGTCCGCTGTTAAGGACGGCAAGTGCATGGACACCTCCATGGGCCTGACTCCTCTGGCCGGCGTACCTATGGGTACCCGCTCCGGCGACCTGGATGCCGGTGTTGTGCAGTTCATTGCCAACAAGTACAATAAGACTGTCGACCAGGTTCTGAACGAGCTGAACAAGAAGTCCGGCGTTCTGGCCATCTCCGGCGTTTCCTCCGACTTCCGTGACATCGAAGAGCAGGCTGTTGCCGGCAATGCTGACTGCGAGCTGGCTCTGGAGAAGTTCGCTTACGAAGTCCGTAAGTACATCGGCTCCTACGCTGCTGTTCTGGGCGGCCTGGACTGCCTGGTGTTCACCGCTGGTGTCGGTGAGAACTCCGCTACCATGCGTGCACGCATCTGCAAGAACCTGGAGTACCTGGGCATCAAGATCGACGCCGAGAAGAACAAGATCCGCGGCTGCGAGAACAAGATCTCCACTGACGACTCCGCCGTTCAGGTTTGGGTCATCCCCACTAACGAAGAGCTGATGATCGCTCAGGATACCGCTGAGCTGGTCAAGTAAGAAACTTTAGCGAAAAGCCGCCGCAGTAAGCGGCGGCTTTTCTGAGTTGACAGTTGAAAGTTAACAGTTGACAGTTAAGGAATCCCTCCGCGATATTTTAAATCACCGCTGATATTGCATAACTGTCAACTGTCAATTGTCAACTGTCAACTTAAAATGTAAAGGAGTTTGTTTATGAGCAACGTACAAGAGCGCTTCCTGCGCTATGTTTCCTTCGACACCCAGTCTGATGAGAATTCTCCTACCTGTCCTTCCACCGCCAAGCAGAAGCTGCTGGGCGCTGCTATTGTGGAGGAGATGAAGGCCATGGGTATTTCCGATGCCTTTATGGATGACAACGGCTATGTTTACGGCACTGTACCCGGCGATCCCGGTCTGCCCACCATCGGCCTCATCGCCCACATGGATACTTCCCCCGATGCCTCCGGTGCGGATATCAAGGCGAAGGTGGTGGAATATCACGGTGGTGATCTGTGTCTGAATCCCGAAAAGGATATCTGGATGAAGGAAAGCGATTATCCAAGCCTTAAAAACCATGTCGGCAAGCATCTGATCGTCACCGACGGCACCACTCTGCTGGGTGCCGATGACAAGGCAGGCATTGCGGAAATTATGACCTGTGCCGAGCATCTGCTGACTCTGGGCGGCAAGCATGCTACCTTGAAGATTGGATTCACCCCCGACGAAGAGATCGGCAGAGGCGCCGACCTGTTTGATGTGAAGGGCTTCGGTGCGGACTATGCCTATACCTCCGACGGCGGCCCCATTGGCGAAATCGAGTATGAGAATTTCAATGGCGCTTCTGCTTATGCTGTGTTCCATGGTCTGAACATCCATCCCGGCAGCGCCAAGAATAAGATGGTCAACTCTCAGTATATTGCTATGGAGTTTGTGAACCTGCTGCCTGTCCATCAGCGGCCCGAGTCTACCGACGGTTACGAGGGCTTCATCCATCTGACGGACATGAAGGGCGAGGTAGAGCGAAGTGAGTTGTACTTCATCATCCGCGACCATGACATGACCAGGTTTGAGGAGAAGAAAGCTGTCATGCGTGCAGCTGCGGAGTATATCAACGCCAAGTACGGCGAAGGGACTCTGGAGCTTTCCATCAAAGACAGCTACTTTAACATGAAAAAGCATATTGAGCCTGTGATGTACGTTGTGGACCGGGCCAAGGAGGCTATGAAAAAGGTTGGCATGGAGGCAAAAGAAGTACCCATCCGGGGCGGCACCGATGGCGCACGTTTGAGCTATGAAGGCCTGCCCTGTCCCAACCTGTGTACCGGCGGCGAGAACTACCATGGCCGGTTTGAGTTTATCCCGGTTGAGGATATGGAAAAGTGCGTTCAGATGCTGATCACCATAATGACAAACTTCTGAAAATGGTAAAAAATATAATGCAGGGCGGGGTCATGACCCCGCCCTATCATTTTAGTATTTTTTATCGTAATACACTTTAAACCACAAGCATAAGCTGCTGCAAACCATCACACAGGCCAGAATGGTAAGACTGACCGTGGGATTAAAATATCCGGTGACGATGACGGCAATGAGGCCGCCGATGAGAAATACAGACATGGCAGCACTGCGGGCGTTGTGGAACAGCTGCAACGTCCGTTCATCATGGGTTTTGACATACAGTTTTCGAAGCTTTCTGTCATCCTTGAGCGCGAAAAGGTTCCGGATCAAAGCGAAGAGTGTCAGGCAAAGCAGTCCTGTTGAGGCACCTCCTACAAAGCCACGCCACATGGATATCCAGTGGCTAGCGGGCATAGCTGGGGCAATCTTCAGCAATTCCAACTCAGACGCAAGGGCAAAACCGGAGCACAGGGCCAGAATTACGCTGCAAATGGACAAAATGATATTCTGTTTTTTGACTTTTTCGCGATATTGTTCCATAGTGTTACCTCAATACTTTTTGCGAATAATATTCCAGCAGATCCAGTAAACTACCGTCATACCGCACACATACCAGGCGAAAGGAAGAGCGGCTTCATGCTTTCCAAGCAGAGACAGGATAATGCAGATATCACCGGCAACGAACAGGGAAAGGGAAAAAGTCCAGCTTTTGGCCCGTTCGGACATCATTTTATTTCGCTCGTCTTTTTCTGCGGTCTCCTGTTCCTTCATGGCTTTTTTGTCATGGACGATGTGGTTGTATTGAACAGTGCGGATAATGCCCATGATGATAAAAGCGATGCCAAGAGAAAGGGAATAGGCATTATCGGTACCGGAAAGTAACCAGTACAGAGTCATAGCGCCACCGAAAACGGCCCAGGCAAGATTTACAAAAAGCCGCTGCTTCAATTTCTTTTTGTACTCCATAATTCAATCCTCCAGTTCCGAGAAATCGAATACTTCCTCAATGCTCAGCCCGAAAAACCTTGAAATTTTATAGGCCAGGGGCAGGGAGGCTGTGTATTTTCCAACTTCGATGGAGGTGATGGTCTGCCGTGTGGTACCCACGGCCTCTGCCAGCTCCTCCTGAGACAGCTTGCGCGATTTGCGCAGCTGACGGATATTGTTCTTCATAAGTAAGCTCCTTCTTTCTTCTCCATGCGTCCATGTAGAAGAAAATGCTAAGTTAACTTTGCATTATTAGCATAGCACGCTTTGCGTAAAATGTCAAGTGCGCTTTGCAAAACGGTATAAAAGAAACCCGGGACAGTTTTCTGTCCCGGGCTGATCTGATGGATTATTACTCAGCAAAGTCAGTTTCTTCTGCAACAGGCTCGTTCTCGGTGACGACGATCTCGGGAGCGGGCTCTTCAACGGCTTCCTCAACGGGAACTTCCTCAGCAGCAGGCTCTTCAGCAGGAGCCTCAGCAGTCTCTTCCACGAACTCTTCTACCACTTCGGCTTCCTCGCACTCGGGGCACTTGGGCATAGCGTTCCACAGCTTCTTGGCAGAAGCTACGATCTTTTCACCGTAGGTAGCGATGATGTAAACAGCACCGGCAACGGCAGCCAGAGTGGTCAGGATCTTGATGATGGTATTGATAGGCTTCATAACAGGTTCCTCCGATAATTATTTTATCTGCTTTAAGTATAACCAAAACTGGAAGAAAAAGCAATACTTTTTTCTGACGTTACAGATAGCCATACATGCCCCGGACACTGACTTCGCCGGAATTGACAGCTTCAGTATGCCCGTCTGGGAAGCGAACCACCAGCGCGCCGGCTTCGTCCACATCCTCGGCGTGCCCGTGGCGGACTTCGTCCCCCCGGAGCAGGGAGATGTCCTGACCAACGGTGATGCAGTCAGCGCGGTATTGGCCCAACATTGCTTGCTTCCGGGACAGAAGCGTCTTGTCCATCCGGAGCAGGGCGTCCATCATGGCGGCGGCAACGGAAGCCCGGTCGATCTCTTTTCCGGTGACCATGGCGAGGGAACCAGCTATATGCTGAATGTCCGGAGCAAAATCGGAAAGATTCTGGCAGCAGTTGATGCCGATGCCGATGATGGCGTAGTCCACCATACCTGTTGGTGTCAAGCCCAGTTCTGTGAGGATACCGCCCAGTTTGCGCTTGTTATACACCAAATCATTTGTCCATTTGATGCCGGGCCGAAGGCCGACAGCAGCTTCCATGGCATCACACATGGCAACAGCCACAGCGCAGGTCAGATGCAGCAGCTCCACAGGAGCACAGTTGGGTCGGAGCAGAATGCTTAAATAAACCCCCACACCGCCAGGGGAATGGAAACTGCGTCCCATCCGCCCATGTCCACCGGTTTGATGATCGGCAATAATCACGGTGCCGTGAGGTGCCCCTTCTTTTGCCATGGTTTTCAGCAGGTCATTGGTGGAACCCAGTTCGTCAAAGTAATGGAAGTGTTCCTTCCAGGGATATGCGGGGGAGAGTCGGGATAAGATTTCTTCTTTCATAGGTTTAAAATTCCTTCAAAGCGGCGATATAGTCCGGCGCAGTGCCGCAGCAGCCGCCCAGGATGGTGGCGCCATTTTCCCTGCACTGTCTGACAAATCCGGCGAATTCCTCCGGAGTCTGGGAGTAGTGGGCAATGCCGTCAGCGCCGATGGTGGGAACACCGGCGTTGGGCTTGCAGATCAGCGGGCCCTTCACATACCGGCGCAGTTTGGTGACAAGGTAAGGCAGCATCATGTCCGCTGCCACGCAGTTGAAGCCTACAGCGGCAGCACCGGCCTGTTCCAGTTCCCGCAGGGCTTTTCCGGCATCTGCACCGGAAAAAAGACTGCCGTCTGGCTGCATGGTGAAGGTGTACATCTGGGCGCCGGCACCTTCCAATTCGGCAGCGCAGAGAATGGCCTCAGCTTCCTGCTGGTACAGCAGGGTTTCGCCTACCAGAAGATCAGCGCCTCCGTTGATCAGACCACGGATCTGGCGGCGGTAATTTTCCACCAGAACATCAAAATTGGCTTCATCCCAGCTGTCACAGAAAGTTGCCAGCGTGGTCAGATCACCGGCAATGAGGCAGCCGGGGGCTGCGGAACGGGAGAGGGATACCAGCGCTTCATTGATCTTTTCTGTCTGCTTATCCAGCCCCACGGTTTGCAGCGCAATAGGCTGGGCCTGAAAGGTGGGGGCATAAATGATCTGGGAGCCAGCCTCAGCATAGGCCCGCTGGAGGGAGACCAGAGGCTCCGGATTTTCCAGTACCCATTGTTCGGTACAGCAGCCCTTGGGCATACCGGAATTTCGTAGATTGGAGCCGGTAGCACCGTCTAAAATGTGGATGCCCTGTGAAATCTTCTTCTGGAATTGTTCTTTGGTGAGCATGACGATCCCTCCCATATTTGGTGTGCTCATTATAAACCAATTTCAAATCAAATGCAACAAGCATTGACGGATTGGGTAAAATCTGTTACACTAGCCTAAGTTTATAACAAAGGAGCAATACCCCATGAAGAAAACTGTTTTAAGAGAATATGCCAAGCTCATTGTCAAATGCGGCGTCAATGTCCAGAAGGGCCAGGAGGTCGTGATCCACGCTGACCTGGATCAGCCGGAATTTGTGAAAATGGTGGTAGAGGAGGCCTATAAGGCCAAGGCAAAGAAGGTTACTGTGGAATGGGCTTACCAGCCGCTGGAAAAGCTCCATGTCCGCTACCAGTCTGTCAAGACGCTGGGAACTGTTACCGAATGGCAGAAGGCCAAGCAGGAGCACCAGTGTCAGGTTTTGCCCTGCCGGATCCACATCATTTCTGAAGATCCTGATGGCCTCAAGGGCATGAACATGGATAAGGTTACCAAGGCCCGCCAGATGTCCTATCCCATTCTGAAGCCTTATCGGGATCGCCGTGAGAATAAGGAGCAGTGGTGTATTGCTGCTGTTCCCGGTGAAGCCTGGGCCAAGAAGGTATTCCCCGGTATGCGCACCAGCACCGCTATGGAAAAACTGTGGGAGGCCATTCTCTCCTGCTCCCGGGTCACGGAAGATCCTATCAAAGCCTGGGAGGAGCACAACGCCGATATGAAGGCCCGGTGCGATTATTTGAACAGCCTGAATATCCGTTCTCTCCACTATACTGCTGACAACGGTACGGATCTGACTGTTGGCTTGATCGAGGAAAGTGAATGGCGTGGCGGCGGAGACACCAGCCTCCAGGGCATTTATTTCAATCCCAACATTCCTACAGAAGAATGTTTCATATCTCCCATGCGGGGTCAGGCAGAGGGTATCGTTTATTCCACCAAGCCCCTGTCATACCGGGGCCAGCTCATCGACCAGTTCTGGTTCCGCTTTGAGGGCGGCAAGGTGGTGGACTGCGGCGCAGAAAGCGGTGCCGAGCTGCTGAAGACCATGATCTCCATGGACGAAGGTGCTGCCTATCTGGGCGAGTGTGCGTTGGTGCCCCAGAAGAGCCCCATCAGCGAAAGCGGTATCCTGTTCTACAGCACGCTGTTTGATGAGAACGCTGCCTGCCATCTGGCAGTGGGTATGGGCTTTGCGGATACTATCCGGGATTTCCAGAATAAGACTCTGGAAGAATGCCGCGCTCTGGGCATCAACGATTCCATGATCCATGAGGATTTTATGATCGGCTGCGATTCCATGAACATTGATGGTATCTGCGCCGACGGCAGCACCGTGGCCATTTTCCGGGGCGGCAACTGGGCGTTTTAAGGAGTATTCCCATGACGGAAAAAGAGAAGATCCATTCCGGAGATATCTACTTTCCCAGCGGTGATGAGATCATGTTGGAGCAGCTGAGCTATCTGGACATCATGGATGAATATAACCGCACTTCCCGGTTGAATATGGAAAAGCGCCGTCAGCTGCTGCGGCAGGTGTTTGCGGAGGTGGGGGAAGGAACCTATGTGGAATCTCCCTATTTTGCCAACTGGGGCGGCCATCATGTGCATCTGGGAAAAAATGTGTATATCAATGCAGGCGTGAAACTGGTGGATGATACCCACATTTATGTTGGCGATTATACAATGATGGGGCCGAATGTTGTTCTTGCGACTGCCGGTCATCCCATTGATCCGACGCTGCGGGAGAAGGGGTTGCAGTATAATCTGCCTGTTCACATCGGCCGCAACTGCTGGCTTGGTGCCGGTGTGATTGTTATGCCTGGTGTTACCATTGGGGATAACTCTGTCATTGGTGCAGGCAGTATCGTCACGAAGGATATCCCTGCCAATGTGGTGGCGGTGGGGAACCCCTGCCGGGTACTGCGGCCTATCGGAGAGCATGATAAAGAATTTTACTGGCGGGATAAGAAAATCGATCCGAAACTCTTTGAAGGGCAATGGGAATCCGTATTCTAAAATATTTTAAAAAATACCAAAATAATGCTTGCATTTTGGGTGCAGTTGTGTTATGATATCCGGGCGATTGAAAAATCAATGGGCATCTATGCCCTTTAACTGATACGAAAGAGGTGAACGAAATGAAGGAAGGTATCCATCCCAAGTACGAACAGACCACCATCCGCTGCGCTTGCGGCAATGTCTTTACTACCGGTTCTACCAAGAAGGACATTCGTGTTGAGATCTGCTCCAAGTGCCACCCTTTCTATACCGGCAAGCAGAAGCTGGTTGACACCGGTGGACGTGTTGATCGCTTCAACAAGCGTTTTGGCCTGAAGTAAGAAACGAAAATTTCCGCACTGCGCTTTGCAGTGCGGATTTTTTATTTGTTTACAATTTTAGAAGGAAATTTGTTGTCGTAGCAGGACATCCTGTGATATACTATAAAAAATGAATGTCATTGCGAGGAGCGAAGCGACATGGCAATCTCCTCCAGAATCCGGGGGATTCCCATACCAGCCTGCGGGCTGGCTCGGAATGACAAAGAACATGGAGGATTTATGGAAGCGACCTTTGAACAGCATGTGCAGGAACGGGCAGTTCTGGTGGGGCTGAACGCCGACTGCTTTAAAAAAGACCAAACGGCGACGGATGAAACTCTGGAGGAACTGGAGGCTCTGTTGGAGACTGCCGGCGGCTTCTGTACCGGAAAAGTTCTGCAGAACCGCCATACCCCGGATTCCCACTCCTTTATCGGTGAGGGTAAGGCCATTGAAGTGAAAATGCTGGTGGAAGCGACAGCATCCACCATGGTGGTATTTGACAATGAGCTGTCTCCCGGCAATATCCGGGCATTGGAGGAAATCATTGGTGTTACGGTTCTGGACAGAAGCGCTTTGATTCTGGACATTTTTGCCCAGCGGGCCAAAACAAAAGAGGGCCGCCTGCAGGTGGAACTGGCACAGTATAAATATTTGCTGCCAAGACTTTCCGGCATGGGTGCCAGTCTGTCCCGGCAGGGTGGCGGCATCGGTACCCGGGGCCCCGGTGAGACAAAGCTGGAATCTGATCGCCGCCATATCCGGGAACGGATCAACCGGCTGGAAACGGAGCTGGAACAGGTTCGTAAAGTCCGGGGAGTGCAGCGGCAGAATCGAATGAAGAATTCTGTCCCGGTGGTTGCCATCGTGGGCTACACCAATGCTGGAAAATCCACCCTGTTAAATCAGTTGACGGGAGCTGGTATTCCCGCCAATAACCGGTTGTTTGATACTCTGGACACCACATCCCGGCAGCTGACGGTTTCTGACAATCTGGACGTGATCCTTTCGGATACTGTCGGTTTTATTGCAAAGCTGCCCCATCATCTGGTGAATGCCTTCCATGCGACCCTGGAAGAGCTGGAATATGCGGATTTGCTGCTGCATGTTATCGATGCTTCCGATCCCAACCGGGAGGAGCATATCGAAGTTGTTGAAAAGCTCATTGGCAAGCTTGCCAAGCCGAAGACTCCCGTGCTGCGCTGCTATAACAAGGCAGATTTGGTGTATCCGGAAGATATTCCCAATGGCAATGATGTGGTGGCAATCTCAGCCAAGCGGGGCATGAATATGGACGGCCTGCTGAAGGTAATTGAAAAGGCGCTGGATCATGCCCGTCACCATATTATTGTCTGCCTGCCTTATTCCATGGGCGGCATGGTGGAGACGCTTCACAACAATGCTCAGGTACTGAATGTGGATTACACTGCCGACGGCATTGAGGTGGAGACTATTGTGGATGATATCCTGTATGGCCGTCTTAGAGACTATATCGCATTGGAGATGTGATAGGATGGATGAATATCTGATTCCGACCCAATTTGGGGAGGATGAATTTTATGAAAAGAAATCCCACTTTATCGGCCGCGTCTGGCCGGTGGAAACAGAAGAAGAGGCGCTGGAAAAAATCCAGCAGATGAAAAAACAGCACTACGATGCCACACATAATTGCTGGGCATATGTCATCAAAGACGGTGCCGTCCGTTTTTCCGATGACGGTGAGCCGGGAGGCACTGCCGGTATGCCCATGCTGCAGGTTTTGCAGCGGGAGGGCTTATACAACATCGTCTGCGTGGTGACCCGGTATTTTGGCGGTATCCTGCTGGGTGCTGGCGGCCTTGTCCGGGCCTATACCAAGGGCGCAAAGATTGCAGTGGATGCGGCAGGAAAGTCCATGAAGCGGGTCTGGACGGTGCTGTATGTGCCCTGTCCCTACAACTTCTACGAGCGGGTGAAGCTGCTGGTGAGCGAATGTGAGGGCATCATCCGCCAGACAGATTTCGGTGCGGAAGTGGAGCTGGAGCTGTTGTTCCCGGAAGCGTTGACAGAAACCTTTTTGGAAAAACTCACAGACATGACCGCCGGAACGGTGGAGGGTATGGAACTGGGACAGGAATACCGGGCTTTCCCAGTTGACGGTTAACATTGTACAGTTGGCAGTTTTCGATGGAACGGAGTGGTGTGCATGACAATACGGGAAGAACTGGAGCGGCAGGAACACAGAAGATTGAACCCGTTGGCATCCTTTGCGGATAAAACCAAGGGCCGTCCCCGGTTTGAAGAGGACAGGCCGGAGGATGTGCGTACCTGTTATCAGCGGGACATTGACCGGATTGTTCACTGCAAGGCGTTCCGGCGGCTGGTACATAAGACTCAGGTGTTTTTGCAGCCGGAGGGTGACCATTACCGTACCCGTATGACACATACTCTGGAAGTGGCAAGAATCGCCAGTACCATCACCCGGGCGTTGGGTCTGAATGAAGACCTGGCGGAGGCCGTTGCTATGGGCCATGATCTGGGCCATACCCCCTTCGGCCATGCCGGTGAGGTGGCATTGACCAAATGTATGGGAAAGCCCTTTAAGCACAATGAACAGAGCCTGCGGGTGGTGGATGTGCTGGAAAAGGATGGAATGGGCCTGAATTTGACCTGGGAAGTCCGCAACGGTATTCTCTGTCACACCGGTGATCCCTGGCCGGAAACACTGGAAGGGCAGATCGTCCGCCGAAGTGATCAGATCGCTTATGTCAATCACGATATTGATGATGCCATCCGGGCGGGAATCCTCACCAATGACGATATTCCCAGCGCCATTACAGATGTTTTGGGACATACCCATTCTGTGCGGATCAATACGCTGGTGACGGATATCATCCATGTTTCCCGGGAAGCTGGCTGCATTCAATTGTCTCCTGCCGTAGAGAAAGCACTGAAGGATCTGCGCAGCTTCATGTTTGAAAATGTCTACCGCAGTCCCATTGCCAAGGCCGAGGAAAGCAAGGCAAAGGCCATGCTCCAGAGGCTGTTTGAATACTACATGGCAAATCCCGATGCTCTGCCGGAGGATTTCCATCCCCAGCTGAGCTTTGACGGCATGGAGCGTACTGTCTGTGACTATATTGCCGGCATGACGGATAACTATGCTATCGACAAATATACAGAAATTTTCATTCCCACAGGCTGGCACGTTCGGGGCTGATGTGGTATAATATCCAATTGACAGTTGGCAATGGTCAATTGACAATTATGAGGTGAGAATGTGAAGAAGCTGCTTTATATTGCGCCGGCGTTTATTGTGTGCATGTTTGTAGGCACCATCGGGCTGCTTTTCGGTTTTGGGGGCTTTAATCCTACGGCATGGGCCTATCTGGCCTGCTCCATGGCTGGGAGTGCACTGCTGTGCATGGGAAGACCCTGGGGCGGCCTGATAGGCGCAGTCACCGGCGGGATCATCATCTGGGAGCGTCTGGAAAATTCCGCCGGGATGGTGATGGATACGATGCCCATCGGGGTTGCATTTGCAGCTTATTATCTAATTATGGCGCTTGTTTGCCTGAAATCCAGAAAAACACCTGACACTTGATTCCTCATTCTTAATAAATTCACACTCCAGTATCAAAGCTCCACATTTCACGAAAGGGGGTCGGAAGCATGGCATTTCCTCCCGCGTTTTTAGATGAATTAACCGCAAGAAATCCCATCGAGGATGTGGTCGGACAATATGTGAGCCTGAAGCGTTCCGGCTCCAATCTCTTTGGTCTGTGTCCTTTCCACGGAGAAAAAACAGCGTCCTTTTCGGTTGCTCCGGATAAGGGGATTTACTATTGCTTCGGCTGCCATAAGGGTGGCAGCGTTATCAATTTTCAGATGGAGATCGAGGGCCTTTCCTATCCCGATGCCGTTCGGGCGCTGGCCAAGCGGGCCGGTATGGAGGTTCCTGACGACGAGCAATATCAGTCCCGCTACCGTCAGCAGGAACGGCTCTGGGCACTGCATAAGGAAGCGGCGCGATTCTTTCACAGCCAGTTGTATGCGCCTGCTGGTGCGCAGGCTTTGCAGTATGCTTATAACCGGGGGATGCCCAAGGGCATTCTGACCCGGTTCGGCATCGGCTACGCTCCCGACAGCTGGGACGCGTTGGTAACAGCTATGCGGAAAAAGGGCTATACCGACCAGGAACTGAGGGATTCCGGTCTGGTGACGGTTTCACGGAAAAACGGCAATCTTTTTGACCGGTTCCGGGACCGGCTGATGTTCCCGATTATCGATGTTCGGGGAAATGTCATCGGCTTCGGCGGCCGGATCATGAAGGATCAGAAGGATGCGGCAAAATACTTAAATTCCCCGGAAACCCTGATTTTTAACAAGCGAAAGAACCTTTTTGCACTGAATTTGGCGAAAAAGAGCAAGCTGGGCTATCTGATCCTGGTGGAAGGGTACATGGATGCCATCGCCCTGCACCAGTATGGCTTTGACTGCGCGGTGGCCTCTTTAGGTACTGCGCTGACGGAGGATGGTGCGGCGCTGCTGAGTAAGTACACCGAACAGGTGGTGCTGATCTACGACGGCGACACCGCCGGACAAAATGCAACCAAACGGGCCATTCCGATTCTGGAAAAGGCGGGCTTGCAGGTAAAAGTCCTGCAAATGCGGGATGCCAAGGATCCCGATGAATTTTTAAAGAAGTTTGGCGCAGACCGGTTTAAGCTGCTGCTGGAGGAATCCTCCAACCGGGTGGAATACCAGCTGAATGCCATTTTCAGAAAGTACGATCTGCAGGACGATGATCAGAAGGTGAAATACCTTCAGGAAAGTGCGGAGCTGATCTGCACTCTGGGCAGTTCTGTTCAGCGGGAGGTCTACGCCGGACGGGTGGCGGAAACGGCAAAAATCAGTCTGGATGCCATGAAGCTGGAAGTCAATCGGGCTTTCAAGCGGCGTATTGCCCGGGAGAAAAAGAAGCAGGAGAAGATTGACCTGTCTCCTGCCAGGAATTTGCAGCCAAAGGACCGGAATATCCATTACACCAATCTGAAGTCTGCCCGGGCGGAGGAAGTGATCCTTCGTCAGAGTATTCATCAGCCGGCATTGCTGGATCTGGCAAAGGATCTGACGCCGGAGATGTTCTCCTCTGATTTGCTGGGACAGGCCTTTGGACAGCTGATGCAGCGCCACCGGCAGGGGCTGGAGGTTTCTGCTGCCGGGTTGACGGACTTTACACCGGAACAGATGGCACATTTAGCCAGTGTTTTTCAGAGCCAGCAGGGCCCTGTTAATGAGCAGGCCTTCATGGACTGTGTCCGGATCGTTCAACAGGAACACCAGTCCGGAAAAATTGAGACAAATGACGATCTTTTGGCCCAGATGGAACGGATGAAGAGAAGTAAAGGATACAAAGCATGACAGAACTATTGGACAAGCAGATCCGGAATAATGCGATCCATGGCGAGGACGATGTACAGCTGTTTCTCAGCCAGATCCGGGAGTATCCCCGGCTGACAGCTCAGGAAGAGCGGGTGCTCGCCCGGCGCTGCGCGGAAGGGGACGAGGAGGCCATCCGGCATATGGTCACCTCTAACCTGCGGCTGGTGGTCAGCATTGCAAAGGAATACGCCGGACGGGGTGTTGCGCTGCTGGATCTGATCCAGGAGGGAAGTATTGGTTTACTGGTTGCTGCCCGGAAGTTTGATTATACGTTGGATTTTCGGTTCTCTACCTATGCGACAAAATGGATCCGCCAGGGTGTTACCCGGTGCCTGCTGAACCATGCAGGCTTGATCCGTGTGCCTTTGCACACAGCAGAGCGGATGCGCAAGGTGGATGTAGCACGGGCCAAGCTGCGGCAGGAGCTGGAAGAGGAGCCTACGACAGCCCAGATCGCGCAGCGGTGCCATCTTCCGGAAAATAAGGTAAAGGAACTGATTGGCCTGATGCCGGAGGTGTTCTCTCTGGATCTCCCTACCGGAGATGGGGAGGATGGGAGCTTACATACACTCCTTGAGGATGCCCAGGCTCCGCAGCCTTATGAGGAGCTGGTGCGTAAGGAACTGGAGCATACCATGGCGGTGCTTCTGTCCACATTGAATGAACGGCAGCAGCAGATTCTGCGGCTCCATTTTGGCATGGAGGACGGTGTCTGTTATTCCCTTGAGGAAATCGGAAAGCGTCTGGGGATTTCCAAGGAGCGGGTTCGCCAGATCGAGCGGCAGTCCATGGAAAAACTGCAGAAGAACGGCGAAAGCTTTGGATTGGAGGCGTTTTTAAATGAATGATTTGGATTTTTCCTTTGAACAGAGTCCATGGGAGACTTTTATTCGAACAAAAGGCATGGGTGATACGATTTCAGCGGTGACGCTGCTTTCCTTGCTGGAGGAGGCTTCTGAGCAGGAGGTAGAGGATGCCCTGCAGGACATGGAGACCGGGTGTATGTTCCTGGATATTTCCGGTCTGCCCCGTGTGGGAGGAACAGGAGAGGCAGCGGTGCGGCTGCGCCGGGAAATGCAGCTGGTAAAAAAAGGACTGGATCCCCGGGATCTGGATGAAAATGATCCGCTGCGGCTGTATCTGGAAGAACTGGCAGAGATCCCGGCGGCGGGAGAGGAAACCCTTCTGGCAGAGCGGTATGCCAAAGGGGAAGAATCCGCTGTACAGATGCTGACCAATCTGGGACTCAGCCGTGTTCTGGAGTTGGCAAAGGAATTTGTAGGCTACGGTGTTCTGCTGATGGATCTGATTCAGGAGGGCAGTCTGGGACTGTGGCAGGCAGTGAGAAATTACCACTATGGTGACTATACTGCCCACCGTGACCGCTGGATCCGTTTTTACATGGCAAAAGCTGTGACGTTGCAGGCCCGGGCCAATGGTGTAGGTCAGAAAATGCGTGGGGCTCTGGAGGATTACCGGCAGATCGACGAGCGGCTCCTTGGAGAGCTTGGCCGCAATGCGACGCTGGAAGAGATCGCTCAGGAGCTGCACATGCGTCCGGAGGAAGCGTCTGCAGTGAAGAAAATGCTGGAGGATGCCCGCCTTCTGGCTCAGGTAAAGAAGCCTCAGGAACCGGAGGAAGAGGATCCCGAGGAAGAGCAGGCGGTGGAAGACACGGCACTGTTTCAGATGCGGCAGCGGATCGCAGATCTGCTGTCGGGACTTGAGGAACTGGATCAGAAGCTGCTTACCCTGCGCTTTGGACTGGAAGGCGGAAAGCCTCAGTCTCCCGAGGATGTGGGCCAAAGTCTGGGGCTGACACCGGAGGAAGTGGTGGCGAGAGAAGCCAACGCTTTGGCAAAGCTTCGTAAACAATAAAAATAAATTCAACGAGGAAACACTATGGCTAAGAAAATCTCTATTGCAATTGACGGCCCTGCCGGTGCCGGTAAATCTACCATTGCCCGAAGACTGGCAAAGGAACTGGAGTATCATTATGTGGATACCGGTGCGATTTACCGCACTGTGGCATACTTTTTTGATCTGTGGGGTGTGGCACCCAAGGATATTGACGGTATCACCCGCTATATTGATGAACTGACCGTGAAAATCGAATACGACGAGGATGGTCTTCAGCACATGATTATGAATGGTATGGATGTGACAAACGATATCCGTACCCAGGAGATTGGTCAGAAGGCCAGCCTGGTGGCAGCTCACGCTATTGTCCGGGAGGCCATGCTGGATATGCAGCGGGAAGTTGCTGAGAACTATAATGTCATCATGGACGGCCGGGATATCGGTACCGTTGTATTGCCCAGGGCTACGGTCAAGATTTTCCTGACAGCTGCTCCGGAGGTTCGGGCAAAGCGCCGTACCGATGAACTGAAAGCCAAGGGACAGAAGGCAGATTATGAAAAGGTTCTGAAGGAGATCCAGCAGCGGGATTACCAGGATACCCACCGGGAGGTGGCGCCGCTGAAAATGAGCCGGGATTCTATCAAGCTGGACACTTCTGAACTGGATATCGATGGAGTCATCGCCGCCATGAAGGAGATCATCGCAAAGAAGGTGGCACTATGAGCGTGCGCACAGCCAAAAGCGCCGGTTTCTGCTTCGGCGTCAGCCGGGCAGTAGAACTGGTGGAACAGGCAGCCGCAGCTGGGAAAAAGGTTGCGACCCTGGGCCCGATCATCCACAACCGTCATGTGGTGGACAAGTTTGAAAAAATGGGTGTCCGGGTCATTGAGCAGCCCGAGGAGGCACAGCCGGAAGAGACGGTCATCATCCGTTCTCATGGCGTGACCCGGGCTGTTGTGGAACGGTTGGAAAAGACCGGTGCGGAACTCATCGATGCCACTTGTCCCTTCGTCAAGCGGATCCATGGCATTGTCAGTCGTGCTGAGGAAGAGGGAAGGCTGCCTGTGATCATCGGGACACCCACCCATCCCGAGGTGGAGGGTATTGCCGGATGGTGTGGAGAATGCAAGGTTTTTGCCAGCTGTGCAGACCTGGAGAAATGGGCAAAGTCTGGAGAAATTGATACGGATTCGTCAATTTGCCTAGTGTGCCAGACAACAAACACGGAATCTTTGTGGAAATCGTGCGGTGATTTTGCAAAAAAACAGTTTACTAACTTGAAAATTTTTGATACAATATGTAGAGCAACTGAGTATAGGCAAAGCGAAGCAGCAGAACTGAGTGAAGTATGTCAGGCAATGGTCGTTGTAGGTGACCCCAAGAGCTCCAACACAGGCCGTCTCGCTATGATTTGCCGAGAGCACTGCGATAAAGTCTTTCTGGTGGACAATGCCAGCGAATTGAAGGTAGAGGACTTTTCCGGTGTTACTGATGTTGGTATCACTGCCGGTGCGTCGACTCCGGCGTGGATTATAAAGGAGGTCAACAAGACTATGAGCGAAATTATCAATGTTGAGGCTGTG
>JAGBAI010000042.1 GCA_017939025.1 Oscillospiraceae bacterium
CGCTGCCTGGAGAAGGCCTCCGGTGCCGGCGGCGGCGACAACTACGAGTCCATCACCTACGAAGGCTACGGCCCCGGCGGTGTTGCCGTTATCGTAGAAACCATGACCGACAACCGCAACCGTACCGCAGGCTCCATGCGCCACCACTTCGACAAGTTCGGCGGCAATCTGGGCGCTTCCGGCTGCGTGTCCTGGTCCTTCGACAAGAAGGGCGTTCTGGTCATCGACAACTCCGAGGGCGAGCTGGACGAAGAAGAAGTCATGATGGATGCCATGGACGCAGGCGCCGACGATTTCGAGGCTGAAGAGGATGTCTTCACCATCTACACCCTGCCCGATGACTTTAACGACGTGGTCGCAAACCTGGGCAAGTATACCTTCGTCTCCGCTCAGATCGAAATGGTGCCCCAGAACTATCAGAAGCTGGAATCTCCCGAGCATATCACCCTGATGGAGAAGCTGCTGGATATCATGGAAGACGATGACGATGTCCAGAATGTCTGGCACAACTGGGAAGAGTAATCGCACAAATCACGCCTCGCTGACACATAATGCCAATTCGTCAAGAAAAGGGTCTGCTGCAAAAGTGCAGCAGACCCTTTTTATGAATTGTTGTCATTGTTCTGGTGCAGGAGAATTCCTTATTTCAGCTGCCGCAGCAAGTAGCGTTTGCGATACTTCCGCTGCACATACTCCATAACCTTTCCGTAATACACCGGGTTGGCTGCGCCGCCCAGGAAACCTACCACCGGAATCCCCTGGATAAACTTTAACACCAGCATATCCATAGCAAAGGCCGAGGCAGTTTTCTGGATCTGCTCTGTCAGAATTTCCTGGGACATGCCAATGGCATCTTCACAGAGCAGCGCATCCACTTTTGCATCCTCCCGGAGCCATGCCTTACCGGTTTTTAAAGAGGCAGACATCATCTTTAAAATCAAGTACTGTTCTGCCGGGGTATCGTATTCAAAGCCATAATGCAGGGCTGTTTCGTAAATACCCTTCAGCAGCGTCGCCAGAAACAAGACCACATCCGGCATTCCCACGCCCAAGGCCCCAAGAGCCACGCCCTCTGCCGTGGTGACCGCCATATTCACAGCCCCGGCTTTCCGGACATTCTTCTGCATTTGTTTAAAATCCCGGCGGCTGGCCTCAGCCTGCACGGCCTGATCCCGGAGGATATGCTCCTGCTGGATATTTCCCTTCCGGTAAGTCAGTTCAATGAGCTTTCGGCCATGCTGAAAAACAAGCTTAAAGCCGGTGCAGAAGGCTTTTTCCAGACCCACATAAACCTTTTCCGGGATCTTCTCCTCCAGAGCCGATTTCCACGCCACCGGCTTGGCCTTTTCCGCCTTTTTCCGCAGCTTCTGCTCCTGGGACTGGATCTTCAGCAGTTCCCGGCGGATCAGCGCTCTGTGTTTTGTTTCCATGTTCAAACTCCAAAATAGGTGCGAAATGCTTCACTTTTCCACCAGTACTGCTTTCCCCAGTGTTCATAATCCCAGGCTTCCATGTAGTCGTTGCACTCAAAATCCACATAGTAAACGTTCCCGTCATTCACCACGAAATTGGTAGGAAAGTAGTCGATGTTGGTGTTTGCCGGATACAGCAGACGGCACATATCCTCCATCTGCCGGTAGTAACTATCTTCCATCCGGTCTCCCTTCACCAATTGATCAATGGTATCTCCGGGGATGTACCGTTTCAGAATCCGCTCCTGCTCCCTGTCCACATCCAGAAGCTCCGGCATGGGGATACCGATTTTGCGGAGTCGCTCATAATCCCGCAATTCAGATTCCAGCTTGTCACCAAACGTATAGTAATCACAGGGCTCATGATGGATCTGCTTGAGCACATACGCCCCTGCCTCATCGGTAACCAGCCAGGAATAGCCGCCTTTTCCTTTCCCCAGAAGTTTCTTTACAGCAAATTCCCTGCCGTTGACTGTCATGATCTTCATAAGCATTTCTTGCCTTCCAAAATATGCTGTAGGGCGGAGGCATGCCTCCGCCGGGCACTTACGCTTTCTGAGCGGAACCATTCCGGCGCTCAGGCATTGCTGCTGCCCGGCGGGGTCATGACCCCGCCCTACATTTTTCTCTTTTTACGGGCAGCGCTTGATCAAAGATACCCTTACTTGCCCAAAAATTCCTTGGTGACCTTCACGATATTGTCTGCGCACAGGCCGAACTCCCGCAGGACTTCATAAGCGGGGCCGGAGAAGCCGAACTGATCGTTGACACCGATCCGCTTGACGGGAGTAGGATAGACTTCAGACAGATAGCTGCACACAGCCTCGCCCAGGCCGCCGATGACGGAATGCTCCTCGCAGGTGATGATCTTGCCGCACTCCTTGGCAGCCTTCAGCACCAGCTCCTCATCCAGAGGCTTGATGGTGGACATGTTGATGATCCGGGCGTTGATGCCCATTTCTGCCAGTTTCTCACCAGCCTGAACAGCCTCGTAGACCATCAGACCGTTGGCGATGATGGCAATATCATTGCCGTCGCGCATCACTTCGCCCTTGCCGATCTCGAAGGTAAAGCCTTCCTCATGGAACACGGGCACAGCCAGTCTGCCCATACGCAGGTACACGGGGCCCTGGTACTCGTAAGCAGCCTTGGTAGCAGCTTCCGCCTCCACGCCGTCAGCGGGGCAGATGACCACCATACCGGGAATGGAACGCATCAGAGCGAAATCCTCACAGCACTGATGGGATGCGCCGTCCTCACCAACGGACAGGCCGCCGTGGGAAGCGCCGATCTTGACATTCAGGCGGGTGTAGCCGATGGAGTTGCGGATCTGCTCGTAAGCACGGCCGGAAGCAAACATTGCGAAAGAGGAAGCAAAGGGGGTCATACCGGAAGCGGCCAGACCGGCAGCAACACACATCATGTCTGCCTCGGCAATGCCGCAGTTGAAGTGACGGTCGGGATAAGCCTTGCCGAACATACCGGTCTTGGTGGAACCTGCCAGGTCAGCATCCAGGACAACGATGTCGTCGTGCTCCCTGCCCAGCTCTACCAGGGCCTTGCCATAACCCTCACGGGTCGCCATTTTCTTTACATCTGCCATGTTACATGCCCTCCAGTTCAGAAAGTTTGGCATTCAGCTCTGCCATAGCCTGCTCGTACTGGGCATCGTTGGGTGCCACACCGTGCCAGCCGGCCTCGTTTTCCATGAAGGAAACGTCCTTGCCCTTGACAGTGGTCATAATGATGGCGCTGGGCTTACCCTTGACAGTCTTTGCGTGGTTCATGGCAGCCTCGATCTGTTCAAAATCGTGGCCGTCGATGCACTGGACATCAAAGCCGAAGGCTTCCAGCTTGGAATCGATGGGATGGGGGTTCATGACCTTGCGGATGTCGCCATCGATCTGCAGATTGTTGTTGTCAATGATAACCACCAGATTGTCCAGATTATAATGGCTTGCAAACATGCAGGCCTCCCAGACCTGGCCCTCCTGGATCTCGCCGTCACCCAGCAGGGTGTAGACCCGGTAATCCTTCTTGGCCACCTTGGCAGCCAGTGCCATGCCGCAGGCGGTGGAGATACCCTGGCCCAGAGAACCGGTGGACATATCCACGCCGGGAACGCTGTTCATATTGGGGTGGCCCTGCAAATAGCTGCCAACCTTACGCAGCTGGAGCAGGTCTTCCACAGGGAAGAAGCCCCGGTGTGCCAGGGCAGCGTACAGACCAGGTGCGCAATGGCCCTTGGAAAGGACAAAGCGGTCGCGGTCAGCCCACTTGGGATTGCTGGGATCAACATTGAGTTCCTTGTTGTACAGATAGGTGAACAGCTCGGCAGCGGACATGCTGCCGCCGGGATGGCCGCACTTGGCGGCATGGGTGCTCTCAATGATGCCCATACGCACCTTGCAGGCCAGAATCTGCAGCTGCTTTTTTTCCTGAGATGTCATAGGATCCTCCTTGTAATATTCAAAATACGGTCCTACCGTCATAGTTACGCTAGTATACCCGTATTATACACGGATTCGACCATATTTGTCAATTGTCCAAGCAACAAAAACGGTGCAGCTTTCACCGCACCATTTTGTTTATGATTTCGATAACCTTTTCGTAGGAGTGATGTGGGCATCGTCCCTGCGGTCATGCTGTTTCATATTTTCTCTCCGTCAAAACCGCAATAAGCCGGATCAGCAGCGTCAGAGCAATCACCGCCACCAGACAGCCGGACATAACACTGTAAGCAAACACCGCCTCATTGCCCCGGCGCTGAACGTAATACTCCATAAATCCGCCGCAGCCAATGCCTGCGCCAATGAGAACCCACAGCAGCACCTGCCACCATTTGAATCCCACAGCCTTCACCATCCGTTTGGAGAAGGCAAAAATAGCTAGCCCCAGACCCAGAGCCCCCAGCACCTGCACCACGCTGACAAAGCCGTTGCTCCGGAAGAACAGAGAATCATACCGGGTGGAGTCCAGCACCACCTGGGATGCCCCGTAAATCAGCACGAAGATCAGGGCTGTGTCACCGCTGCGCAGCTTATGCTTGCTGTTTCCCCGGATGTAGAACAGGCTTAAGGCCGCAAACAATGCCAGCGCCACCATAGCCTGGATCATAAAGGTAGCCAGCCGGTATTCCACCGCCCCGGACACCGCATTGGTCACAGGATAGGCAAAGGGCAGGTTCTCAAAGGACACTACATTACCCCTGTCAGAAGCATTGAACAGCGATGCCAGCCGTCCCACAGCAATGCCGGCACAGCCGGCGATTGCCATACAGTCCAGCATTTCCGGCAGATCCCGCTGCAAAAATACCAGCCGGCTCAGCACCGCTGCTAAGAAACAGCCCAGAAACACACCCATTAAGGCATAGCCACCGGAAGTATAATCCGTCATGGCATCGTAAAATCCGGTATAGCTGTCCGCCCGGCAGTACCAGTGGAAGAACCGCGCAAAGACGATGCTTAAGATCAGAGCGACAGGCGCCACGGCAAATCCGGCCACTGCGTTTCCGCATTTGCCAATATAGAAGGCCAAAAAGAAGCAGATGGCCACAGCCGCCGCCAGGGTCAGCACGATGGAGTTCCAGTAAACAACGGTATTTCCGCTGATAAAGGCGATCTTATCCATTGTTTCCACCTCCATCCGGCACAGCCGTTGCAAAATAGATGATATCACTGATCTTTCGCTGCTGACCGTAGACAGGACGGTTGATCAGTTCGTCGTTCATAACGATGGTGGCTGTCTGACCGCCATCCAGGCTGTAGGCCATTTTGCAGCCGGTAGCCGCCACATTTTTGGCAAACTGGGCCACTGTGGGAATCTCCTGGTGAGGGCCGGTGGTGTTGGCGGTAACCACAATATAGTGCAGGGTATCCATTTGCAGCAGCGCCGCCCGGGCGTAGCCTTCGGTGATCTCTCCCACACCGTACCAGTCATGGGGCACCAGCTGATAGTTATCCACCAGAATGGGGCCGAATGCCAGGGAGAACTGAATCTCATGCTCGTCCACGAACTTCTGCACATCCTCCACGGTAAGGACATCACCGCCGTAGGTAAAGTGCATATCACCGTTTTTATCGATATAGCAGGTTTCCGCATAAGTGCCCTCCACCCGCTTGGCTTCTCCCTGGTAAACCACGGCACCAAAATCCCGGAACCGGTAGAAGTCACCTGCCGATGCCACCACCGCGTTGACAGCTTCGGCCATTTCCGTGGTCAGGTATTGCATATCAGAGCCATATTCGCCCCCTGCCAGGTGACGGCGGAACTGGGACGGATGGTTCACCTTTATCTCAGAGAAGGTATACACGCTGTCATCATGGACTTCCTGCCAGGTGACCGCAAACATGCTCTCATCCAGATAATACCGGACAACACTGTCTGCGTACAGCTGCTGATCCGGCTGGAAATAGGTTTTCTGACCATCCAGGATCAGCCTTGCCCGTTCCAGAATCGCCTGGTAATCATCAGGAGCGTAGGCTCTGCCGAAGTAAGCCTGGTTTGGCTCCGGTGCCACCTGGGCATCCTCCTCAATCCAGTAGATCTTCTTCTCCACAGCCTCTTCCAGCTCGTCAATAACAGGCTTTTCCCCATGGATGAGCACCTCCCGGACATTAGCCAACTCCCCGTTGACAAAATCCGCCACCTGATCCTGCAGCGCAAGCTCCTGTGCAGACTTGACCACCGCCGCCTTGGGGCGGCCGATGTTCCGGCTCATCGTTTGCAGAATTTTACCGGAAGCAAAGGTAGACAGGGGCACGATGACGATCCCCAGGATCACAAACAGGATAAAGGCGCCTCTGCTCATTTTCTTTTTGGGTGCAGGTTTCTGCGGTGTCTGCCGGACAACGGTATTTCGTTTCACATTCTGCTGGGCGTATTTCGGTTTATATCCCATTACCGCACCTCCTTACGCCAGTCCGCCGGACAGGGCCCGCATCAGCGCCCCGTCGGGTACTACCCACCAACGGTTTTCCCGGTAGGCGAAGCCAAGGGTCGTTTCAAAGCGCAGCTCTTCCGGTTTCTCGGCAAAGGCCAACTCCACTGCCCCAGCCAACACTTCGTCTATAAGATCCTGGCGGAAATCGCCGTTTTCATCGTACAGCTCGTTCATCTTTTCCGCCACTGCGATCCGGTCATTCAGAATGGCTTGGGCATGTGCTTTTACAGTATCCGTAATGCTGGCAATATCCGGTACCGTGATCACGGCATCCACCGCAAAGCTGCTGCCGCTGACATAGTATTCAGAAGTCAGCTCACAGGAGATCCCGCTGCAGAAGATCTGCCACACCGCCGCGGCTTCCTCCGTCAGAGCCCGGTCTGTTCCCAGATCTGGTTGTCCGTACAGTTCTCCGGCAACCCCCGTCAGATCTCCCTGAGAAAGCACTGACAGAAAATCTTCGGCACAATCCTTCACCATCTGGGGCACCTCTGCCCGGACAGGCGCATCCATGGATGCAAAGCACATGACTGCCGTTCCCAGCATCAGTACCAGACCCAGAATGCCAAAAACCACCGCAAAAACCCTTGCGACTTTCATACCCTCACCTCACTTTTTCTTTAGAAAATATTATATCCCCTTTTCAGGATATGTCAACATAATATCCCTCATATGCTAAGTGTCAGCCCTCCCCCAGCAAATTGCAGTTCCAATTATAAAAACGCACCATCCCAGACCGGATGGTGCGTAGATTTTTACAATACCGATTCGTAAATGCTCTCGATGGCTTCGCCAAAAGCTTTTTTGTCAAAGGTGGCGGCGATCTCCTCGCTGCGCTTAGCAGCGGCTTCCCGCCATTGGGGATCTTCCATCACCGCATCGATGGCATGGAGGAATTCCGCAGCACTGGTATATTCGTAGCCGTTTTCGCCTTCCTGCAGCACATCCGCCAGACAATCATCCTGGCGGCACAGCAGAGGCAGACCGTTGGCCGCTGCCTCGATGTAGGTCAGACCCTGGGTCTCACTGGTGGAGGCACTGACGAACACGTCACCCAGCTGGTAATAATTCTGCACCTCACTGGGAGGCACCATACCGGTGAAGATCACATACTCTGCAACTCCCAGCTTCTTCGCCTGCTTTTCCAGATCCTCCTTGGCTGGGCCGTCACCTACAATGAGGAATTTCAGATTGTCATTTTTCTGCCGGGCCTCCGCAAACAGCTCCAGCAGCTCGCCCAAATTCTTCTCGCCGCCCAGACGGCCCAGATTCAGCAGCACCCGGTCCTCTTCCCGGATTCCCAGTGCCAGGCGCTTTTCCCGCCGCTGCTCCGGTGTCAGCCGCTGGAAATGCTGCTCCAGGCTGATACCGCTGGGCACCACGCTGATGGGGGCCCGCATTCCGTAATTGTGCAGGGTATTTTCCACTTTCTGGGTGGGGGCAACCAAGGTATCCACCTTCCGCAGGCGGCCTCTGGACAGATATTTCGCCAAAAAGTCTCCCGCCCGTTTGCTGGGGATGATATAAGAAGTCAGATACTGCTCATAAAGGGTATGGTAAGTATGTACCAGCGGTGCACCGGTGATCCTGGCGATCCGGGATGCGAATTGGTAGCTGAAAAATTCGCACTGGCTGTGCACCACATCCGGCTTCCAGTCGATGATCTCCTGAATCAGCTTATGACGGAAGGAAATGGGCATCCGCAGGTCGGGATATACCGCTTTCAGGGGCATGGAGCGGATATAATACACCGCGCCTTCCTTCCGGGAATGAATGGTGTCGGAAATGGTCAGGATCTTCACATCATGTCCCAGCGCAGTCAGCTCGTCAAACAGATTTTGTACGGACGTTACCACGCCATTGGTACTGACCGTATACAGATCCGTAGTGATCAGAATCTTCAGTTTGGCGTTCTTGGTTTCCATGGGATTCCTCCGTTTATCTTTAACCGTTTCTTTGTTTCACAATATTCTTTTCCTATTATAACAGATTCCGGCAAAATTTCTACCAACATTTTTCTCAAGTTTGTTGTTTTTTTCGTCCGTCTCCTTGTGATAAATGAACATTTTGTATCTGCCTTGCATTTATGTTCCATCCGTGCTATGATATAAAATAGTATATTATCGGGAGCAAACATATGAAAACGAAAACAAAGATCCTTCTGCCGATCCTGCTTATTCTGATCATCGCAGCCTCCTGCGCCGGCGGTTGGTATTGGTATGACAACAACGTTGACCGCAGCGGCTGGGTGGAAAAGGACGGCATCCGCTTCTATCAGGATTTCCACGCTGACCCGGTATCCGGCTGGCTGGAATTACCAGAAGGCCGTTACTATTTCCATGCCGACGGCACGCCCCACACCGGCTGGCAGTCCGTAGATGGCATTACCTATTATTTTGGCACCGACGGCATTATGCACACCGGCTGGCTGGAACTGGACGGCAAGCTCCACTATTTCGGCGGCAACGGTGCCATGGTGGAAGGCTGGCTGTGGCTCCAGGAGGGCCGGTACTATCTGAAGGAAGGTGTCCTCCTCACCGGCTGGCAGGAGATTGACGATCAGACCTACTATTTTGACGAAGACGGCATCGTCGCCATGGGTTTTACCCAAATTGAGGATAACTGGTACTACTTTGAAGACGGCATTATGGCTACCGGCCTCACCGAGGTGGAACAGCAGGTTTACAATTTCGGTACCGACGGTATCCAGATCACGGGCTGGACCGACAGTGACGATGGCAGACGTTACTTCTCCCCGGATGGCCCCATGGCTACCGGCTGGCAGGAAATCGATGGCAGCCGTTACTTCTTCACCGAAGAGGGGCTCATGTACATAGGCTGGATGGAGGTGGGCGAATACAAGTATTACTTCCATGAGGATGGCCGCAGCGCTGTGGGCCCCACCGTCATCGGCGGGGATACCCACTATTTCACCCCGAAAGGCATCGAAGTAGTTCTGGTAAACGCTCTGAATCCCGTTCCGGAATGGTATTGCTTTGACCCGGTGAATGTGGTGGATTACCACGATGTGGATCGGCTGTGCTACGATGCGCTGATCCGGATGCTCGGGGATCTGACTGAGGCCGGAATTGAATATACCTTCAATTCCGCTTACCGAAGCATTCTGGAGCAGACCACCATTCTGGAATACCGCACCCGGGAGCATATGAAAAACTTCGACCTGGAATTCAACGAAGCCCGTGACAAGGCTTACGAAACGGTCGCCGTTCCCGGTACCAGTGAGCACCATCTGGGCTTGGCCGTTGACCTGCTGGGCACGGAGGCTGTAGCCTGGTTAACGGAGCATTGCTGGGACTATGGCTTCATCGTCCGCTACACAGAGGAAAAGGAACCCATCACCGGCATTGTGGACGAGCCCTGGCACTTCCGCTATGTGGGAACAGAGGTTTCCCTGGATATGAAGGGAAGCGGCCTTTGCCTGGAAGAATACTTGGGCGCAGACGCCGTCACCTGGGACAAAGTGACCGCCAAGTACGGTGATGAACTCTACACCGAAACCGTCTGGAAAGAGCCGGATCCCAAGCCTGCCGAGACAACCGCAGCAGCTGAAGTAACACAATAATCAATGTAGGGCGGAGGCATGCCTCCGCCGGGCACCATCGAGCACTGAGCGTTCACATTTGACGCTTACAGGTCGTAACTGCCCGGCGGGGTCATGACCCCGCCCTACATTATTTATATTTATTTTCCTTTTAAGACAGCACCAGCTTATCGTCCACTTCGTCGGAGCCGGAAGCCTGGCTGAACAGGTTCAGCAGCTGCTCCACAGTCAGATTCTTCTTCTCCTCACCGGAGACATCCACCACGATGTGACCGTTGTACATCATGATCAGACGGTTACCATAAGTAATGGCGTCGCGCATGTTGTGGGTAATCATCATAGTAGTCAGCTGATTTTCAGAGACGATCCGCTGGGTGGCATCCAGCACCTTGGCTGCGGTTTTGGGATCCAGGGCAGCCGTATGCTCGTCCAGCAGCAGCAGCTTGGGCCGCTGGAGTGTTGCCATCAGCAGGGTCAGTGCCTGACGCTGACCGCCGGACAGCAAGCCTACCTTGCTGGTCATCCGATCCTCCAGACCCAGATCCAGAATCTTTAAACGCTCCTGATAGACTTCCCGTTCGGCCTTGGTAATACCGATTTTCAGGGTTCTGGGCATGCCGCGCCGGGCAGCCAGGGCCAGATTTTCTTCGATCTGCATGGTGGCAGCAGTGCCCATCATGGGATCCTGGAATACACGGCCCACAAAGGCAGCCCGCTTGTATTCCGGCAGCCGGGTCACGTCGTGACCGTCGATGAGGATCTTACCTTCGTCCACACCCCAGACACCGGCAATGGCGTTGAGCATGGTGGACTTACCGGCGCCGTTGCCGCCGATGACGGTAACAAATTCGCCTTCCTTCATATGCAGATTCAGTCCGTTCAGGGCAACCTTTTCGTTGACGGTGCCTGCGTTGAATACCTTGCGGATATTTTCCAGTTTCAGCATTATTTGCTCACCTTACCCTTCTGATGGGAGTACTGCTGCCGCCAGTAGGGCACAGCCAGGAACAGCGCCACGATCAGCGCGGAGATCAGCTTCATATAGTTGGTATTCATCTTGAACTCGCTGATGACCAGCTGGATGACCACATAGTAGATGATGGAGCCAAAGGACACTGCCAGCAATTTGAAACCAAAATTCCGGAAAATCTTGCCGAAGGCCACATCACCGATGATGATGGCTGCCAGGGCAATGACGATGGCACCACGGCCCATGTTGATTTCCGCAAAACCGTTGTACTGGCACAGCAGAGCACCGGACAGGGCAACCAGCGTGTTGGCCAGTGCGAAGCCCAGCACCTTATTGAAGTTGGTGTTGATACCCTGGGCCCGGGCCATGTTGCCGTTGGCACCGGTGGCACGGATGGAGCAGCCCAGCTCGGTACCGAAGAACCAGTACAGGATGCCGATGATGACCACTGTCAGCAGGGCAACCACCAGCACAGGATGCTGCCAGACGGGACGGGTGCCCTTCTGGACTTCCTGCAGGTAGCGCAGAGACACCAGCAGATCAAAGTTGTTGACGTTAACTGCCACATTGGCCTTCATGTCCATAATGGCCAGGTTCACAGACCACAGGCCCAGCTGGGTCAGAATACCGGACAGGATGGCAGGAATGCCGCACTTGGTGTGGAAGAAACCAGTCACCAGGCCCGCCAGCATACCGGCGAAGGCCGCCACCAGCATAGCCACCCACACATCGTAACCGGCAGTGACCAGCATGGCACAGACCGCGCCGCCGGTGCAGAAAGAGCCGTCCACCGTCAGGTCGGAAGCGTCCAATATCTTATAAGTAATGTACACGCCGATGGCCATGATGCCCCAGATCAGACCCTGGGCCACAGCGCCAGGCAAGGCGTTGAAGAAGCTTGTCATAAATTTTATCCTCCGTTGGAATATCAGTGGAAGTGGGCGAGGTGGAAAATCCATCTCGCCCGCTTGTTGTGTGCATCAGAATCAGTTCAGTTCCAGAGCCTCGTAGCCCTCCAGAGGAGTGATACCCAGAGCCTCGCAGATAACAGGATTGTACTTGGCAGTCTGCTTATCGGCGTAAGCGATGGGCATGGTGGAAATGTCAGCCTCGCCCTTCAGAATCTGAGCGGCCATCTCGCCGGTCTTGACACCCAGATCATAGTAGCTGATGGACAGGGTGGCAATACCGCAGCCCTTGCAGGTGCTCTCTTCACCGGCGATGACAGGCACGCCGGCAGGCTGGCACACACCGTCAATGATGCCGGTAGAGGAAGCCACCTGATTATCGGTGGGAACGTAGATCACATCGGATGCGTCGCAGGCGGTCTGGGCGACGGCAGCCATGTCGTTGGAGTCAGCGAAGGGATACTGGGTAACGGTCAGGCCCTTCTCTTCCAGCAGACGCTGGACTTCATCAACCTGATACTGGGAGTTGGGCTCTGCGGAGCAGTACACCAGACCGACGGTCTTGGCATCGGGGCACCATTCGGTGACCATGTCAGCCTGCTTATCCAGAGGAGCCAGATCGGAGGTACCGGAGACGTTGCCGCCAACGGTGCCGGTGAATCCTTCGATGCCCATGGCCACACCGTACTCGGTAACGGAGGTGCCCAGGATGGGGATGTCTGCGGTGGCAGCGGCAGCGGCCTGCAGAGCGGGAGTGGCGTTGGCCATGATCAGGTCAACTTCCTGTGCCACAAAATCGTTGACGATGGGAGCGCAGGTAGCGGAATCACCGGCAGCAACCTGAACGATGACCTCAACGTTCTCTTCGCCCAGGATTTCGGTCAGCTTATCCACAAAGCCCTGAGTGGCCATATCCAGAGCGGCGTGGGGCACCAGCTGGCAAACGCCAACCACAAACTTCTCACCGGATGCAGCAGCCTCACCGGCAGCGGCAGCCTGGGTTTCCGCAGGTGCGGAGGAACCGCCGCAAGCGGTCAGAGACAGCACCATAACCAGTGCCAGAATCATAGCAAGAATCTTTTTCATAAGTCTTTTCTCTCCTTTTTCTCCCGACGCACATCTGTACGCGTGTCAGGTACTTTTGATAGGCCCTATGATAGCACTTTAGTGTGATGATGTCAACCATGATTTATGAATTTATCTTTAGCATTTAAATTTTAAATAGTGCACAGTTCCGGCCGCAGTCACACCGTGCCAATATATCTATCCAAATTGCAAAAAGCAGCCCCGCAAATGCGGGGCTGCTTCAAAAATGGTATGACTTATTTGTGGGGAACGTGCAGCAGCTCGTGGGCCTTGCCCTTGAAGTAGCCGTTGTAGAACACATCCACCAGGGGGTTCTCGTTGGACTTCTTCAGAACCATACCGCTGTCCACCTTGTACAGGCCGGGAGCCCGGTCGGTAGCAGGCTTATGATCCAGATGGGTGGGCTGGCCGCCGCCCATGACGCAGCCGCCGGGGCAGGCCATGACTTCGATGAAGTGGTACTGCTTTTCGCCGGATTTCACAGATTCCAGCACCTTCCGGGCATTTGCCAGGCCGGAGGCCACGCAGATCTTCACATTGATTCCCTTGTAGGGCACAGTCAGTTCCTTGATGCCCTCGGTACCGCGGACACCGCTCTGGGCAATGGTCTGCATGGTGGCAACGTCGTTGCCGTCCACCAGGCGGCGCAGAACTGCCTCGGTAACACCGCCGGTGGCACCGAAGATCACACCGCCGCCGGAACCCAGACCGAAGGGCATATCACAGGCTTCATTGGGCAGGTTGGCAAAGTCCAGGCCAAAATGCTTGATCATCCGGATCAGTTCCGTGGTGGTGATGACAGCATCGGTATCCTTCTCACCATAGGTATAGGAATCAGGACGCTCGGCTTCCATCTTTTTGGCGGTACAGGGCATGATGGAGACGACGAAGGTTTTCTTGCCGGCAGAATTCTTCTTGTCCCAGTAGTAATCCTTCAAAATGGCGGAGAACATCTGCTGGGGGGAACGGCAGGTGGAGACATTGGGCTTAAACTCGGGGAACTGGTTCTCCACAAACTTGACCCAGGCAGGACAGCAGGAGGTCAGCAGAGGCAGGTTCTCGCCACGGAGCATCCGGTCCAGGAACTCGGCAGACTCTTCCATAATGGTCAGGTCGGCGGTATAGGTGGTGTCATAGACCGCATCGAAGCCCATCATGTGCAGAGCCGTAACGATCTTGCCCATAACGTTCTTACCCTCCCGCATGCCGAAGGCTTCACCCACGGCTACACGGACAGCAGGAGCGATCTGGGCCACCACACGGGTATTCTTGTCGTCCAGCGCCGCCCAGACAGGGTCGATATGGCTCTTGACGTTCAGGGCACCGGTGGTGCAGACCACCCGGCACTGGCCGCAGGAGACACAGTTGGTATCGGAAAGCATCCGGTTGAAGGCGGGAGACACAGTGGCCTCGCTGCCACGGAAGGCAAAGTCCAGCACACCCATGCCCTGGATCTCGTTACAGACCCGGACACAGTTGCCGCAGAGGATGCACTTGTTGGGATCCCGGACGATGGAAGGAGAAGAACGGTCAATGGGCTGTTCTTCCTTATAGTTGGCAAAACGGACGGTATCGATATCCATGCGGTTTGCCATATCCTGCAGGTTGCACTCACCGTTCTTTTCACAGGTAGTGCACTCCTTGTGGTGGGCAGCCAGCAGCAGCTCCACGATGAGCTTGCGGTGCTTGCGCAGGCGCTCGGTATTGGTGTAGATCACCATACCGTCCCGGGGAGGCTCGGAACAGGAGGCGAAGGTACGGCCCCGATCATCCTCCACGGTGCACAGACGGCAGTCGGAGAAGGTGGTCAGCTCCGGCTGATAGCACAATGTCGGCAGATCGATACCCGCCCGGCGGATGATGGTCAGGATATTTTTTTCATTGGTAAATTCATATTTTCTACCATTGATGGTGATGATTCCCATGTTTTCCCCTCCTTATGCTTCGACATAGATGGCATCGAAGGCACAGCCTTCCTGGCAGGCGCCGCACTTGATGCACTTGTCGGTATCGATGGTGTAGGGAGACTTGATCTTGCCGGAGATGGCGCTCACGGGGCAGTTCTTGGCGCACTTGCCGCAGCCCTTGCACTTCTCAGGATCGATCTTATAGCGCCGCAGAGCGGTACAGATACCGGCCCGGCACTTCTTGTCCACGATGTGCTCGATGTACTCGTCACGGAAGGTTGCCAGCGTGGACAGCACGGGCAGAGGCGCGCTCTTGCCCAGACCGCACAGAGCCATGGTCTGGATCATCTTTGCCAGCTCTTCCAGGGTATCCAGATCCTCCAGCTTGCCCTGACCGGCTACGATCCGCTCCAGGATCTCCAGCATCCGCTTGGTGCCCTCCCGGCAGGGAATGCACTTGCCGCAGCTCTCCCGCTGGGTGAAGGACATGAAGAACCGGGCGACTTCCACCATACAGGTATCCTTGTCCATGACCACCATGCCGCCGGAGCCCACGATAGCGTTGAACTTCTTCACGGAGTCAAAATCCAGAGGCTCATCCAGATGCTTTTCCGTCAGACAGCCACCAGAGGGGCCGCCGATCTGAACGGCCTTGAATTCCTTGCCGTTCTTCAGGCCGCCGCCGATATCGAAGATGATTTCCCGGAGGGTGGAGCCCATGGGCACTTCGATCAGGCCGGTGTTTTCAATGGCACCGGTGAGGGAGAAGGTCTTGCAGCCAGGGCTGCCTGCGGTACCGATGCTGCGGAACCAGTCAGCGCCCTGAAGGATGATCTTGGGAACATTGGCGTAGGTCTCCACGTTATTCAGAACCGTAGGCTTTTCCCACAGGCCCTTTTCAACGGTTCTGGGAGGCTTGGTTCTGGGCATGCCGCGGTTGCCTTCAATGGAGGCAGTCAGAGCAGAGCCCTCGCCGCAGACGAATGCGCCTGCACCCCGGTTGATGTGCATATGGAAGGAGAAATCAGTGCCCAGAATATTATCACCCAATAAGCCCCGCTCTTCCAGCTGGGCAATGGCATTGCGCAGACGGGCAACAGACATGGGATATTCCGCACGGACGTAAATATAACCATCGGTGGAGCGGACAGCGTAGCCCGCGATCATCATGCCCTCGATGAGCTTGAAGGGATCGCCTTCCATAACGGAGCCGTCCATGAAGGCACCGGGGTCACCCTCGTCACCGTTACAGACAACATAGCGTACAGGTTCCTTCTGACGGGCCACCTGCTTCCACTTCCGGCCGGTGGGGAAGCCGCCGCCGCCACGGCCCCGGAGGCCGGACTTATCCACTTCTTCGATGACCTCATCCCGGGTCATCTGGAACATAGCCTTCTTCAGTGCCTCAAAGCCGCCGGCGGCCAGGTATTCGTCCAGAGACTCGGCATCGAATTTACCGCAGTTTTCCAGAACGATCCGGGTCTGCTTGGCAATGAAGGGAATCTCATCAGGCTGAACGTAGGCAGTTTCGTCCTTCTTATACAGCAGACGGTCGATGACCTCGTCGCCCAGAACGCTCTTTTCCAGAATTTCAGCACAGTCTTCCGGCTGCACCTTGACGTACTGGATGGTTCTGCCGTTCTTCTGGATCCGAACCAGGGGGCCCAGCTCACAGAAACCCTGGCAACCGGTTTTCTTGACGCCCACGACCTTCTCGTCATCATGGCCGCCGCAGGGAGAGAACACCAGCTGGATACCTTCGGTATCCTTTACCAGGCCCTCAAAAATCTCATGGATCTTATTGGAACCGGTGGCAATACAGCCTGTACCGGAACAGACCAGGATCCGGCAGCTATACCGCCCGATCATTTCACAGGCAGCAGCTGCGGCCTGATTCAATTCTTCAACAGTTTTCATCATTAGCCCTTACCTCTCAATTCCGCGATGACTGCCAATGCTTTCTCGGGTGTCATGGAGGGATAGACCTGCTCGTTGACCATCATGGTAGGTGCCAGACCGCAGGCGCCCAGACAGGACACGGTTTCCACCGTGAAGAGCATGTCGTCAGTGGTGTGCTTTTTCTTGCTCAGGCCCAGTTCCTTCCACAGAGCTTCCAGAACCGGGGTAGAATGGCGGACATGGCAGGCAGTGCCGTCACAGACCTTGATGACGTACTTGCCCTTGGCCTCAAAGGAGAAATTCTCATAGAACGTGGCCACGGAATAGGCCTTTGCTTCCGTAATGCCGATTTCCTTGGCAACGTAGCTTAAGAGCTCTGCGGGCAGATAGCGGTATTCCGCCTGAATATCCTGCATAATAGGGATCAGAGACCGGGCATCCCGGACATACCGGGCGATGATCTCATCCGTTTTCTGATAGTAAGAAGCATCGAGCATAATGTGTATTACCTCCTCTTGTCTGCTTCAGAAGCAGACTGGTTTCGGAATTGGATTTAACCAACATTTATTATAGCACAATTGTACAATTTTTCCATGAATTTATCCTCCTAAATTGGAGTCTTCATTTTGTGCATATCGATATATTATATCGATATATAAAAAATCAGGAGTCAGAAATTAGGAGTTAGAAGTTAAGGTATTCCTTCGGGATGATTTCATAATCATTCCGAGCAGATACGATAACTCCTAACTCCTCACGCCTAACTCCTAATTAACTGTCAATCTTCGGCAGGCCGCCGCCAGCTCCCGCAGGGTCGAGCAGGAGATCATGGGTACGATGGAGGCCATGGTCTGAATGCTTTTGACATATTTCCACTTATTCTCCGGAATGGGGTTCAGGAAAATCACCCGCCCGGACAGCCGCTTGGCTTCCTGCAGCGCCTTCAGCGCCCTCGGCTGGTCGATGGTCTTGGTATCGGACAGAATCAGCAGTGTCGCAGAAGCGCTGAGCACTGCCGGCTGTTTTATGCACAGCCGTTCCAATGCCGTTCCCAGATCCGTGCCCTTGCCGTAGATGCACGAATCCCGGACGAAGCTGCGGAACAGATCCATATTCTGCAGCTTAAAGGCATCCGCCTCAGTCATGGTCTCGGAAAACAGGAACACCCGGGAATTATCCGACACCTGATTCAAACTCTGGATAAACCGCAGGGCAAACTCCGAAAACTGCACCATGGAGCCGGAAACATCGCACAACAGCACCAGGTGCTTTCTGTGGGCCCGTTTTTTCCGGTATTTCAGCCGGTAAAAGCTGCCGCCAGTTTCCAGGCCCTTGCGGATGGTGCGGCGAAAATCCAGCTTGCCGCTGTGTCCGCCTCTCCTGCGCTTGGCAGACAATTCCCCATTGATCTGCCGGGCAACGGACTGGATGATCTCTATGGCCTTGGGGATCTCCGTGTCCTTAAAATCGGAAATATCCCGGTAGAGGATACCGATTTCCGGATCCTGCTCCTGGCCGCCCATACCGGCATTTTCCATAAGCATCTGCTGCTCCAGAATAGCCCGGGTAAAGACGGAATGGATAAATTCGCTGTAGAGCTTGGGGTTCCGCTCGGCAGTACCCCGGTACTTGTCCATGAAATTCCGCAGGCGCTGCCGGGCTTCTTCCGGCATGGCGGCGTAGGTCTCCCGCTGGCTGTCATCTAAGTCCATAGGCTTGCCGTTTAATTGCAGCTCCTCCTCCGCTTCCCGGCGGTGCTGCTGCAATTCCTTTTCCCGCTCCATCTGCTCTTTGGCCTGCTGCCGCATTTTTTCTTCGGAAATGAAGAAACCGTCAAACACCCGGTCGAAGGTGATCTGCTCTTCCCTGCTCTTGGCATAGACTGTCCGAAGGGCCGTTTTCACCCGTTCCCGGTCGTCCAGTCCCAGCGCAATCAGCAGGCGGCTGGCATCCTCCGTCTCCTTGGGACTCACCGCCAGACCCTGCAACCGAAGCATCCGGGAAAAGGCGGATAGCTTTTCCAGATATACGTCAGGCTCCATGGTGGTGCCCCCCATGATGGTGGTGGTGATGGCCGCAGTCACCGCCGCACTGGCAGTCTCCTTCCTCACCGTCTAAATCCATGGCGCTGATATCCTCATTGTTTTTCAGCACGAAGCCTGCCGTCTGCCGCAGGGCATCGGGAGTCAGCTCCCGGATCCCCAGAGCATCCAGCGCCGCTGCCCAGTCCAGGGTCTCGGCAATGGAGGGCTTCTTGAGGATCACATCATTGGCCCGCAGCTTCTGGACTGCCAAAGCCACCTGGGCGCACAGCCGGTCATCCACATGGGGAAGCTTCGCCCGCAAGATCGCCAGTTCTTTCTGCATATCGGGATATTCAATATACAGATATGCACAGCGCCGCCGCAGAGCTTCACTTAAGGGCCGGGCCCGGTTGGAGGTCAGCACCACGAAGGGGATGGATTTTGCTTTGATGGTACCCACCTCGGGAATGGAAACCTGCATTTCCGACAGCAGTTCCAGCAGGAATGCTTCAAATTCTTCGTCCGCCTTGTCAATTTCATCGATCAGCAGCACCACCGGCTTTTCTGACCGGATGGACTGGAGCAGCGGCCGCTCCAGCAGATAGTCGTCGCTGAACAGGCTGCGGGTCAGGGCATCCTTGTCTGTTTCATTCATGTTCACCTGAATGCTCAGCAGCTGCTTCTGGTAGTTCCACTCGTACAGGGCCTTGCTTTCGTCCAGACCTTCATAGCATTGCAGCCGCACCAGATCCCGATCCAGAGCAGAGGCCATGACTTTGGCGATTTCGGTTTTGCCAACACCGGCAGCGCCTTCAATCAGCAGAGGCCGTCCCAGCTGTAAGGCAACGTACAAAACCGTTGCCAGCGTTTCATCATAAATATAATGGGCTTCATCCATTTTCTGTTTCAGTTCTTCAAATGTCATATTACCGCCCTCCTTTTCGATACGATTATATCATATCGCGGCACAAATTGGAAGTAACAAAGTCACAGTACATCCCCCCTTGCCAGCGTCATACTTTTGCGCTATACTGAAAAGAAAAAGGAGTATCCTATGGACAAAGAACGTTTTACGCAGCAGCTTTCCTTCATTCTGGAAGCGGACAAAGAAAAAAATATCCTCCGCCAGACCCATCTGACCGGCCACGGACGGAGGGAAAATGACGCAGAACACGCCTGGCACATGGCCATAATGATCTATCTGCTGAAGGAGTATGCCAACGAACCGATTGACCTTGCCAAAACCATGATGATGGCCCTGATCCACGACATTGTGGAGATCGATGCCGGCGACACCTACGCCTATGATGACAAGGGTCTGGAAAGTCAGAAGGCGCGGGAGGAAAAGGCCGCCGACCGGATCTTTGGGCTGCTGCCGGAAGATCAGAGAGCAGAACTGCGGGCCCTGTTTGAGGAATTTGAAGCCTACGAAACCCCCGAGGCCAAATTCGCCCGGGCTATGGACAACTTTCAGCCTCTTTTGCTGAACACTTCCAACGACGGCGGTGACTGGAAGGAACACAATGTCACCCGCAGCAAAATCATGTCCCGCCACAGCAAGACCGCCCTGGGTTCCAAGGTGATCGGGGAATATTCCAGGGAAATCATCGATGAACACGTCAGAAAAGGGAATTTAAGCGGAGATTAGTGCGCTTCACTCCTAATGCCGAACAAAAAACGCTCCCGCCGCGGCGGGAGCGTTTTTTTGTTACTTACAGGCAATGGCTTCAATCTCCACCAGTGCGGCCTTGGGCAGGTCACGGACGGCGAAACAGGCCCGGGCGGGCTTGTTGTCGCAGAAGAACTCTGCGTATACGGCGTTCATAGCCGCAAAGTCCGCAATGTCAGCCAGCAGAACGGTGGTCTTGACCACATCGTTCAGGGTATAACCGGCAGCTTCCAGAATGTTCTTGACATTGGTCAGAGACTGCCGGGTCTGGGTGGTGATGTCCTCACCTGCGAAATTGCCGGTGGCAGGATCCACGGGGATCTGGCCGGAAACAAACAGCATGTTGCCAGCCTGAACAGCCTGAGAGTAGGGGCCGATAGCGGCAGGGGCATTGGGGGTGTAGATGGGGGTATTCATATTGCATTACTCCTTATATAAAAATCTTACCGTAGGGGCCGATGCCCGCATCGGCCCTGACCATCCTGTCGTAAATTCTCCAGAGGGGACGATTAGGAATCGCTCCCTGCACTTACTCGGAGACATCCTCAGCAGGAATCGTTTCCGGGATGGTTTCTTCCGGGGCTGCTTCCTCCGTGATCACCGCTGTTTTCATGGGATTCAGCGCCTCGATTCCGGAGCGTTCCTCATCCTTCAGATACCAGCCCACATTATTGGGTGCATGGGGATAGCGGAAGGCGATCTGGATTGCGGCGTAGTGGGGCAGAGAGGTTTTCCCGTCCTCAGCCCGGCGCCAGCCCTCATCATAGGGCTGTTTTCCCTCAAACTGGGTCCAGCACTCCGGATGCTGAGCCAGGAACCGCTCCTGCTCCTCCACAGGCACCCGGCTCTTGCCGGCATTGATCTCCATGGCCACAAAATGGGTCAGAGGCAGATCGTCCAGCGGTTTCAAATCTGTCACATGGGTGTTGCTGATGTTCAGCTTTTCCAGCTGGGTGCAGTTTTTCAGCGGTTCCACACTTTCGATATACTCGCAGAAGGCAACTTCCAGGAATTTCAGATTTTTGCAGTTTGCGAAGGGCTCCAGGCTCTTGATGGGCGCACCGGAGAGGATGCAGTATTCCAGATTCTTCATACCTGCGATAAAGTCACAGCCATCCAGCCATTCATTGTGGCCAAAGTCCACGAACCGTACATCCTCACACCAGTACAGGTCTTCGCAATTGTCATCCACCAGATCATAGGTGCAGCGGATGACCTCCGCATCTGTAAGGCTGCTGCCGCCGCCGAACCAGACCCGCCAGACCACTTTTGTCCGACCCCGGTAATCGTCCCGGATTTTTGCCAGGACTTCATCAGACAGATGGCAGTTATCCAGCACAAAGCGCTTACAGTTGGTCAGAAGATCCAGGGCCAGCCGAACTTCTGCCTCATTTTCGTCCCCGATTTTCACATTTGCCAGCTTGATCTCTTCATCCGCAGTGGAGAGGGTCTCACCAAAGAACTCAAAGCTGTAGTCAACGACCACACCGGGAACTGCCTGCATCAGGTTTCTGACATTTTCCCTGGACAATCCGCTGCCGTTTAAGTTCACATAGTTCAGATTGGGCAGCAGTGCCAGCTGGGGTGCCACTGTCTCCACATCGCTGTCCGTCAATGCAGAAAGATCCAGTTCCGTAGTGTCAGTATCATACTCTGTACCGAAGATTTCTGCCGTGCAGGTCAGATCCAGCTCCGGGAAGGCAGCCTTCAGTTCCTCCAGCTGCTCCATGGTCAGCTCCGGAGTCCGCAGCTTCAGCTGCGTCAGCTGCCGCAGATAGGTCAGATTCCGGATCAGCGTGTCGAAGGTATATTCTCCGGGTTTCAGTTCCAGATGCTGCACGTCAGGTGCTACCCGGATGCCCTCCAGATCCACTTCGTACAGCACTTCCCATTCCGGTTTTTGCTGTGCCAGATCTTCCAGCAGCCGGTAATCCATCATATAATCACCGGAGGTTGCGTCCAGGGTCTTGAGCTTGGGGAAATAAGTCAGCAAAAGATCCACATCATCCTGGGTCAGATGATTCACATGGATATTCTGAATATCGCTGGGCATTCTGCCTCCCGCAAAGGGCACATTCCAGCGGATTTCACTGTCCGGCAGTGCTTCCTGCAGGGCATGGTAGTATTCAAAGGTAATATCTGTCCGGTCCAGCAGATCGATCTGGGCAGCGTTCAGAGGATAGGCGTCCCCCTCAATAAACACATGGTTGTCCCGGTACCAGACAAAGCCCAGCATGCCTCCAATTCCCAGAACAAGCACGATCACAATGACCACCAGGACGGTCACAACTTTCTTTTTCACGGCATTGACCTCCAAAAAGGTTTCATTTGTTTGATCATAGCATATTTTTTGCCTTATTTCAATATCTCCGCCGGAATCTCGGCCGCCATCCGCTCATAGCCTGCCTTACTGGGATGCAGATGGTCACCGGAATCGTATTCGGGTTTGAAATAGTTGGGTCTCTCCGGATCCTCCAGCGCCTTGTCAAAATCAATGTATCCGTCGATCAGATCGGTGGTACGGATGAATTCATTATAAGCATGGCGCATTTCCTGCCGGAAGGGGGCATCGGTACGCCAGCCGCCCATAGGCAGCAGGGTACCCACATAGACCTTATAGCCAAAGGCTCTTGCCTGGGCAATGTAGGATTTCAGGCCCCCAATCAGTTCCTCCACTGTAGGCAGGTCACTCATGGGGCGGAACACATTGACGCTTTCCCCTACCGGGTGGATGATGTCATTGATGCCCTGCTGGATGATAACGGTATCGGCACCGTCGGTAGGCACCTCATGGCCGAACCGGTTCTCGCCGGAGAGGCCGTAGGATTCATAGGTCAGACAGTCATACTGCCGCAAAATCCGGGTACCGGAGGCAGCCCGGCGGATGACGGCGGTCTTTTTATACCCTTCCAGATAGCAGCGCATCGCCAGACAGTCAGGCCAATCCTGGGCGGTAATGGAATCGCCGTAACAAACGACGGTGCGGTTTTCTCCATCCGTCAGCACGGACACATTGCTTAAAAAATAAAACAGGTGGGTTTTCCGGGAGTTCACGATGTCGATGTTGGCGTTCTCTGTCACATCTCCGTTGGCGTACACACCTTCGGACAGTGGGCCCTGGGTATAGACCACGCTGCGCATCAGTGTATAATCCTCCAGATAGAAGCTGACCTGAATGATCTCACCGGCATTGAGGTGGATCTTCAACGGGTCGGACTCCATCCGTTCCCCTGCACCAATGATGACAGACCGCTCACCCTCAAAATATACCCGGTAAAAGACACCTCCGTAAAATACGGAAACCTTATTCAGCGTAATGGATTCGGTGCCGCAGTAATTATCAAAGGTCAGCCGCAGGGCGCTGCCGCTGAAGGGAATATGGATGGGATAACGGATGGTGATGTTTTTTGCATACCGCTCGGGCCGGTTCTCCGCCACGGATACCGCATTGCCCCAGACGCTGACCCAGTGGTTATTGTGTTCCATAGTATTTTCTCCTGTTTCCCAATCAAAATCATTGTAGGGCGGAGGCACGCCTCCGCCGGGCACTGCCGCAATTGAGGGGTTCATGCAACCGCTCAGGCACTGGTGCTGCCCGGCGGGGTCATGACCCCGCCCTACATGTTACGATCCATCATTCTGCAATATACACGAAACCGCAGGCATTGGGGCCCACATGGCTGCCAATACCGGCACCCACCTGGATGATCCGTTCCTCCGGCACTTCAATGCCCATGGCACGGAACTTCTCCGCCAGCGCCTGTCCGATGGTACGGTCAGCGGTGTACATGACATAGAAGTTATGCTCGGCACTGGGTTTCTGCTGCTCCACCTTTTTACACAGGAAATCCATACCCTTGCGCATGCCGATGGCCTTGGCAGGCACCTCAATGGTACCATCCTCTGCCACCCGGATGATGGGCTTCACCTGGGCCATGGTGCCAAGCTTATAAACCGTCTGGCTGATGCGGCCGCCCCGGTACAGGTATTCCAGGGTATCCATGCAGGCGTACAGAACGATCTTGCCCTGAATGGCCTTCAGCGCTTCCATAATTTCCTTCGCGGACTTCCCTTCATCTCTCAGACGGGCAGCATACTCCAGCTGCAGCCGCTGACCGCCGGTGGCATTCAGGCTGTCCAGCACGAAGCAATTTTCGCTGTCTGCGTCGTCCCGGATCATGCAGGCACTCTGGTAGGTGCCGCTGATGCCGGAGGAAATGGTAATGTACAGGGCTTCTTCCCCTGCTGCCTTGGCCTCTGCAAACAGGTCCATCAGAATCTGAGGAGAGGGCTGGCTGGTCTTGGGGGAAGCACCGGTTTCGGCAAGGAGCTGAAAGAACTGATCCTTGCTCAGGTTCACATTCTCCTCATACTCCTGCTCCGCCAGCATGACCTTGATGGGAATGCAGGTAATATTCAGCTTTTCCAGCTCAAAGGGTTCAAAATCCGCGGCAGAATCCGTGATCAGTCTCACCATGGGTCATCCTCCTCAAATACATTCGTCGATTTTTTCCTGGATGCGCTGCTTCACCAGCGCAGCCACTTCCGCAGGCTTCATGCCTGCATATTCCTCATAAGGAATGGGCTTTAAGTAATGGATCTGCACCTTCACCGGTGCACTGCCCTTCTGATCCAGAACCTTGAAGCAATCGATCAGACAGATGGGCACGATGGTGCATTTGGATTTTGTTGCACAGCGGAAGCTGCCGCCGTGGAATTCATTCATCCGGTTCCCCAGCTTGCTGCGGGTACCTTCAGGGAAGATCAGGTAGCTTCTGCCGTTTTTGACCTCCTCGGTGACATTCTGGATCACCGTCAGAGATTGGCGCACATCCTCCCGGTCCATGGGATAGGACTTTGTGCAAACAGCGATCTGATGGAGGAAGGGGATGTCATACAGTTCCTTCTTCAGCACCGCACCCAGAGGATTGTCACAGGTGGCAGCAATGGCCAGCACATCAAACATACCCTGGTGGTTGGCATAGAGCATGAAGCCGTTTTCCCTGGGGATATTCTCCAGGCCCGTCACCACCAGATCAATGTTGCCCCCGGTAACAGCCTTGCGCAGAATAAACTGGATATGCTTCCAGCGGTCGATCTCCGGGTAAGCATCAGGATCTTTGGCATATTTACAAAGCTTGAACCAGGCACCGGGCACCACCGGCAGATTCTTCAGCACCATGGTAACGATACGATTCATGACAGCAACCATCCTTGCTCATATTTGTTCCTATTCTAGCATAGATGCCCCAAGGATTCAAATACTATTTATGAATAATTTCAAAATTACAGAAGTTTTTCCAGCCAAGCCCTGATTCCATATCTCAACACATTGACTTTTGACAAGAAATCTGCTATACTTTTTTAGCATCGGTTTTTCAATAACCGATACACAGATTGGTAAACACCGTACCGAAAGGATTTTTATATGAGTAAAATCATTCTCTCTGCCGAAACCGGCTCTGACATCACCCCCGAGCTGGCAGCCCAGCTGGGTGTTGTGTTGATCCCCATGCACGTTTCCATGGGCGACCAGACTCTGGACGACGGTACCTTTCCTCCCGAAGAGGTTTGCGCATACTATGACCGCACCGGTAAGGTACCCACCACCTCCGGTTCCACTCCCTACGACTTTGAAAAGATCTACGATCCCCTCTTTGCGAAGCATCCGGACGCCCAGGTGCTGCATCTGGCTTACTCCGCTGTCACCACCTGCTCCTATCACAGCGGCGAGCTGGCTGTCGAAGAGAAGTCCTATAAAAACAACGTCCGCCTTGTGGATACGCAGCATGTTTCTGTTGGCCAGTGCGCCTGCGTCTGCGCTGTTGCAGCCTGGCTGGAAGCCCATCCCGAGGCAACTCTGGACGAAGCCGCCGCTGCCGCAGTGGAAATCTGCGCCAATATGGAAATGAGCTTCATCCCCTCCAATCTGGACTATCTCCGGGCTGGCGGCCGGGTCAGCAATGCCGTGGCATTGGTGGGCAATCTGCTGCACCTGCATCCCTGCATCGACATCATTGACGGCAAGCTGATCGCCGGCAAGAAGTACCGGGGACACATGGAAAAGGTAGTTCCCGCCCTGATGCGGGACTTCACTCAGAAGCATGACCCCAGCAAAGACCAGGTCTACTTCATCCACTCCCCTTACCTCAGCGAGGGTGTGAAGCAGGCTGCGGAAAATACTGCAAAGGAGCTGGGCTTTGCCAACTTCACCTGGGTCAAAACCGGCTGCGTCATCACCTGCCACGGCGGCCCCGGTGCCTTCGGCATTGTGGCAAGCCGCAAATAATCCAATAAACGCATTGTAGGGCGGGGTCATGACCCCGCCCTACAATTTTATTCTATCGTTATAAAGTCGCTGCCATAACCGCCTTAATGGTGTGCATCCGGTTTTCGGCCTCATCAAAGACGATGCTCTTTTCACTTTCAAAGACCTCATCGGTGACTTCCATGCAGTCGATACCGAATTTATCGAAGATCTGCTTGCCAATGGTGGTCTTTACGTCGTGGAAGGCAGGCAGACAGTGCATGAAACGGCACTGCTCCCCTGCATTGTTCATCAGTTCCATGGTCACCCGGTAGGCAGACAATTCTTCGATCCGCTCCTGCCAGACGCTGTCCGGCTCGCCCATGGAAACCCACACGTCGGTGTAGATCACGTCAGCACCCTTCGTTGCTTCCATAGGATCGGTAATGAATTCCAGAACAGCACCGGTCTCAGCGGCAACAGCCTGGCACTGGGCAACCAGTTCCGCACTGGGGAAATACTTCTCCGGAGCACAGGCCACGAAGTGCATGCCCAGCTTGGCGCAGCCAACCATCAGAGAATTGCCCATGTTGTACCGGGCATCGCCCATGTATACCAGTTTTCTGCCCTTCAGACTGCCAAAATGCTCCTGAATGGTGAGAAAATCCGCCAGGATCTGAGTCGGATGGAACTCATTGGTCAAACCGTTCCAGACGGGAACGCCAGCATATCTGGAAAGATCTTCCACAATTTCCTGACCGAAGCCCCGGTACTCGATGCCGTCATACATCCGGCCCAAAACCCGGGCTGTGTCCGCAATGGATTCCTTCTTACCCATCTGAGAACCGGTGGGGCCTAAGTAGGTCACGCCCATGCCCAGATCATGACCCGCCACCTCGAAAGAGCACCGGGTACGGGTAGAATCCTTTTCAAACAGCAATACAATATTCTTGCCTTCATGGAGCCGGTGGGGAACACCGGCCTTTTTCTTTGCCTTTAAATCCGCTGCCAGTTCCAGCAGGCCGGTGATCTCTTCTGTGGTCAGATCCAGCAGCTTTAAAAAGCTTTTACCTTTTAAGTTCATAGTTTTTCCTCCTTACACAATAGTCCGTAGGGGCGGGGGCAGTGCCCCGCCCACCATGTTCCGATTATTGTGTGATATAATAAGGATGCCCAATGAATCATACGCACACATCAGACACGTTCGTTATCGGCAGATTGTGGGCGGGGCACTGCCCCGCCCCTACAATAGATATACAATTATTCCGCCAATTCCTTGGCAACCGCCTTGATGGTCTCAATAGCAAATTCCAGATCGTCCATGGGAATATTCAGGGCAGGCAGCAGCCGCACCTTATCCTTGGCCGTCAGGCACAGGACACCCCGGTTGATGCACTCCCGAACCACATCTGCGGCAGGAGCGCATGTTTTGATGCCGATCATCAGGCCCATACCGGACACGCCTTCGATGCCGGGGGCATTGTACAGGGCAGACATCACATAGCCGCTTCTGCGCTTGACCCGGCCCAGGAAATTATCGTCCAGCCGTTCAATGACGCTCAGGGCACCGGCGCAGCAGACAGGATTGCCGCCGTAGGTGGAGCCATGGTCACCGTAGCCCAGAACATTTTCCATCTTTTCATTCATCATGCAGGCGCCGATGGGCAGACCGCCGCCCAGGCCCTTGGCAGTGGAGACGATATCCGGGCTGATTTTGAAATTCATGTAGCCGTAGAGTCTGCCGGTGCGTCCGTTGCCGGTCTGGACTTCATCGATGATGAAGGGAATATCGTTGTCATGGCACAGCTTGTCTGCCGCCATGAGATACTGCTGATCCAGCGCATTGACACCGCCCTCGCCCTGGATGACCTCCATCATAACGCCGGCCACCTTATATTCTGCCACAGCCTTCTCCAGTGCGGCAAAATCATTGGCGGGCACATGGACAAAGCCGGGAGTCAGAGGCTGGAAGTCCTTGTGGAAGTGATCCTGTCCGGTGGCTGCCAGAGTGGTCAGCGTTCTGCCGTGGAAGCTGTTGACTAAGGTCACGATGGTATAGCAGTCCGCGCCCTTCTTTTCGGCAGAATACTTTCTCGCCACCTTAATGGCACACTCGTTGGCCTCGGCACCGGAGTTTGCGAAGAAAACCTTCTTCATGCCGGTCTTTTCACACAGCAGCTTGGCAAGCTTGGCGCAGGGTTCGGTGTAATACAGGTTGGAGGTATGCTGCACCTTGCCCAGCTGCTCTGTCACCGCCTGCATCCAGGCTTCGTCCCCAAAGCCGAAGGCGGTAACACCGATGCCGCTGCCCATGTCCACGTATTCCTTGCCGTTGATATCGGTCACACGGCTGCCCTTACCGGAGACGATTTCCACAGGAAACCGCTTATAAGTATTGGCAACGTAAGCGTTGTCCATTTCCAAAAAGCTCATACTTTAATCCCCCAGAACCATAGTACCGGCACCCTCGTCGGTGAGCAGCTCCATCAGAATGGAGTGGGGTACCCGGCCATCCATCATAACCACATGGCGTACACCCTTTTCGATGGCTTCCATACAGCACTCCACCTTGGGGATCATGCCGCCGGAAATCACACCGGTTTCAAAGAGTTTCTTTGCCTCGCTGACGGTGACCTGCGGAATCAGAGTGGACGGATCGTCCTTATCCATCAGTAGGCCCGCAATATCCGTCATCATAATCAGGCACTCTGCCTGTAGGGCACCGGCAATGGACGCAGCAGCGGTATCGCCGTTGATATTGAAGGTATTGCCCTGCCGGTCAGAAGCGATGGTGGAGATGACGGGAATGTAGTTCTTTTCCAGAATATCGGTGATGGGCTGGGTGCGGATCTTGGTGATCTCGCCAACGTAACCCAGAGCCTCATCCTTCATGGTGGCTTCCAGGATACCGCCGTCGATGCCGGAAAGGCCAATGGCGTGGCCGCCCTTCATTTGCAGCAGATTCACCAGACTCTTGTTGACCTTGCCTGCCAGCACCATCTGGACGATGTCCACAGTCTCCTTGTCCGTGACCCGGAGGCCGTTGACAAATTCGGACTTTTTGCCCAGGCGCTTCATGGTTTCGCTGATCTCGGGGCCGCCGCCATGGATCAGCACCACCTTGACACCGATGAGCCACAGCAGGCAGATATCCTCCATCACCTGCTGCTTTAAGTCCTCGTTGATCATGGCATTGCCGCCATACTTGATGACCACGGTTTTGCCGCTGTATTTCTTAATATTGGGCAGGGCCTGGACAAGGACTTCTGCCCGCTCCTGATTGGTAAATTCGTTGTGCATGGAGTGATTCCCTCCTGAAACTATTCGTAGGGGCCGATGCCCACATCGGCCCTATCAAAATGTCGCAAAATCCGAGAAGAGCCGATGTGGGCATCGGCCCCTACGATATGGATATCAGGTTCTGTAATCGCCGTTGATCTTGACGTAGTCGTAGGTCAAATCACAGCCCCAGGCGGTGGAAGAAATATCACCGGAATTCAGCTCCACCAGAATTTCGATCTCCTTCTCGGTAAGGACTTCCTTGGCAACCTCCTCAGAGAAGGGAATGCCGGCGCCGTTCTTGCAGACTTCCACCGTGCCTGCGCAGCTGCGGAAGGCAACGTCGATCTTGTTCACATCCACGTCAGCACCGCTGTAGCCGATGGCACACAGCACCCGGCCCCAGTTGGCATCGGCGCCAAACATGGCAGCTTTTAAGAGGCTGGAGCAGATGACGCTCTTGGCAACGATCTTGGCATTGGGCAGGTCTGCCGCACCGGTGACCTTGCACTCCAGGAGCTTGGTGGCACCTTCGCCGTCACCGGCGATTTTCCGGCACAGGGAAATGGTAACGGTGTTCAGGGCCTGCATAAAGGCGGTGAAATCAGCACCCTCAGCGGTGATGATCTCATTACCGGCCAGGCCGTTGGCCAGAATGGTGACCATATCATTGGTGGAGGTATCGCCGTCCACGGAGATCATGTTGAAGGTATTCTGAATGTCACCGGACAGGGCTTTCCGGAGCATATCCGGGGCAACAGCACAGTCGGTGGTCAGGAACACCAGCATAGTTGCCATGTTGGGGTGGATCATGCCGCTGCCCTTGGCGATGCCGCCCATATGGCAGACCTTACCGCCAACCTCGAATTCCACTGCCACTTCCTTCATAACCGTATCGGTGGTCATAATGGCCTCAGCCGCATCCTTGCCGCCTTCCTCAGACAGGCCCGCAGCCAGGGCAGGCATGCCCTCTGCAATGGGCTCAATGGACAGAGGCTGGCCGATGACGCCGGTGGATGCCACCACCACGTCGTTGGCGCTGATATTCAGTGCCTCGGCAACCAGATCAGACATAGCCTCGGCAATTTCAATGCCGTTGGCGTTACAGGTATTGGCGTTGCCGGAATTGCAGATAACTGCCTGAGCAATGCCATTGGAAATATGATCCTTGGTAACGGTCAGAGGGGCACCCTTGACCAGATTGGTGGTATAAACAGCCGCAGCAGAGGCGGGAACGGAACTTACGATCAGCGCCAGATCCTTCTTGCTGTGGTTCTTCCGGATACCGCAATGGACACCATTGGCGGTAAATCCTTTCGCGGCACAAACGCCGCCTTCCATCACTCTCATAGTTCTCTCCTTATATTGAACGCCCGCAGGGGCCGATGCCCACATCGGCCCTTACTGCTGATGTAGATTACGGAATAGGGCAGATGTGGGCATCGGCCCCTACGAGGATATATCAAAGATTCAGGCCGGTAGTCTCATCGACACCCAGCAAAATATTCATATTTTGAATGGCCGCGCCGGATGCACCCTTGCCCAGGTTGTCAAAAATGGCGGTGACCATGGTCTGCTCCCGGTGGCCGGAAACCTGGATGCGCATGGTATCCTTACCTGCCAGAGTGCTGGCATAGACCACGGCCTCATCGCCGCCGAAGGGGGCAACAGACACGATTTTTTCACCCGCATAGTGGTCAGACAGGCATTCCCAAACCTTCTGCGCATCAAAGCCCGGCAGCAGCACGGAGGTAGCCATGCCCGCATAGAAGTCGCCAAGAATGGGGCTGAACACCGGGGCTTTGGCCAGGCCGCAGATCTTCTGCATTTCGGGAAGATGCTTATGGGCTAAAGTCGTACCGTAAATGCGGTGACTTTCATGCCGAACATCCCGATCCTCTGCTTCATATTCCGCGATGAGGCTCTTGCCGCCGCCGGAATATCCGGTGAGGGAATAGGCCGTCAGGGGAAAATCCGCAGGGATCACACCATGGGCAACCAGCGGATACACCGTGGAAATAAAACCGCTGGCATGGCAGCCGGGATTGGCAATGCGCTTACTGTTCCGGATCGCCTCCCGATGGGCAGGAGACAGTTCCGCAAAACCGTAAGCCCAGGCATCATTGGTTCGGTGGGCTGTGGAGGTATCGATGATGGCAACGTGGTCGTTTTCCACCAGCGATACCGCTTCCATGGCTGCCTTATCCGGCAGGCACAGAAATGCGATGTCCGCCAGAGAAAGCATCTGGCGGCGGGCATCGGTATTTTTGCGAAGTTCTTCGCTTAAGATCAGCAATTCCAGGTCTTTTCTCTCGGAAAGACGCTCATAGATCCGCAGGCCGGTGGTACCGGCGCTGCCGTCAATAAAAACCTTGGTCATAACAGATTCTCCTTCACGTAGGCGATCTGGGCTTCCACAGAGGAAACGGAGGTGCCGCCTTCGGAAACGCGCTTCTGGACACAGGTCAGCAGGTCGATCTCACCATACAGATCCTCTTCAAAGAGCTCGCTGTACTTCCGGTACTCGCTCAGAGGCAGAGTCTCCAGCACCAGGCCCTCCCGGATACACTGTGCCACGATCTGGCCGGAGATCTTATAAGCGGAGCGGAAGGGCAGTCCCTTCTTTACCAGATAGTCCGCAAGGTCGGTGGCGTTGATGAAGCCGCCCTGGGCTGCCTTCTTCATATTCTCAGGCTTGGCGGTCATGGTCTCGATCATGGGAGCAAAGACTTTCAAGCACATTTTCACAGTCTCCACTGCGTCAAAGACCGCTTCCTTGTCCTCCTGCATGTCCTTGTTGTAGGCCAGAGGCAGACCCTTCAGGGTGGTCAGCAGGGCCATCAGATCACCGTAGACACGGCCGGTTTTGCCGCGAACCAGCTCTGCCATATCGGGATTCTTCTTCTGGGGCATAATGGAGGAGCCGGTGGTATAGGCGTCGGAAAGCTCAATGAACTTGAATTCCCAGCTGGCCCAGAGGATGATCTCCTCAGAGAACCGGGACAGGTGCATCATCAGAATGGACAGGCAACTCATCAGTTCCACACAGAAGTCCCGGTCAGAGACGCCGTCGATGGAATTTCTTGCCACATCGTGGAAGCCCAGCTTCCAGGCCTCGAACCGGCGGTCGGTATGATAGGTGGTGCCAGCCAGAGCGCAGCAGCCGATGGGAGATACATTCATCCGCTCCCGGCAGTCAGACAGACGCTCCAAATCCCGCAGCAGCATCATGGCGTAGGCCAGCAGATGATGGGAAAACAGGATGGGCTGCGCCCGCTGCAAATGGGTGTAGCCGGGCATGATGACCTTTTTGTTATTCTCTGCCTGCTGCAAAATGGCATGGATCAGCACCTTGGTCAGAAGGCTGATTTCATCCACCTCACTGCGCAGATACATCCGCAGATCCAGCGCCACCTGGTCATTACGGCTGCGGGCGGTGTGGAGCTTCTTGCCCACATCACCCAGCCGCTCCGTGAGCACCTGCTCCACAAACATGTGGATATCCTCACAGGTAAAATCAAATTCCAGCTTGCCGGAATTCAGATCATCCAGAATGCCCTGCAAACCTTCGATGAGCATATCCGCTTCCTTGCGGGAGATGATATTCTTTGCACCCAGCATGGCAGCATGGGCCATGGAACCGGTGATATCCTGCTGATACATTTTACAGTCAAAGCGGATGGAAGAATTGAAATCATCCGCAATGGAGCTGACAACGCCGGAAGTCCGCCCGGCCCACATTTTTGCCATAGTCTCTTTTCCTCAAATTCTCATATTTGCGATTAAATGCCTCGCAGAGTTTGCCGCCGCGGCGGCAAATAAAATCAAATCATTTTGGGCCGCGGCGTGTACGTGGCCCAAAATACCGCTCAGATTGCAAACGTGTCCATCTGTTGCCATCGGCAACAGATGGATGCGCTGCCGCAATCTGCAATTCCCCTTGGCGGAAAGCCCCGAAGGGGGTTTTCGCCAATTAAAGTTTGCCGGCCTCTCTCAGTGCCTGGACGGTGGTGGGCAGGCCCCACAGGTTGATGAAGCCTTCGGCATCCTTCTGGTTGTAGTCGGATTCATCGAAGGTTGCCAGCTTCTCGGAGTACAGGCTGCAGGGAGAAGTGGTGCTTGCAGGGATAATGTTGCCCTTGTACAGCTTCAGCTTTACAGTGCCGGTAACATACTCCTGGGTCTTCTCCACGAAAGCGGAGATGGCTTCCCGGACAGGGGTGAACCACTTACCGTTGTAGATCAGCTCGCCCAGGTCGATGGCCAGCTTCTTCTTCAGATGCAGGGTATCCTTGTCCACAGTCAGCATTTCCAGCTGGTTGTGAGCGAAGTACAGGATGGTGCCGCCGGGAGTCTCATAGATGCCCCGGTCCTTCATGCCAACCAGACGGTTCTCCACGATGTCGATGATGCCGATGCCGTTGGCACCGCCCAGCTCGTTGAGCTTGCGGATCACGTCAGAGGCCTTCATCTTCACACCGTCCACAGCCACAGGCCAGCCCTTTTCAAAGTCGATGGTGACATAGGTAGGAACATCGGGAGCCTGCTCGGGGGAAACGCCCATTTCCAGGAAGGTGGGATCGTTGTACTTGGGCTCGTTGGCAGGATCTTCCAGATCCAGACCCTCGTGGCTCAGGTGCCACAGGTTCTTATCCTTGGAGTAGCTGGTTTCCCGGGTAAACTTCAGAGGAATGTTATGGGCCTCAGCAAAGTCGATCTCCTCGTCACGGGACTTGATATCCCACTCACGCCAGGGAGCGATGATCTTCATACCGGGAGCATAGCGCTTGATGGCCAGCTCGAAACGAACCTGGTCATTGCCCTTGCCGGTGCAGCCGTGGCAGACAGCGTCAGCGCCCTCTTCCAGCGCGATCTGAGCCAGCTTCCGGCCAATGATGGGACGGGCAAAAGCGGTACCCAGCAGATAGGTCTCGTACTGTGCGTCTGCCATCATGGAAGGGATAATGACCTCATCCACCATCTCGTCCACCAGGTCAGCAACGATCAGCTTGGATGCGCCGGTCTTGAGTGCCTTTTCTTCCAGGCCGTCCAGCTCAGTGCCCTGGCCCACGTCGCCGGAAACGGCGATGATCTCAGGGTTATTATAGTTTTCCTTCAGCCAGGGGATGATGATGGAAGTATCCAGACCGCCGGAATAGGCCAGAACGATCTTCTTGATGTTGTCTTTATTCATATATGCAACCTCCGAGTGAATAATATTCATATTTCATGAGTAATAATTCAGAATTATACTCCTCTCGCGGACATTTGTCAACGGTGGTTTTGCATAAAAGACGGGACCGCAAACGTTTTCGGAGTTTTGACCGTAAAGCCGCCCGTTTCCTCACTTTATCTCGGCAAAGTACACAAACAGCTATATACACCCACTGACTTTTTCCCGGGAAATCATTGCATTCTTCTTTATAATAGAGTATACTGTTGGGGAAAATCTCATCCCCGGAGGGTCTCTATGCGTTTTTTATTTGATCTGGATTCACCCATTATGCGTTTTATCAGCCGGTTTTGTGATATCGTGGTGCTGAATGTGGTATTTTTACTCACCTGTATCCCGATTTTTACCATCGGCGCTGCCAATACCGCCCTATATGATGTGGTTTTCCGCATGGATACGGAACGGGAGGGCAAGCTGCTTTCCACCTATTTCCGTTCTTTTCGGGAAAACTTCCGGCAGAGCACCGTTCTTTGGCTGTTTCTGCTGCTGTTCGGCATTGCAACCTATATCAATATGACAAGATTTTCCTTTTTGGGAGAAAACAGCTACATTCTGGGTTATTCCCTGTTCGTTGTGTCCATGCTGGTGCTGGTGTTGGAGGTGTTTATCTTCGCCTATGCCTTTCCCCTTCTGAGCCGGTTCCGGAATTCCACCTGGAATACCGCAAAAAATGCCCTGCTGCTCTCTATAGGCAATTTGCCCAGAACGCTCATCATCAGTACCATCAACTGTTTCCCCTGGGCGTTGCTGATTATGAATTTTTATACATTTATTCAGGTAGGATTCATCTGGCCTGCCGCCTATTTCGCCGCAGCCGCCTACTTCAATTCCCGGTTGCTGAAAAAGGTATTTGATGCTTTGATTGAAAAGTGAACCCGTAGGAGCAGATGTGGTCATCAGCCCCTACGAATTGCATAAATTAACCCCGGTACCGTTCACACATTGCGGTACCGGGGTATTATTCATTCTGTCCAAAGGAAATTCATGAAATCGGGAACCAGCTTTTCCCAGTCCGCTTCGCAGTGGCCGCCGCCCACCTGGCAGTGCATCTTTGCCACCACTTCCCGACTGCGCAGGTAATCTGCTACCTTTTTGTTCCAGCCATAGGTCTTGCTGGTGCGGTCATCCTTTTCCGGATTGCGGATCCCATGGGCCTCCCGGCTGCCCCAGGAGAGATAGACCCGGGTATCAGGGCTGATGGGACTCTTTTTCATATCTGCCATCAGGGGCCGCATACAGAAGCCCATGGCCGTGGAGATGCAGCCACCTTTGGAAAACCAACGGTTATAGTGGGCCACAGCATACAGCGCCATGATACCGCCCATGGAGGAGCCGGCGATTCCGGTGCACTCCCGGAAAGGAATGGTACGGTACTCCAGATCGATCAGAGGCTTTACCTCACTGAGGATCCACTGCATGGTCTCGTCGCCCTTGGGCTCGAATTTGGCAAAGTGGCTGGTTTTGTTTGCTGGAAAGGGCAGGTACTCACTGAGACGTTCTTCCCCGTCGTGGCCACATTCAATGCCCACCACGATCATCTTTTTTCCCCATCCGTCCAGGAATTCCTTCAGTCCCCAGGACTTACCGTAGGTAGCGTCTTCATTATAATATAGATTATGCCCGTCAAAGAAGTACATAACGGGATAACGCTCTTCCGTTTCAAAATAATTATCCGGAAGATAAATATGCAGGGGCCGGTTGGTGCCTTTGGGGGTATAGATAAAATCTCGCTTAATGATCATGGCTGCCGCTCCTCTTTCCGTTATTTGTTCATTGTAACAGAGGTGTAATAGAAATGCAAGCCGTATTCTGTGTAACATGACAAACATTTTTAGAAAGGCAAAAATTGTGGCATCACCGCAAGGCAATGCCACAATTTTCAACTTTCAATTTTTAATTTTCAACTTGCAGCGCCGCCGCTTTGATCCGCTTCTGCATTTTCCGGATGATGGGGATTGCCAGGAAAACCGTCAGCACATCCGCAATGGCCTGAACGGAGGCAATGCCGTAAGCACCAAAGAAGAAGGCCAGCGGATACAGAATGGGAATGAAGCAGGTACCCTGCCGGGCGGTGGACAGCGCCAGCGCACCCTTGGCATCACCGAGACCTGCGCAGAACATATTGACGATGGCGACCCAGGCATGGATGGGCAGTGCAATGGCCTGGGTGATCATGCAGATTCCGCCGATATGGCGCATCTGTTCATCCGTACCGGCAAAGAGCAGGATAAAGGTATCGGCAAACAGGGTTACCACCACAGCCATCACAAATGCGCCGATGAAAGAAACCTTGGAAGAGAAGCTGTAGCTTTCCTGCACCCGGTCATAGCGCTTGGCGCCCCAGTTGAAGCCCGCCACCGGCTGGAAACCCTGGGCAAAGCCCAGAATGATGCCGAAGGGGAACATCATAACCTTGTTGCACACACCCACCGCTGCCAGAACAGAGTCGGAGATATTGCCGGCAATGGAATTGAGCATAATGCCGGAGACCACTGCCAGGCCGCTGCGGAACATGGAGGAGGAACCGACGGAAATCACCTTGGTGATGATATCCCTGGAAGGATAGTAATTCCGGATGGACAGGTGCAGCAAGCTTCTTCTTGTCACATAAGGGAAGATCAGGATGACGAAGCTGACCAGCTTGGAAATGGCCGTAGCCAGAGAGGCACCGGCAACGCCCATATCGAAGTAGAAAATGAAAATGGGATCCAGAACAACATTCAGAATACCACCGAAGCCCATGCCCACCATAGACAGCGTGGCACTGCCCTCGGAACGGAGACACTGGTTCATAACGAAATTGGCCGCCATAAAAGGTGCCGCAAAGAGCACGTAGGTGGCATAGTCGATGGAAAACTGCTCACAGGTGGGTGTGGCCCCCAGCAGACGCACCATGGGAACCATAAACAGGTTGCCAAAAACCATCAGCAGCGCACCGATGCCGAAGGCAGTAAAGAATGCCGTAGACAGAACCTGGCTGGCCTTTTTCTCATCACCCTGGCCCAGTAGCCGGGCAATGTAGCTGTTGGCACCCACTGCCAGCATGGAACCGCACATCATGATCAGCTGATCCAGAGAGGCATTGACGCTGACAGCAGCGGTGGCATTGGTTCCCAGGGAACTGACGAAGTAGGTATCTGCCAGAGAATAAATGGAATTGATCAGGAAGGCCACAATGGTGGGAACTGCCATTTTGGGAATGATTCGGGAAATGGGCTCATTCAACATCATATTGCGGCGCTGTTCCTGGGACTGTGCGTGCTTGCTCATGGTTTGACTTCCCTTCTTTTACATTTTTTGTCATTATATCACAGCCAGTCAGACAAACGCAAGAGCAGAAATGTCGCAAGCTACATAAATTTAATTAAAATTTGAAAGTTGACAGTTAAGAATAAAAATAATCCTACAACTATCCACGCTCACCTTTCAACGGATTTTAACGGAAAAGAGCTGCCTTTCGGCAGCTCTTTTTACATACATTATCTCAGCTTGGGCGGCTCGTCCACGCCCAGCTCTTCGCAGGTCTTGCCCAATATCACCTGACGCACATTGCTGCGGCGGTAGGCGAAAACGGAAATGACCGCGCCCATAGTCCAGGCAACCAGCAGAGAGATGGACAGAGCGTAGGGATGACCGTGGGGGAACTCAGCGCTTCTGGTGAAGTATGCCAGTGCGTAGGCAACAGGCAGACGCAGCAGCACGGTGGTGGCAATGGAGATCCACATGGGAGTCACGGTATCGCCGGCACCACGCATCACACCGCCCAGAACCTGGGTAACGGCAATGGCAATGTAGCCCACAGCCATAATCCGCATCATACGGCCCGCCAGGTCAATCAGCTCGGGAGTATCGGTGAAGATAGCAAACAGATAGCGGTTCAGGAACAGCAGCACCAGAGTGATGACAGCGGCAAAGGCCTCGGCAATGTAGCAGCCCTGGTTGATGCCCTGGTGGACCCGGTGCCACTTATGCGCACCTACGTTCTGACCGGTGTAGACGGTCATGGCCTGTCCGAAGGAGAAGTTGGGCATCATGGCGAAGCCATCCACACGCATGATGATGACGTTGGCAGCAATGACCATTTCACCCATGGAGTTAGTCAGAGCCTGAACGATCATCATGGAGCAGGACATGATGGCCTGGGTAATGCCGGAGGGCACGCCGATCTTGATGATCCGGCCGGCAATGGCAGGCTGGAACTTGAAGGAGGACTTGCTCAGGGTGAACAGATCTCCCATCCGCATCAGCTTGACATAGCAGCAGACAGCGGAAATGCCCTGGGCAATGATGGTTGCCAGCGCCACACCGGGAACACCCATGCCGAAGCCAGCCACGAACACCAGGTCCAGCACCACGTTCAGAGCCGCCGCCACCAGCAGGAAGATCAGGGCAGACACACTGTCGCCCAGACCGCGCAGGACACCGGAGAGCATATTGTACATAAAGAAGCCCAGAATACCATAGAAATAGATATTCAGGTAATCCTCACACCAGTCGATGATAGATGCCGGGGTATCCAGCAGATTCAGCATGGGCCGGGTGATCAGAGGACCTGCCACCATGATAAATGCGGAGGCAATGACCGTCATGGTGATACAGTTGCCGATGTTCCGGGAAAGGCCCTCCCGGTCCTTGGCACCGAAGGCCTGGGAAATGACGATACCGGCACCGGTGGAAATACCCACGAACAGGGCCAGCAGCAGGTTCAGAATGGGGGCAGCACTGCCAACAGCAGACAGGGCATTGTCACCAACGTACATACCGACGATAACGGTGTCAGCGGTATTGTACAGCTGCTGAGCAATGTTGCCGATGAGCATGGGAAGGGAGAACTGGAGGATCTTTTTCCAGGGGGTGCCTTCCGTCATGTCTGTCGCGGCGAAGATACTCTTCAGACTCAAAACGAAACCATCTCCTTACATATTTGTTCTATCTTATTCTAACGGAAAACCGTTCAAAATGCAACCAAATGAAAGCTGTCGAATTCACCAAATTCGGTAGCGTGCTACTGGAAAAACTGACAAATTGACAGGGTTCTCAAACAAATGTATACTATTCAAAAAAGGTGGTGATCTTGTGCATTTTGTAACTGCAAAGAGCATTCTGTCTGCTGGCAACGGCATGAATTTATACCGCGGCTGCCAGCATGGGTGCATTTACTGCGACAGCCGCAGTTTGTGCTATCAGATGAACCATGTTTTTGAGGATATCGAAGTAAAGGAAAACGCTCTGGAACTGCTGGAAAAAGCGCTGAAACGCAAGAATAAGCGCTGCATGATCGGCACCGGTGCCATGACGGATCCTTATATTCCGCTGGAAGAGGAGCTATGCTATACCCGCCGGGCACTGGAGCTGATTGACCGCTATGGCTTCGGCATCGCCATCCAGACCAAATCCCCCCGGATCCTCCGGGATCTGGATCTGCTTACCTCCATAAACCGAAAAACCAAAGCCGTGGTGCAGATGACCCTGACCACTTACGATGATTCCCTCTGCCGTATCCTGGAACCCAACGTCAGCGTTACGTCAGAACGGGTGGCTGCTCTGAAACAGTTCCGGGATGCCGGGATCCCTACCATTGTATGGCTGTGCCCCATTCTTCCCTATATCAATGATACCCGGGAAAATATCGAGAGGATTCTGGAAAGCTGCCGGGATTCCGGTGTAAAAGGCGTTCTCTGCTTCAACATGGGACTGACCCTCCGGGAGGGAAACCGGGAATATTTCTACCGCCAGCTGGACCGGCACTTCCCCGGTCTGAAAGCGCACTATATCCGCACCTACGGAAACCGCTACGAAATCAACAGCCCTCAAAACAGGGAGCTGATGCAGCTGTTCCACGAAACCTGCCAGCAAATGGACATGATGCACGACATCCGCCAGATCTTCACTTTTCTCCATACCTTTGAAGATCAGGAGCTCCATCCGCAGATCAGCCTTTTCGACTGACTTCCCAAATTCATGCCCATAACGCAACGCTCAACGCGCCACACTTCCTTATCGGCTTTTTTGCCAGTCTCAACCCCTCAAGGTTGGTCATATCGCAACATTGACAATTGACGGATAATAGTTTATATTATATTTGGTTGAATTGCGTAAATACGCAGTATAATTTGTATCTCTAATATGGGGCCCGCTTCTGCGGCACCCAAATAAAAATGAAGGATAAGGTGATTCACATGTACATGGATGATTACAAGCGCTGGCTGGCAGCTGACCTGGAAGATCCCGCTCTGACCGCTGAGCTGCAGAAGATCGAGGGTCAGGACGATGAGATCAAGGACCGTTTCGCGGTTGCTCTGAAGTTCGGTACCGCCGGCCTGCGCGGCGTTCTGGGCGCCGGCACCAACCGGATGAACATTTACGTTGTCCGTCAGGCCACTCAGGGTCTGGCAAACTGGGTCAAGACCCAGGGCGGCAATCAGCTGGTTGCTGTTTCCTACGACAGCCGTATCAACTCCGATGTCTTCGCTAAGGAGACCGCCCGTGTTCTGGCTGCCAACGGCATCAAGGTCCGCATCTACGACGCTCTGATGCCCGTCCCCGCTCTGTCCTTCGCTACCCGTTACTATGGTGCCAACGCCGGTGTCATGGTCACCGCTTCCCACAACCCCGCCAAGTACAACGGCTACAAGGCCTACGGCCCCGACGGCTGCCAGATGACTGACGACGCTGCTGCTGTCGTTTACGCTGAGATTCAGGCCACCGATATTCTGACCGGTGCCAAGCTGATCTCCTGGGAAGAGGGCGTTGCCCAGGGTCTGATCGAGTACGTCGGTGACGACTGCAAGGAAGGCCTGTACGACGCCATCAAGGCCTGCCAGGTTCGTCCCGGCCTGTGTAAGACCGCTGGTCTGAAGCTGGTCTACTCCCCCCTGAACGGCTCCGGTCTGGTTCCCGTCACCCGAATCCTGAACGACATCGGCATCGATGACATCACCATCGTTCCCGAGCAGAAGTACCCCGACGGCAACTTCCCCACCTGCCCCTACCCCAACCCCGAGATCTTCGAGGCTCTGGAGCTGGGTCTGAAGCTGGCCACCGAGACCGGCGCTGACCTGATGCTGGCCACCGACCCCGATGCTGACCGCGTTGGTATCGCCATGAAGTGTCCCGACGGCTCCTACGAGCTGGTCTCCGGCAACGAAGTGGGCGTCCTGCTGCTGGACTACATCTGCGAAGGCCGCATTGAGAAGGGCACCATGCCCAAGAACGCTGTTGCCGTTAAGTCCCTGGTTTCCACTCCTCTGGCTGACGCAGTTGCCGCCAACTATGGCGTTGAGATGCGCAACGTTCTGACCGGCTTCAAGTGGATCGGCGACCAGATTGCCGGCCTGGAAGCAAAGGGCGAGGTCGAGCGCTTCATCCTGGGCTTCGAAGAGTCCTACGGCTACCTGGCCGGTCCCTACGTCCGCGACAAGGACGCAGTTGTCGGCTCCATGCTGATCTGCGAAATGGCTGCTTACTACCGCTCCATCGGTTCCTCCATCAAGGAGCGCCTGGAGGCCATCTACGCCAAGTACGGCCGTTACCTGAACAAGGTCGACTCCTTCGAGTTCCCCGGCCTCAGTGGCATGGACAAGATGGCTGGCATCATGGCCGGTCTGCGTGAGAACCCCCTGACCGAGATCGGCGGCTACGCTGTGACCAAGGTCGTTGACTACAAGAAGACCGAAGAGACCGGTCTGCCCGCTGCCAACGTTCTGGTTTACACCCTGGCAAACGGCGCTACCGTCATCGTCCGTCCCTCCGGCACCGAGCCCAAGATCAAGACCTACTTCACCACTCTGGGCAAGGATCTGGCTGAGGCTCAGGCTCAGAAGGATGTCCTGGCTGCCGCTCTGAAGCCCATCCTGGCATAAGCATCCCCACAATAACCGCCACACCCAGTCAAGCCAACGCCTTGACTGGGTGTTTTCCTTTTTTTCAAAAAAATCCAAAAAACATGTAACCCCGGCATAGAAAATACTTACTATCAGGGTGAGGAACAAAAACGAAAGGAGTGACCAAGTATGGATGATGCAGGCATCATCGCTCTGTTCTTCCAGCGAAACGAGCAGGCCGTGAAAGAAACTGACACGGCCTATGGCCGGAAGCTCTATCTGCTGTCCCACAACATTCTGGGCAACCGGGAAGACGCGGAAGAAAGTGTGAGTGATACCTATATGGAAACCTGGAAAACCATCCCTCCCAAACGCCCGAAGTATTTTTATGCCTTTCTGGCCGCCATCTGCCGGCACATTTCCTTCAACCGGCTGGACTGGCGCCTGGCGGCAAAGCGCAATGCCGAGGTGATCGCCCTGACGCAGGAAATGGAAAGCTGTATTCCCGATACCCGGCAGGATGCCGAACTGGACCGGCGGGAATTGCGGCGGATCCTGGAAGCCTTTCTGGAAAGCCTGCCCAGGGAAAGCCGGCTGATTTTCCTGCGCCGGTATCTCTATGTGGATACGGTGGCAGAGATCGCCCAGCGCTACGGCATCAGTGAGAGCAAGGTCAAGACCCAGCTCCACCGGACACGGGCCAAGCTGCACAGCTATCTTACAAAGGAGGGGATCTGCGTATGACCGGAAAAGATCTGTTGATCGGCTTGGGCAATATCAGCCAGAAGTATTATGAAGAAGCGGAAAACGAAACCTTGGCAGAAGAGAAACCCCGCAGGCTGTTCCGAAAACCCCTGCTGATTGCCGCCATCATCACCCTGACAGCGCTGCTGGTGGGCTGTGCCGTGGTGTACGCACTGCGGCTGCAGGATATGTCCATTGGGCAGGAGACCTATACCCAAACCTTTGACGACGACGGAAAATATCTGGAAGCGCCTGTGGAAAAGACCCGGGATATTCTGACCCTGTTCGGCCACAGCGGTGACAGGATCCAGCAGGCTACGGCAGAGTGGTTCGACTTTCTGGAAACCTACGACCCGGACGGTGCTCTCATGGACAACAATCCGGATCATCCGGAAATCCCAAACCACTATGAATACACCTATCACTGCTACACCGCAGAAATGGCGGCAAAAATCGATGAGATCGCGGCAAAATACGGTCTGAAGCTGCTGGAAGAATGGCTCCCCTTCCAGCGCTGGCAGAGCGATATTTTCCTGGAGGAATCCGGGATCCATTCTCTGCTGCTGCCGGGCAGCGGGGCCCAGATGACGGAGCTTTCCGGCATGTTCTATCCGCCCTACAATTTCGATATTGATATGGGCGTGTCTACGGATCAGCTGGACGGAGGACTGTGGGTCACAGTGCTCTATTCCCATAAGGATTACTTCCCCAGAGATTACCCCGGCGGCACGGATCTGAGTCTTTATGAACAGTGGGACTATACTGCCCCTGATGGAACACAGCTGCTTCTGGCCCTCAACAACAAGGGTCATGGCTATGTCATCGCGGAGCTGGAAGACGCCATGATGATCCTGTCTGTGGATGGAAACTATTCCCAAAGTGCCTACCCCACCGAAGAGGAGATTATGACCAGAGACGAGCTGGAAATTGCCGCGTCTCTCTTCGATTACACCATCCAGCCCCAAATTCTGGATCGGGATGGGGTAATGGCAAAGCTGGAAGCCTCCGATGCAGCCTATAACGCCCAGCACGCCTATGAACCGGAGACCTATGGCAGCTTCAGCGAGGTGCTCCTGAGCCAGTTTATTACACCGGACGAGAAAGCGCAGTATACCTTTTTCGACCTGACAGGAGATGGCGTTGAGGAACTGCTCCTGGACTCCTTCGGATACGGCACCATTGACCAGTGGTTTACAGTTCTGGATGGAGAAGTCACCTTCTTCTGGGGAAATGATGTCTATTTGTGTGAAGGCCGGGTTTTGGAGCAGTATATGCCTGACCCGGAATTTGGGGACTATGCCCAGCACTACTATCTGAAACCGGACAGTGATACTGCCTGGATGGATCTGGATCCGGAGACCTGGGGCGAATTTATTGAGGTCTTGCTGCTGACTGACGGCCAGTGGAGCCACGCACCGGAACCCTATAGCGAAGAAGAAACCCCCATTACAGACGAAGAAGCCCAGGCCATTATGGCCAAATATCCCAGAATCCAGCTGGACTGGAAGCCTCTGATGGATTACCCCATTTCCCAGGAGCAAACCTTCCGGGAATATCTGGAGGAAAAGGATGTCCGCCTGTCCAGTGAAGAACTGCACAAACTCTATCAGGAAAAGCTCCGGGGTATGAAGGATGACATGCACTATTCCCATTACCGTATTCTGGATATCAACGGCGACGGTGTGGATGACCTTCTGCTCAAGGGTAAGAACGACCCCATCATCGGCAATACGGATTTTTACTGGACCGCTATGACCTACCGGTATGGAACCGTTGCCCGTTTTGCTTCGGATTTCTACCTCTGTGAAGATGGCGTGCTGGAGCATGTGGAAACCCGGCATATGGGCGGCCCCGGCGTGGAGGTCGACGGCCACCAGTTCCGGCGTTGGAATGGTCTGGAGTCGGAGCCTCTGGAATTTGTAGCCTATAACAAGTCCACCGCCTCCTGGCAGGGAGACTGGAGCAATGAGATTCCTTTAACGGAAGATGAAGCCAACACCATCCTCGCCAAATACCCCCGAACCGATCAGGGAATGCGGCCCATTTCCGAACTGCTGGATTGACAGAAAAACCGGAAGGCAAATTGCCTTCCGGTTCTTCTAATCCCGAACTTTTCCTTGTCTTCCAGTCATGATTATGATAAGATAAGGCCAGAAAGAAAGAGGTGCGATACATGCGAGACGAATTATCCCTCCTGCAGGCACAGTTGACATATAAAAAGCGGCTGGAGGCTATGTTGAAAGAGCTGAAGCAACAACAGGAGCCCCTTGCTGCCAAGGTTCGGGAGCTGGAAGCCAAAATGGTCAGCGAGCGCAAGGATGTGGAGGAGCTGGAAGGCCGGAGCCTTGCCGCTTTTTTCTATTCCCTCACCGGCAAAAAGGGAGAAAAGCTGGATGAAGAACGGCGGGAGTTCTACGCCGCACGGGTCAAATATGATGCTGCCCGCCGGGAGCTGGATGCCATCAACATGGATATAGAAAGTACGGAAGAAGATCTGGCAGACCTGGCAGATGTGGAACAGCGTTATGCCCAGGCCATTGAAGATAAGCGTACTGCCATTGAAAACGCCAACAGTCCCATTTCCCAGGATTTCCTGGAAAAAGAACATATCTACAACGATCTGAAGCTGCAGGAGCGGGAACTGGAGGAAGCCATCGCCGCCGGAACCAATGTGCTGCGCAATGCCAGTGATGTTCTGAACAGCCTGCGCAATGTGGAAAATTTAGGTTATCTGGACCGTCTGGGACACAATCCGCTGACGGACATGGCCAAGCACGAGACCCTGGACGACGCCCAGAAGAATGTGGAGCTTTTGCAGGTGGAGCTGCAAAAATTCAACAAGGAGCTGTCCGACATCCCCAACCGGGAAAGTCTCCAGGGCAGTATTGACCGGATGCTGAAATTTTCCGATGCTTTCTTCGAAAACCTGTTTATGGATGCCTCTGTTCCCGAACGGCTGCGCCAGTCCTATGCCCAGGTAGAGCGCACATTGGATCCCGCCCTGGGGATCCTGCGGCAGCTGCAAACACGGCTGGAAGAGGTACGGCACAAGCAACTCAAAGCCAAAGCGGAAGTAGATGCCCTGATTCTGGAGATCGAGCTATGAAATACTTACCCATCCCCACACTGCTGACACCGCATCTGCGTCTGCGGAAGCTGACCATGGCAGATGTGCAGGCTTACTACCGCCATCTGGGCAGCAGCGAAGCCGTTACCCGTTATATGCTCTGGGAGCCTCACCGGGATATTTCCCAATCTGTTGCCAGCATAGAAAAAGCCCTGCGGCGCTATGCCGAAGGCCGCTGCTACCGCTGGGGCATTGCACTGAAGGAAACGGACGAATTGATCGGTGTTATGGAGCTGCTGCGCTTCGAGGAAGAAACGCAGCGCTGCAGCTTCGCCTATATGCTGGGTGAAGCTTTCTGGGGCCAGGGCTATGGTACGGAAGCGCTGAAAGCGGCCTTTGAATTTGCTTTCACCCAGATGGGCGTTAAGACGATTATTGCAGACCATATGGCAGAGAATCCTGCCTCCGGCCGGGTCATGGAAAAGGCCGGTATGCAGAAAGTACGTTTCCTTCCCGGAAAGTACGAAAAGAACGGTAAAAAATATGATGCTGTGGAATACAGCATCACGGCAAGTCAATAAATGCACAGGGCGGGGATACATCCCCGCCCAATTGCTTTTTTCATTATACTTTTTCATTAAAGATCCGCCCCAGCATGATGATGGCGGCAACGGCCAGGATCACCTCTGCCAGGAACTGGGCATAGGCCAGGCCATACAGGGGCCACAGCCAGTTCAGCACAAACAGCAGTGGGATCTCCAACACCACCTTGCGCAGAATGGCAAAGGTCAGGCTGTACTTGCCCATGCCCAAAGAAGCAAAGACACCCACCGCCATAAAGTCGATGCACAGGAACACCATGCCCAGACACATACCCCGCAGGAAGGCAGAGCCATAGGCAATGATCTCCGGATTATCCATAAACAGCCGGATCAGGCTGGGTGCGCCGAACCAATAGCCCACCGTTACAGCCAGCATGGTCGGCAGGATGATACCGCTGGAGAAGAAGACGCTGTCCTTCATCCGTTTGCGGTTGCCGCTGGCATAGTTGTAGCTGACCAGAGGCATGATACCCTGGGAGAAGCCCATGCAGACCTGAATGGGCAGCATATTGATCTTGTGGGACACACCCATGGCCGCCACGGCGGAAGCACCATAGGCTGCGGTAAAGTTGTTCAGAATGGTGGAACCGGTGACGTTCAGCAGATTCTGGATGGACGCGGGAATGCCAACACCCAAAATGCCGAAGACCACTTCCTTGCTCAGATTCTTCAGCTTCCGGATATCCAGACAGACGAAGGTCTTGCCCTTCTTCACCCGGGCCAGCACAAAGAAATAGCCGCAGGCTACGCAGTTGGAAAGGAAGGTGGCAAGACCGGCACCGGCAGCGCCCATGCCAAAGCCCCAGGGAAGGATAAAAATGGGATCCAGAATGATATTCAGCACACAGCCGGACATGGTGCCGATGCTGGCATGTAAGGATGCACCCTCCGCACGGACCATCTGGCCCTGAACCACATTCAAGATGGCAGGCATGGCACCGCAGGAGACTGTCCAGAGCATGTAATTGGCGGTGGCTTTCCAGGTGGTGCTGTCCGCACCCAGCAGCTTCATCAGCGGTGCTTTGAACGCCGTGCACAGCAGCGCAAAGGCCAGGCCGCTGAACACTGCGCCGTAAAAGCCAAAGGCAGAGGCCGTCCGCACCCGCTCATAGTCTCCCCTGCCCAGGCTCCGGCTCATCATGCTGGAAGTGCCCACACCAAAGAGATTGTTCACCGCATTGAAGGCCAGCATCACAGGATAAGCCAGGGTCACCGCAGCATTCTGCACCGGATCATTCAGCATACCTACGAAGAAGGTATCCGCCAGATTGTAAATGACCATCACCAGAGATGTGACCACCATGGGGATGGACAGCTCCATCACCGCCTTGGGGATGGGCATGGATTCAAACAAATAAGTTTTCTCATTGACCTGCGCCAATTTGACCGCCCCTTTCGCATATTTCTTACATTATACCGCCGGGAATGGAGGCGTGTCAAGTGTGGAGAGCGGGCAGTGGGAAGTGGCGTATTCAGATTATGCGTTCTCCTGATTTCTCTGTCCGGTGCACATTTCATTATTTGCAGACATGTTCAGGTGCAGATAACGCCACTGTCGGCACTACACACTCTTTACACTCTCTACTTGACATCCTCTACTGCGTGTGATAAATTTATGGGGTATTTGTATCGCACACATTCGTGTTTGGAGGAAAGAAAAAATGAAAAAAGGCAACCCCATTGCGCTGCTGCCCATCGGCGTATTTCTGGTGATCTACTTAGGTCTCGGCCTGCTGTTTGAGTATGGCATGAAGATCCCCATGGGCTTCTACAACATCCCCATCGTCATCGCCTTCCTGGTGGCCATCTTAGTGGCCTGCCTGCAAAATAAGGCTGTCAGCTTTGACAAGAAACTGGAGATCATGGGCCAGGGCGTGGGCGATAAGAACATCATCACCATGCTGCTGATCTTCCTGACTGCCGGCGCTTTCGTCGGTGTGGTTGGCCGCAGCTCCGCCCAGAGCGTGGCTTACTTCATGCTGGACATCATCCCGCCTCAGTTTGCTGTGGCCGTCCTGTTTGTGGTTGCCTGCTTTGTTTCCACTGCCATGGGCACCTCTGTGGGTACCATCACCCTGCTGACCCCCATTGCTGTGGAGGTTGCTCAGGTTTCCAGCTTTGAAGTCGCCCTGTGTGTCGGCACCGTTGTGGGTGGTGCCATGTTCGGCGACAACCTGTCCTTCATTTCCGATACCACCATCGCCGCCTGCAACGGCCAGGGCTGCGCCATGAAGGATAAGTTCAAAGGTAACTTCTGGATCGCCCTCCCTGCCGCACTGGCTACCCTGGCACTGATCCTGGTGATGACTCTGGGCCATGAAACCACCCCCATCACTGAAGAGTACAACCTGCTGCAGATCGTTCCCTACGTTCTGGTTCTGGCTGGCGGCGTTGTGGGCATCAATGTGTTCGTGGTGCTGCTGGTGGGCATCGTCTCCGGTGCCATCATTATGCTGGCTACCGGCCAGACTGCTGCCACTGACCTGCTGGCAAACATGGGTTCCGGCGCTTCCGGCATGTTTGAGACCAGCTTCGTTGCCATTCTGGTGGCTGCCATGTGTGCCCTGATCCGGGTCCACGGCGGCTTCGACGCTCTGCTGGCTTTCATCCAGAGCCTGTTCAAGGGCAAGAAGGGCGGCCAGCTGGGTATCGGCCTGCTGGTAGGTGCTATGGATATCGCCACTGCCAACAATACCGTTGCCATCGTCATGGCAAACCCCATCGCCAAGGAAATGAGCGAGGAATATGGCATTACTCCCCAGCGCTCTGCCTGCCTGCTGGATACCTTCTCCTGCATCTTCCAGGGCATTATCCCTTACGGTGCCCAGATGCTGGTGGCTATCTCCACCTGCGCCGAAATGGGCGTGACCCTGTCCGCCTTCAACATCATGCGCTTCCTGTTCTATCCCTACCTGCTGCTGGTCAGCTCCCTGATCGCCATTTATGTGATCGGCGAAAAGAAAAAGTAATCCATCATCTACCAACAGCCGGGCTGCAAATTGCAGCTCGGCCTTTAACATCCTCCCTGATACATAGTTGTTCAAAGAATTAAATTTTAAAAAATGATGCGTCACTTCTTCGCAATCACAATGGGCTGATAAAAGCCCGTATCTTCCGGCAATCGCCATACCACTTCTCTGCATCCATTTGCCATTAGCAATTCCGTCATTTCCTGTCTGCGGGTGGCTCTGTATTCACATTCAAATTTGCTCACTTGGAGAGTGTCCCCGTCATCAACAATATACTGGATCAGCCGATAGTTATCGCCTTTCCATTTCCAAGTCTGAAAGGAGACTCTCTGTCCCTTTGCGGTTTTGTGAATATAGGGAGGAGAATAGGGTGGCTTGTCCATAAGCAGCGCGTCATAATCCCGAATACTGGCAACAAACATACCCCCATTCTTCATTTGATTTATGATACTCTTGATGGCAGAGGCCAAATCATTCCTGGTAAGCATATGTGGAAGCGCATTGTCCATCGCAATGACAATGTCAAATTGTTCAGTAAATGTATCCGCCAAAGCGCAGAAATCAGCATGTACAAAGTGAGCACTGACATTGTACTTTCCAGCCCGCTCCTTTGCTTCCACGATTTCTCCGTCGCTGATATCTGAACCTGTTACATTATAACCGATGGCAGCAAGGCCGATTGCCTGTGTTCCGATGCCGCAGGCACAGTCCAGAATATGTGCGGACTTGTTAAAACCATTATCCGTAAAAAGTCTGTCCAGAATGACTGCCTGTTCCTGTGTGGCAGCGTTCCAATCCAGAAACAGCTTATCATATTGTGATGCCATACTATCGTAAAAAGACTGTGTAATATTCATGTTGTTTCCTCCAAATTCAAAACCCATCGTGCCTGTATTTTATCACACAGCCTACACAAACGCAAGAACCGGCACAGCAATTGCTGTGCCGGTGTTTTTTACTTTTTTGCAGGAACTTTCCTGTCCGCCTCCTTGCAGAGGTAAACAATGACACCCACGATGACTGCCACCACAATAGCACCGGGCAGGAAGCCTGCACCGACGCTTCCGGTGGTGATCAGGGTACCGATCTGATAGACCAGATAGGATACTGTGAAGCCGGTGGCAAACTGCAGCGCCACACCGCTCCAGAACCACTTCCGGTCACCGATCTCAGAGTTCATGGCACCCAGGGCAGCGAAGCAGGGAGGGGTAAACAGGTTGAACATCAGATATGCCAGCGCTGCCACCTTGGTGATGGCCATAACACCGGCCACCTCGGCACCGGCGCCTTCCAGCATTGCCAGCTCCTCGGTATCGATCAGATTCTCCAGACCCACGAAGCACACTGCCAGAGTACCCACCACATTTTCCTTGGCGATGAAGCCGGTGACAGCAGCAGCAGCCAGCTGCCAGGAGGCAACGCCCACCACAGGGATCAGCAGATAGGAGATGGGAGAAGCAATGGATGCCAGAATGGACTCAGAGGCGGCATCTGCCACTGTAAAGCTCCAGGTAAAGGTCTGCATGATCTGCACCACAGTGTTGCAGACCAGGATCACGGTACCGGCCTTGACAATGTAGGCCCAGCCCCGGCTGCACATGGAGCCAAAAGCACGCTTCAAAGAAGGCAGCTTGTACTCCGGCATTTCCATGATAAAGAAAGACTTGCGTCTCTTCACACCGGTGATGCGGTTGATGATCAGCGCGCCAATCAGAATGATCAAAATGCCCGCGAAATACATCAGAGTACCCACCCAGCTGGCATTTTCAAAGAATGCACCGGCAAACAGGGCAATGACTGGCAGCTTCGCGCCGCAGGGCATGAAGGGAGCCAGCATGGCGGTGGCACGGCGTTCCCGCTCATTGCGGATAGTACGGCAGGCCATGACACCGGGAATGGCGCAGCCGGTACCGATGACGAAGGGGATGACGGACTTGCCGGAAAGACCCACCTTCTTGAAAATGGGATCCAGAACGATGGTGGCCCGGGCCATGTAACCGCAGTCCTCCAGCAGGGCGATCAGGAAATACATGACCATGACCAGAGGCAGGAAGCCAATGACCGCGATCACACCGCCAATCACACCGTCCACCAGCAGCGCCTGCAAAATGGGTGCCGCACCGGAGGCCATTTCCGCAACCACCGCCTGGAAGCCTTCCAGCCAGGCCACCAGCGTATCTGCCAGCCAGGGGCCCAGAGAGGACTGGGAAATATCGAACACCAGGAACATCACCAGAGCAAAGATGGGCAGACCAAACCACTTGTTGGTCAAAATATCATCGATGGCATCCTGGAAATTCCGGTCCTTGGTCATAACTTTCCGTTTTTCTACGGAAGCAACCAGCTTATTGACATAGGCATAGCGCTTTTTGTCGGCAGACACCACCGCTTCCCGGCTGCTCAGATCCACATTTTCCTGGACATAGGGTGCCTTTTGAACCTTACCCACCTGGGCAAGCGCTGCCTGAACCACTTCCTTCAGGTCAGAATTTTCCGAGTCAATGGAAACGGTCGGAATCACAGGACAGCCCAGCTTGGCGGACAAAACAGTTGCATCAATGGTGGTCTGCTTTTTTTCGTTGATATCAGACTTGTTCAGTGCCACTACCATGGGGATTCCCAGTTCCAGCAGCTGGGTGGTAAAGAACAGGCTGCGGCTCAAGTTTGTAGCATCCACAATGTTGATGATGGCATCGGGATGCTCTTCCTTAACATAGGCACTGGTGATACTCTCTTCTGAGGTAAAGGGAGACATGGAATATGCACCGGGAAGATCCACGGCAATCAGTTCCCGGTCACCGGCATAGGCCTTTTTGATTGGGGCTTCTTTTTTGTCTACGGTAACACCTGCCCAGTTGCCGACCTTTTCATTCCGGCCGGTCAGAGCGTTGTACATAGTGGTTTTACCGGAGTTGGGATTGCCTGCGAAAGCAATTCTCATGTTAATTCCTCCTGTGATGGAATGGGTGATATAGTGCAGTTAGTTCCAGCTAACTTCTTTGCAAAAGAAATGGCAGAGAACGCTCTGCTGTATTCCTGCGGGATTAGTCGAAGCTAACTATCGAAGAAAATATATTGATTAGCGTTTGCTAACCACTTCATTACTCTATCACCAAAGGAAGGATTTGTCAATAGTTTTTTGTTCAAGAGAAAATTTTATTTCTCAGCCAGAAACTTCTTATTCTATCCCAGAAAAAATTGTAATTCAGCCTTGACAAAACCCTTCCGGCCATGTATTATAATATTAGTTAGCGCTAGCTAACTAATATGTGCCCCGCCAGTTAGCATCCGCTAACTTAATCTATAAAAGGAGGATCTGATCATGAATCTGACAGAATTTGTTCAAACTATCTCTGCGCTGACGTCCATCGCCATGATCCTGGTTGGATCTTTGTGGCTGAAACAGCATCTGCGCGCACAATTCTGATGTTCCGGAGGCCCTATATGTCCGAAGATTACCTTATTCGCAACTGCGCCCCTACTTTGGCAAACTTAAAAACCGCCAGTCTTTTTACCTGTCCCTGTGAAAACCGGGCATTGCTGCTGTCTGCCCTGCGCAGGCTGAACCGTCTGCTCAGCCGCAAAGGGCTCCGGCTGCTGCCTCTTCGATTTTCTGACCGCAAGGCGCTGCTGTACCTGTACCGTCCGGCGCGGCTGAGCCGGGATCTGCAAGTGGATACCGCTGCTCAGCTCCTTCGCTGCCGGGGCTATGACCCGGAGCGCTGCGAGCAGTGCGTTGCCCGGTTGAGCCGAAAGCTGAAAGCCGACCCGGAATTTCCCCATGAGATTGGCCTGTTTCTCGGCTATCCTGCCGAAGATGTGCAGGGTTTCATTGAACACGGCCCCGACTGTGCCAAATGTACCGGCTGCTGGAAGGTTTATTCTGATGAGGAATCTGCCAGAAAAACCTTCGACCAATATAAAAAATGTACCCGTGTCTACTGTGACCGCTGGGCACAGCACAACGATATTGAACGGCTGACGGTACCCACGAAAGCCGGTTAATATACCAAAACCTTACCTCCTCTTACACGTTTTCCCTCCCCTGCCGGCGCACTGCACTGCGCCGGCAAAACACGCCTATTGTGAAAAGCTCCCATGACTGAAAAACCAGTCATGGGAGCGTTATTGGTTATAGTCAGTTCCCCACGCCCTCTTCCCGGAGGCAGCCACTGCAAGTGGGATGGATATTGCGATGCAGTTCTACCGTTTCTCAGTATACAGCCCGCACTGTCCGCAGCAGATGCAGAAAGAAAACATGAAATCGCCGAATTATAATCTTCCTATTAAAAAATTCAAGCCTGCGGCTTAAAGCTTTTAATAGGAATATAAAAGTATGCACGCATTTGTTACGAAGAAACCGGATCCGGCTTCTCCCCTTATGGCAGCGCGACGATATGCGTTGACCGATACCCAGTAGGAGAGGATCAAGGCACACCCGCAGAGTGCGGATGCAAAAAGGGCTGTAAACGCTGAAAACAACTGGTTTATTGGTAATCGCCGTGGCGGAAAGGCCACCAAAATTCATTATAAATTATAACATAGGCATTATGATCTAACGAACAAATAAGTGTCCTCCCATCGACATCCATTTGACATGAAGCCGTTCACACCGCGCCGGGAAACGTTATATCACATGGTTCAGCCAGTGATCCCAACTCTGGTTATGGCCGATGTTGAATCCGCCGCCGTTGACAGGGATGGTTTCACCGCTGATAAATCCCGACATATCGCTCGCCAGGAACAGCACAGCCTGGGCAATATCCTCCGGCTCCGGCAGTCGGCGCAGAAGCTGAAGATCCTTTGCTTCCTCTGCCATGATATTCTGCTGCCGCATCTGCCGCTGTCCGATGAACCCTGTCTGGAACGGAAGCAGCACACAGTTGGCCCGGATATTGTACTTGCAGTAATCCATGGCAAGGCCACGGACAAGACCTGTCATGGCCATTGCGGTGCAGCTTTCCATGCTTCGCATGGGTACGCTGTAATCGCCGTACTCCGAGACGACGGCTACGATTTTTCCGTCGCAGTGTTCCATCATATAACCAATGACGGAGTGGACGGCTGCTTCCAGCAGCTGCAGGTTCCGGAAAGCCTCCCGGCAAACCGCATCCCGGTGCTGCTCATGAAAAATAGCACCTTCCGGCCGGATCATACCGCAGACCAGAATATCCGCAGACTCTTTTTCTGCCAGTTCCTCCGGCATATGTATCCTGCGCACCTGTGCACCGTGCGACAGGAACAGGTTTTCCAAGGCCTTTTCCGTTTCCTCCTCACAGTTCACCAGCAAGGCCTGCTTTCCCAAAAGCAGCTTCTGATAGTCCATCTCATCACTTCCTGTTTTTATAGTATCCTTTGTGGCGGATGCCCTGTCCGGTCAATTCCGGAGCAAGGACATTTCCATGGAGCTTACAGACACCATTGACAAATACCATCTCCGGCCGGTCTTCGATAAAGCTGCCTTCCTTATTGAATAAAAGAAGGTCTGCATGGAATCCCGGTGCAATTCTTCCTCGGTTTTCCAGACCGAATACCCGGGCAGGCGCGTCAGAGAGCCGGTTTGCCATGGTTTCCAGCGCAACGCCGTGTTCTCTGGCCACCCGGAGCATTTTGGGGAAGGTATCGACGGTTCTCGGATGCACCCTATCCTGAAGCGGCAGCGTGTCGGAGCCCAGCATATAATACGGTTTCTGAATCAGCTGGGAATAGTCCGCCCGGAACTGCGCCAGAACGGCTTCGCCGAAATCCATATGCGGGATATATCCGCCGTCCAGTTCTTCTTCCAGCAGGAACCGCAGCAGCATTTCGGAAACCCGTTCCCCGTTGGCCTGAGCCACCTCTTCAAAGGAACGGCCCAGGTACTGCGGATGCTTTGGCGCAGAGGAGAAGCGTCCGTCCGCCAGCTTCCCGGGGTCTTTTTCCATATCGGAAAGAATCCGGTTCCGGAGCTTCGGGTCTGCCATCCGGGCAAGGGCATCACCGGTGCTGCCGTCCATGACCCAGGCTGGCAGAAATACGGAAATCTGTCCGCAGCCGACAGGGTAGGGATAAAAGTCCGCGGTGATGTGCAGACCTTCGCTCAACCCTTCCTCAATGGGCCGAACCACCTCTTCCACCTTTCCTACGCTGGACTTTCTGGTTTTGTAATGGGAAAGATGCAGATGCACACCACTTTTTCTTGCAATTTCAAAGGCTTCCCCCAGCGGGTCGATGCCATTGGGGAAATGCCGGTTGACAACACTTCTCTGGTGGATGGTGAAGGGAACGCCATGTTCTCTTGCCACGCAGCACAGACGCACCAATTCCTCCGTGTTGGAAAAGGCGCAAGGGAAATAGGCAAGGCCTGTGGAAAAGGCGCAGGCACCCTCTTCGAAGGTCCTGTGAGCCAGCGTTTCCATGGCAGCCATTTCATCCTTGCCGATGGAAATGTCCCGGTTACCTACGGCACCAATGCGGATGGGGCAATGGGCAGCCTGCTGGGCATAATTTGTAGCGGCGTTTCCGACAACGTCAAAATAGGAACCCACGGAGTCGATACCTTCCAGATTCTGGGGCTCGCCAACCACAGCGCGGATAGAGCGGACATAATCCTGTTGCCCGCTGCCAGTCATGGGGACGATACCAATGCCGCAGGAGCTGAGGATTTCTGTGGTGATGCCTTGGCGAAGGGCTTCGGCCCGGTCGTGATGGTTCCGGATCACCACATCGCTGTGGGTGTGGGCATCAATGAAGCCGGGAAGCAGGCACATTCCCCGGGCATCCACCACCTGCTTTGCCGCGGCTGGCTCCTGGGTGCCGATACAGATAATGCGCCCGTCCCGAATGCCGACATCGGCAGTGAAGGGTTTTCCGCCGGTGCCATCATATATTTCCGCACCACGGATCAGAATATCATACATGACACAGTCCTCCCGTTACAGGAAGGCCCGCCAATGCGCTGCATTGGGGGCCTTTATTCTGATTATTCCTTAACCTGAACGATCATTTCCACTTCCGCAGCGATGCCCCGGGGCAGGGAGCACATGCCCACAGCAGAACGGGCATGGTCACCGATCTCGTGTCCGAAGGCTTCGATCAGCAGATCGCTGACACCGTTGATAACAGCGGGCTGTTCCACAAAGTCGGGAGCGGAATTTACCATGCCGAAGACCTTCACAAACTGTTCCACCTTGTCCAGATCGCCAATGGCCCCCTTAATAGCAGACAGGCAGTTGATGGTTGCTTCACGGGCAGCGGCATAACCGTCTTCCAGGGTCAGGTCAGCACCTACCTTTCCCAGAATATTGGTGCCGTGACCGGACACAAACAGCAGGTTACCGGTCTGGCGGGTTCTCAAAATGGGGTGGTTGCAGGGAGGCAGTACCTTCAGTTCAATGCCCATTTCTTCCAGCTTCTTTTCAATCTTTGCCATGATAAATACTCCTTTCAATTTCCAGCAGTTTTTCTGCGATATATTCTGTGTCTCCGTCCTTCAGACACATGGGGTTGATATAAATGCCCGGCTGATTTTCCGTGAAGCAGAAGATGCCCGGGTCAAATTCCATCAGCCGGTCGGTGATATCCTCGGCGGTGATGCCGCCCGGTGCATTCACCGCCACGAAGCTTCTGGGCAAGGGCTGACCGGCCTGATTGGGCCAGCACCGCTCCACCCGGTAGATACGGGAGCTTTCCAGCAGGGTGCGCAGCTTCTTGACCTCATCTTCGCACCAGGCAAGCCGGGCCTCCTCGTCGTTTTCCATATACTGCTTGATTGCCATGTACAATGCCACGATTTCCTCACGGCCCACCTTCATGAGCCGGCCGGCACTGTAGTTGGGGAATCCGGTTTCCGACATCAGATCCAGATATTCCTTTTTGCCCACAGCCAGACCGCTGGCCTGGGGACCGGCAAGATCCTTGCCGCCGGAGAAAACCACCACGTCGGCACCCATCTGCGTAAATTCCCAGAGGTTGGACTTGGGTGGCAACTGGGCGGCTGCGTCCACCAGCACGGGAACACCCATTTCATGGGCCACTTCGATGACATCCTCCAGATTCAGTGCCCGGGGCGCATAATAGCCCCGGGGTGTCCGGGATGCAAAGTAAACACCGACGGTATTCTCATTGATGGCCATACGCAAATCTTCCCTGCCGATGCCGCCCTGGCTGGTGGTGTAGCCGATGAATTTCAGCTTTGCTCCCAGCTGCTCTACCGCATGGTCGTAGGGAATATGCTGATTCCAAAAGGCAACCACTTCTGATTTGCGTACCACTTCGTCGTCAATGTACTTGAAGGGGCGCTTCTGCCGGTGGGCAATGAAAGCCGCTGTGGCCAGATAAATGGCCACGGAACAAGAGTTGCAAATGTAAGCTGCCTCGTTGTGGGTCATCTGCGCCACTTTTTCGTGGATAACCTTCTGGAGCTGTGTGATTTTCACATAGGAACCGGCAGCTTCGCACATGGACTTGAGGGTCTGCTCCGACATCCGGGTGGCACCTACCACCGTATAGGTTCCCGCAGCGTTGATGATCTTCTGAATACCAAGCTCGTCATAAATATCCATCGTATTCACCTCTCAGATTCCGTATTCCCGTAAAATACTGTCATAGTACCGTTGCTTCATTGCAGGTTCCTGCTCCGGTCTGGGGAAACTGCAGGCGTGGGCCTGCATCACAGCCGCACCGTCGGCACGGATGGCAGCACCGGTGATGTAGCTGCTGCGGTCAGATGCCAGGAACAGGGCAAGGTTTGCCACATCGGACATTCTGCCCGGTGCCAGCAGGGGCGAAGTGCCGTCATAACCGTCCAGCACATCATAGGCGCTGCGGCCCTCCCTCAGTGCCTGCCGCAGATCTTCCTCGATATATGTGGTGGCCACCCAGCCGGGACAGATCACATTAGAACGAATACCGTATTTTCCCACCTCACTGGCTAAAACCCGGGACAAGGAAATGACTGCACCCTTACTGGAAGAGTAAGTACCTGTTGTAGGTGCCGGTGCAATGGCATTCATGGAGGAAATATGGATAACCGATCCCCGGATGCTGTTATCCAGCATATTGGGAATGAACTTCTTCAGGAGCAGAATGGTGGAGATAAGATTTACCTGATAGATCCGGTTGAAATCCTCTATGTCGATATCCACGATTTTGTCTTTTTTATTGATGCCAACGTTATTGACCAGCACATCCACGCGGCCAAAGCGGCGCAGCACCTCCTCTGCAAAAGCCTCTGTCTGGGCAGGTTCCCCCATGTCACACCGGAAGAAAAAACTGCCCGGCGAGATAGCTGCCAGAGTCTCCCCGGAGGCAGCACCTGTTTCGCTGCGTCCGCAGACAGCAACGATACCTCCCTGTTCAGCAAATAACCGAGCAATGCCGAACCCCATTCCATGGGCACCAGAGGTAATGACACAGTATTTTCCAGCCAGAAGGCCTGTTGACTGTTCCATTGTCCAAACTCCTCCTTTCCGTTATCTGTACATATATTCTTTTTCCATGATCACGCCCTGCTGCTTCAGCAGGGTCTGCAAATCCTTCACGCATACCAATCGGGTATCACTTCCGTGCTTTGCTGCCATGGCAGCAGCAGTACCGGCCGCCTGTCCGGTAACGGCACAGACAGGGATCACCCGCATGATATCCCAGCCGGATTCCGTGGTGGATATGCAGCGTCCTGCAACCAGCAGATTCTTTGTCTTTACAGGACAGATGGAGCCGTATGGGATGCAGAATCTGGGGCCAGCTTTTCGCCAGTCGCCGGTCATGCCGATGCAGCTGTCCATCCAGCGTCCGTCATCCTCCTGTCCCACCGTTTCCCGGCCCACAACTCTTCGCGTCATACGGAACTGAGGTACGGCGCTCAGCAACAGGGGCTGTTCCTGTTGCTCCAGCAGATACTGCCGGATCTTTTTCCGGGAATCTACGGACAGAGCGGTCACGTCCGCGTGATCACTGACCTTGTAGGTTCTGCTGCCTTTTTTGATGGTATAAAAATTCTCGGAACGACGGTTCAGAATATTTCTGCCTTCCTTATGACTGTAGAACCACCAGGCGCAGACATTCTGGCCGCTTTCAAAGATCTCCTCTCCAGCAACGACGCACACATCCGCATCTCCGGAAGCGTCAATAAACATGCTTCCCGCCACCACGGCTCTGCCGGATTTATTCTCCACAATCAAGCCTTCCAGCCGGTTTTTCTGCCGAACCACATCACAGAACCGGGTGTCGTAGAAAAGAGTCACCCCGGCCTCCAGCAGCAGTTCTTCCAGATACAGTTCCATAGCAGCAGGCTGATAGGTGAGCATATAGCGCTGTGCAGCTCTGTCGCCGATCTGTCCCGGCTTCCAGCACAGAGGCGGTGCGGAACCATCATACCGGGACACGCCCAGCATCAGTTCTTCGGCAATACCGCCCACAAGCTGGGTACCCTGCCCATCACAAAGCGGCAGATAATCCACCACCAGTCCCAAAGTTCCCAGACCGCCCAGACTGCAGTTTTTTTCCACCAGACAGACCTGCATACCATTGCGGGCTGCTGCCAGTGCGGCACTGACACCGGCAAAGCCGCCACCCGCCACCACAACGTCAAAGCTGCCGATGCAGGGCAGTGTTCTGGCGGGTTCCGTATAGATTCGGGACATAGGATCACCTTCCTTTGTTCGTTATGTATAATATAACCGCATCCGCGCAGGTTTTCTATATACAAAGTTAACTGCTATATGGACTTTTTTGCCATCTAGTGTTATAGTGAATCTTACAGGAGGGCGTGCTATGAACACCTGGATTGAAAACTACTTTGACGACACACTGCTGGGAGATCTGCGGCTTTTCTACTGCGGAAAGCGGGAAAAGTCCATATCCCACCACTACGGCCCCTACAAACACGAGGACTATCAGCTGGTATACATCGCAGAAGGCGCTGCAGACTTCCGGTTCGGTGATCAGCTCCGGCGTATCGAGGCCAGCACCTTTTATGTGATGTACCCCCAGTGCGGAATGTCCTACCGGACAGATCCCCAGCTTCCCTGGACCATCTACTGGGTCATTGCCGGAGGACAGCAGCTGGAGGCCTTTCTGGGAATGTTGGGCCTGTCTCCCGATGCACCGTTTCTGACTGTCAGCGATTCAGAAAAACTGCTGGCCATCTGTAAGGCACTGTTTGAAAAAAGCAGCCGGGACGGCCTGTCCAGTCGAATGGAGTGTCTTTCCCTGCTTTACGGATTGTTTTCCGTTCTGGCGGAAAACCGCACGGCAGATTCCCGGAATGTACATATCGCCAAAGCTCTGGACTATATTTCCCGGCACTATTCGGAGAATATCTCCGTTCAGGCTCTGTCAGAAAGGCTCCATCTGAATTACAACTATTTTTCCCGGCTTTTTAAACAGGAAATGGGTGTTTCCCCCATTCAGTTTATTTCTGCCATGCGGGTAAAAAAAGCAGAGTATCTGCTGAAATACACCAGCCTGTCCGTGTCCGAGATTGCACGGGCAGTGGGCTTCCAGGACGTTTTATATTTCAGCCGTGCCTTCAAGCGCTGTACCGGCATGTCCCCTTCTGCCTACAAGAGTATGGCCGAGATCTGACAGGAGGAAAACTATGGAACAGTTTTTATATATCGCATCCTGCGATCCTCACGGCGGCATCCTTCATTGCCGCCTGTCGGATGGCGGAAACCTGGAGATGCTGGAACACACCGCGCTGGACCGCCCCATGTGGCTCTGCCGGGACAAGCAGTACCTTTATGCCCTCCTGCGGGAGCCTTTCCCGGGAGAAAGTGGCCTGGCTGCCTTCGAAATCCAGGCCGGCGGAAAACTATGCCCCACAGGATCTATCCAGCCCACCTCCGGTACCATCGGCTGCCACGCACTGGCTGCCTGGGAGCACATTTACGCCGTCCATTACGCCAGCGGCACCGTTTCCCGGCTTCCAGAGACGATTCTGAACCTTGGAGAAGGGGCCCATCCTCATTACGCAGTCCGGACGCCGGAGGGAGAATTCCTGTGCATCTGTGATCTGGGGCGGGACTGTATCCTTGTCTGTACTCCGGATCTGGTGGAAGTTTCCCGTGTGCAGACTGCCCCCGGCACCGGACCCCGGCATCTGGTTTTTTCTCCGGATGGTTGCTGGGCTTACAGTTCCGATGAGCTGTCTTCCACGGTTTCCGTCTTCCGTTATGCACAGGGACAGCTAACCTGGCTGAACAGCGTGCCCTGTATACCGGAGAAGTTCCGGGAGGAAAACTATCCTTCCGCCATCCGACTGTCTCCTGACGGAACAATGCTGTATGTCGCCAACCGCGGCCATGACAGTGTATGTATTTTTCATGTAGACGGCCCGCTACTTTCCGGCAGGTATTTTCTGAAAACAGAAGATACCTGGCCCCGGGAAATGAATCTTCTGGGCAACTTCCTTCTCTGCGGCAATCAGAACTGTGTTACGGTGTTCTCCCGGGAGACGGGACAGCTGGCTAGCCGCTTTCCGGTGAAAAGTCCCTGGTGCATCCTGCCGGCAGATGGGTGATGTGCATAAGAAACCGGGAATAGGTTTGTACTCTTTGCAGGATTGACAACCATATTCACGGAAATTACAATGAATTTAGGTAAGAAATCCGGATTGTGTATATAATTCAACATGATCCGGATATGACCATTCCGGTGATCTTTCTGCTGCAGCACGTTATGTAAGGAGGAAGCTATGGAAAAAAATCAAGTGACGTTTGCCGTTTTCTCCGATCTGCATCTGGATATCATGCACGACGGAGAAAAGCGGCTGGAGGTCTTCTTCCGGGCCGCAGAGGCAGCAAATGTGGATTTCATCATCCATCTGGGAGATTTCTGCTACCCCAGAGGGATTCTGGGTGTAGATCCAGAAGCAATCCTGCCGGTAAATCTGAAGCTTTCCCTGGAAAAGCCTCCCATTCAGCCGGGAAAGGATGTCCTTCTGGAACGATTCCGGAATTTTCCGAAACCCTCTTACCATGTTCTGGGCAACCACGAAATGGACTTCTGTACCAAAGCAGAGGCCATGGAAGTCTATGGCATGTCCTCTTCCTGGTATTCCTTCCGGTGCAAAGGCTGGCACTTTATCGTTCTGGATGGAAACCATTTCCGCAACGACAGGGGTGAGTTGGTGCCCTATGGCGGAGCGGCCTCCTACTATCGGGATCAGCCCTATCTGGGACAGGCGCAGCTCCATTGGCTGGAAAAGGAACTGAAAACCGGCCCGGAACCAACGGTGCTGTTCTGCCATCAACCCCTCAACCGCCGGAACCGGGGGCTGAAGGATGTGGATGCCTTTCAGGAGATCCTTGCCCGGGCACGGAAGGAAGGCAAGCAGGTTCGGCTGTGTATGAACGGCCATCTGCATATCGATGATTTGAAAATTGATAACGGCGTTATCTACCACGCCCTCAACAGTATCTCCAACTTCTGGGCCGGAGAGGAATACGAAACTCTGCGGTATCCGCCGGAAATCGAAGAAAACTACCCCAGTCTTCGCTATACATTTCCCTATGCCAGACCCGTATTTGCCATCGTGACACTGACAGAGGAGGAATTGATCATCCGCGGCCGTCCCGGACGGTTCGTACAACCCGGTTCCCGGAGTTTTTCCTACCGTCCTCTACCCACCAGCTGCGTCCGCTCTCACCGGATTTCCTGGCCCCAACTGTGAAAGGAAGGTTTTTATGAGCCACAAACGTCCCAAGGACGAATCCCTGCTGCGCATCACTGCCCTGCGAATCATTAAGGACAGACCCGGCATCTATGGAATGCCCCAGATTTCCTATAGTGCGGATTTCTACTGCGTTCCTCTGACAGAGCCCAAGTACTTCTACGAAACAGAAGATGAGGTTGTGGTCTACATTGAGCACCGGCTTCTGGCAGATGCCTGTCTGATCACGGCTTCCTTTGATGCCAACGAAAACTGGTCTCCCACCGCCATTCTCTGCGAAGGAAAGCGTCTGACCTGGCATCGGGAGGGGCAAACCATACGTTTCACCTTCGAAATCAGTGGTCTGACCGGCAAGACCCGAACACTGTATGTCCACACCCTCATTCGGCAGCCGGGGCTGACGGTGCGCATCGAACAGAACGCCGAAGGCCGCCGAGCAGGTCAATACCGGAAGGAGGCCTATCCCGCAACCCAGATTGAAGCCGCCAGCCACTATGTCTTTGCCGCCCGGAAGGTACTGGAAATGCTGAAAATACCGGAATACCTGTCCCGGGAAGAGCTGGGCTACATCCTGCTGCTGAGCTTTGAGACCTGCAACGAGGTCCACGGAGACTGGCCGCCCCACTGGCATTTTATCTTCCGCTGGCCGGATCACTGCGGTTCCCCGGCGCCCCATATCTACATGGACGAAAACGGCCGGAATACCCACAACATGATGTACATCGATCAGGTGCCCGACGTAAGCTATGACTATCAGCCCGGTCAGTGGTGTCCCTTTATGGACAAATACGGCCGTCTTCTGCTGCGGATGCGGCTGGATGAGGACGGCGGTTACAGCGTAGAACGCCCGCAGATGGGCACGTATTCCGTCAGTGCCTTTGATGGCAACGGCGTTTCCATCCGTCAGCAGAATACCTTACTGGGCCGGCTGCAGGTGGAAAATGATACCCGGAACGGACAAATGGTGATCCGCTGGCAAAGCGGAATCGATATGGGACAGACAGAACAGATCCGCTATGATCCGCTGACCGGAGAAACGCAGGAGGCCGTTCTGCTGTAATCTCACTTGTGTTGAAATTGGTACATATTTTATGTGTATTTATACGTACGATTCAAATTGTGTCATGTTTGTTTCATAAAGAGCATCAAAAAATGTTCGATTCAACAATCTTTATTTGGTTATTTTGTCAAAAATAACAGTTGATTATGCAAACAGCACTGTGTTACAATATATGCGTGTACTGAACAAGTGAGTACAAAAAAACAAACATAGGAGGAATTGTAATGAAAAAGGTTATTTCCCTGACCCTGGTGCTGGCTATGGTTCTGGCCCTGCTGGCCGGCTGTGGTGCCAAGGAAGCTGCTCCCGCCGAGACTGAGGCCGCCGCCGCTGCTCCCGTGGAGACCGCAGCTCCCATTGAAGTTTCCGAAGGCTTTGCCGGTACTCTGGAATTCTGGTCCGGCTGGAATGAAAATGAAGGTCAGGCTCAGGTCCTGATGCAGGCTGCTGAGGACTTCTGCGAGCTGTATCCTGATGTCACCATCAACTTCACCTGGTCCGGACGCGACAACCGGAACCTGGCACTGGCTGCTCTGGAAGCCGGCACGCAGGTCGACTGCTTCGATGCCAACGTTGACCATACCAAGGCCCTGTGGAGCGACCGCATCGTTGACCTGTCCGAGTATGTTGACAGAACCTACGACTTCACCAATGGCAAGACCTACCGCGACTGCGTGATGCCCTCCATGTCCGCACTGGTCGAGTATCTGTTTGACGGTCAGTACAAGGCCATTGCTTACAATCCCCAGGCTTATATCATCTTCTGCAACAAGAACATCTTCGACGAAGTGGGCATCACCGAGTACCCCACCACCTGGGAAGAGTTCAAGGATGTCTGCGTTAAGATCAAGGAAGCAGGCTACATCCCCATCACCTCCGACACTTTCTATGCTCCCTCCTGGTACGGCTACTACCTGTCCCGTCTGATCGGTGACGAAGCCGTCAACGAACTGGCATTCGACAGCTCCAAGTGGGCTGACAACCCCGCTGTTCTGGAAGCTGCCAAGGCTATGGAAGAACTGGCTGCTCTGGGCGCATTTGACCCCAACATGACTGCCAACGTCTATCCCGCTGCACAGCAGGATATGGTCATCAGCGAGAACGTCGCTATGTACATCAACGGCACCTGGCTGCCCTCCGAGGTTCTGGATGCCACCGGTGAAGACTACGTCTGGGGCGCTTTCGCATTCCCCGAAGTTCCCAACGCCACCAACGGTCAGGAAGCCGGCTGCTACTCCACCTGGGGTATTTCCGTCACTGACAAGGCTTCCGAGGAAGCTAAGGAGATCGCCGCTGCTTTCGCAGCTTTCGTTACCACCGGTAAGTACGACCAGATGATGTCTGACAATGCCAACGTCATCCCCACCGGCATCAACTCCACCTGGCCCGAGGATCTGAAGGAAGCACAGTCCGTCATGTCCAACTTCACCACCCGCTTCTCCTCCCAGACCGGTATCGTCACCAATGCTGACTCCAAGCAGATCATCGTTGACGCATGCTGCAAGCTGTACACCGGTGCCATCACCGCTGAGCAGTTCGTCGCTGAAGCTAGCAACTTCTGATATTTTCCAATGTAACCCCATTTGTGTCACAGTAGAAACGGAACGAGCAGGATGGTAACATCCTGCTCATTCCAGATGGAGGTCCCAATGAAGCTTACCAAGCGCTCTTTATTTATTTTCATGGCCCCCGCGGTATTCCTGTTCTTTGCCGTGTTTGTTTACCCCGTAGTCCGCACGGTACTTATGAGCTTTTTTAATGTCAAGACCATCAGCACGCCGGTGGTCGAATGGACCTGGGCCGGTCTTGCCAATTATACCAAGCTCTTTAATACGAAGCTGTTCCTTATGTCCATGCAGGCCTTTGCCAAGCTGTGGATCTACTGCGGTATTGCCACGCTGGGTCTGGCCCTGCTCCTGGCAGTCATTCTGACCCAGGGCCTGCGGTTCCAGAAATTCTTCCGTACCATTATTTACATGCCGAATGTTATCGCGGCAGTGGCCATCGGTTATATGTGGCTGCTGTGTGTGTTCAATAATAGATTTGGTATCCTGAAGCAGCTGTTTGAAACCATCGGCTGGGAGACCATGGCACAGTTCCAGTGGCTTTCGGGCGAAAACATCTTCCTGGCCATGAGCATTGCTTTCGTCTTCTCTAACACCGGTTATTTCATGCTGATGTACATCGCTGCCATTGAAAAGATATCCCGGGATTACTACGAAGCTGCCGCCATTGCCGGTGCAAACGTATTCCAGCAGTTCACCCAGATTACCCTGCCTCTGATCAAGGGTGTATTCGGAACCTCCTTTGTGCTGTGGACCACCAAGTGCATGGGTTTCTTCGCTCTGAGCCAGGTGTTCAGCGCCGCCAGTACCGTGACCCCCATGTTCTATACCTACCAGACGCTCTTTGGTTCCACCGATATCGGCTCGGACAGCGTTAACGCAGGTGTTGCCGCCGGTGCGGCAGTGGTAATGACCGTAGTGGTGATGATCATTTCCCTGATCTCCCGGAACGTCATCAAGGACGAAGGCTATGAGCTGTAAAGGAGGACAGATACTATGAAAAGAAAAAGCAAAGACCGCCTCCTGCGTGAAGCCCGTCTGCTTCCCGGCTACCTCTTCGTATCCCTTTGGGTCATTGCCGTGTTCGTCATCATCGGCTGGATCATTCTGGCATCCCTGTCCACTACCCGCGAAATATTCAAGGGCGACCTGATTGCCAGCGGCCTGCATTTTGAAAACTACAAGAAGGCATTGATCTCCAATAAGCTCATCGTCAATCTGATGAACTCCACCATCTACACACTGCCCTCCTGCATCCTCATCATTCTGATCTGTGCACCGGCCTCCTACTGCATGTCCCGCTTCCAGTTCCGGGGCAACCAGAGTTTCCAAAAGATGATCCTGGCCGGACTGTCCATCCCCAGCGTCATGATCATCATGCCCCTGTGCTCCGTAGTCATCGGCCTGAATATGGGCGGCTCCCGGTATACCATGATTCTGCTGTATACTGCCACCTCGATCCCCTATACCACCTATTTCCTAATGACCTTCTTCCGGGGCATCTCCAATACCTACGCGGAAGCGGCAACCATTGACGGCTGCGGGCAGGTTCAGTGTTTCTGGCGCATCATGTTCCCCCTGGCTCAGCCTGCCATCATCACCGTGACTATCTTTAATTTCATTACCATCTGGAACGAATACTTCCTGGCACTGGTCTTTGCCAACAAGACGGAGCTTCGGTCACTGGGCGTAGGCCTTTACCAGATCGTTTACTCCATGATGAATACCGGTGACTGGTCTGGACTGTTTGCGGCAGTGGTCATCACTTTCGTTCCCACCGTGGTCATCTACATTTTCCTGGCCGACAAAATCATCTCCGGTGTCACCGCCGGCGGTGTCAAGGGCTGATCTCAACTTCATACGTCAACAGAAAAGTGGATATTGCCCAATATCCACTTTTCTTTATTTTTACCCTTTGGAGGATCAATCTCATGCAGAACCGTCCCAATATTCTGTTTATTCTTTCCGACGACCAGGGTTACTGGACCTTAGGCTGCGGCGGGAATGACGAAATCCACACTCCGGCGCTGGATTCCATCTGCGAAAAAGGCATGCGCTTCGACAACTTCTTCTGTGTTTCTCCTGTCTGTTCTCCTGCCCGGGCCAGTATCCTTACGGGCACCATCCCTTCCGTCCACGGCGTCCAGGACTGGCTTCGGGGCGGCAATCTGAACATGGCGGATTTCCCCGAGCTTGTGGGAGCCCCCCTGTACGAAGCAGAGCACTGCGCCATCCCCTATCTGCAGGATCTGACCTGCTTTACAGATGTACTGGCGGACAACGGCTATACCTGCGCCCTCAGCGGTAAATGGCATCTGGGCGACAGCGTCCGGCCCCAGCACGGTTTCTCCCGATGGTTTACCATCGCCCGGGGCGGCTGCGCTTATTATCATCCGGATCTGGCGAAGGATGGGAAAGTCTATAACAGTGACCGCTACATCACCGATCTCATTACAGAGGATGCGCTGGGGAATCTGACGGATTTTGCCGAAACCGGGGAACCCTTCTGTCTCTGTGTTCATTATACAGCACCCCATGCCCCCTGGGGACCGGAGCAGCATCCCAGGGAGTTTTTGGAGTTGTACCGGGACTGTCCCTTTGAAAGTGTCCCCAACGAGCCACCCCATCCCTGGCTCAGCCCGGCAGCACCCTATAAGCCGGGAGAAGCAGGCAGGCGGGAAAATCTGACGGGCTACTATGCCGCCATCAGCGCCATGGATGCAGGCATCAAAAAACTGCTGGATAAGCTGGAAGAAACCGGTCTGCGGGAGAATACAATCGTGATTTTCACCGCTGACAACGGCATGAACATGGGCCATCACGGCATCTGGGGCAAGGGCAATGGTACCTATCCCCAGAATATGTACGACACCTCCGTGAAAATCCCCTTCCTCGCCTCCTGGCCGGGCCATATCCCGGCGGGCAGTGTATCGGACTCGCTGCTGAGCCATTATGATGTGTTCCCCACACTGATGGACTGTCTGGGACTGGAAGCAAAGACAAAGCAGCCCCTTCCCGGCAGCAGCTTTGCCAACATCCTGCACGGAGAACAATCCGACGAAGAACATCCTGTTGTGATTTTCGATGAATACGGTCCCGTGCGGATGATTCGCACCAAAGAATGGAAGTATGTAGCTCGGATCCCCGGCGGCCCGGATGAATTGTACGATCTGGTTCTGGATCCCGATGAAAAGGTCAACCGGATCTACGACCCCGAAGTTTCCCATATCCGTCAGCAGCTGCGCAAGGAACTGCTGGACTGGTTCGCCAAGTGGGTAGACCCCAATGTGGACGGCGCCCGGGAACTGAACACCGGCTATGGTCAGCTCTGCCGCCCTGGCATTTACAGCGACGGCAGACCCGTCTTTGCCGAAGAAGACAACTTCCGGATGGCGATAGATACCGCCACCAAAAACCTGGATCTGAAAACCGGCGAGCAGCCATAAAGGAGGTTTTTCCATGTATCGTTATGAAAAAAATATTTCTGTTGAAGCACAGATTTACGATGTGATCGTGGTCGGCGGCGGCTCTGCCGGTATCTGTGCTGCCATTGCCTCAGCCCGGCAGGGTGCGAAGACTCTGCTGGTGGAGGATACCGGCTGGCTGGGCGGCATCGGCACTACCGCTGCCATGGTGGAATTCGGCCCTATTGTCCGGGGCGGCTTGCGAGTTGTGGGCGGTATTCCCTATGAACTGATGCAGCGCATGCGCACCTTCGGCGGGGCTGAGCTGCGTGATGATACGGAGGATCTGTTGTTTGCTCCCGAAACCTTCGCCCATGTGGCGATGCTCATGTGTGAAGAGGCCGGTGTGGAGCTGCTGCTGCATACTCGCATGATCGATACCATCCGGGAGGGCGATGCCATCACCGGCATTCTGTTGCAGGACAAGGAAGGTATGCGCATCGTTACTGCAAAGCTCTATGTGGACTGCACCGGTGACGGCGATCTGTTCTATAACACCGGCCTACCCTACGTCATCGGACGGGATTCCGACGGTCATGTACAGCCTATGACCCTGGTGTTCTTCGTCAACGATGTCAACTACGCTAAATTTCTGGAGGAGGTCAACAAAACCTACGGTTATCCCGTGGGCAAGGTGGAAACCGATACTGCCCTGGACAATTTCTTCAAGACACTGGTTTCCAAGGCCAAGGCTGATGGCCGCTTCCATATCCCCATCGTCCGTCCCGGTTCCACCGGCCCGGTTCCCCGCTACGGCAGGCCTTATGACTTACACTGCTGCGAGGTGTTTATCAACGGCACCAATATTTTAGGGCTGAACGGTGTCAATGCCAAAGATCTTACGCTGGCGGAGTGTACAACCCGGAAGCAGATTTATGAGATGTACGAATTCCTGCGGGATTATGTTCCCGGTTTTGAAGATTGCTACATCAGCCATGTTCCCAACTGCATCGGCATCCGGGAAACCCGCCGGCTTCAGGGCGCTTACGTGCTGACGGATGCGGATCTGCACAGTGGCAGAAAGTTTGAAGATACCATTGCAGTGGGCTTCAACATGATCGATATTCACCAGGTCTCCGGCCATGACTTCGATCTGACCCACTTTGCCGACGGCCATTACTACAGCGTACCCTACCGCAGCCTCATCTCCAACGAGCTGACCAATCTGATCGTAGCGGGCCGCTGTATGTCCGTTACCCACGAAGCCCTGGGCGCTGTCCGGGTTATGGTCAACACCATGCCCATCGGCGAGGCTGCCGGTACGGCTGCTGCCATCGCTGTCAAGCATAATTGTAACGTTGCCGACGTACCCATGACGGAGCTTCAGGACACACTCCGCCGGGGCAACGCGATTCTGGGCTTTGACTGATCCATCGAGGACCGAATTATGGCACTGAATTACCGAATAACCCCCGAAGCCGTTCCCAGCACCGGTATTCTGTATGCAGATATGGAAAAGTCTCTGCGCAGCGCCCATCTGGGACACGGTCTGGCAGAATACCGGCCGGGCTGTGTGATCTCCTTCTATTCCAACTGTTCCGGCAAGCGTAATCTGCTGTTTCCGGGACACAACAGCTTCGGCTGGGTGGAATACCGCCGCTCCGCTGATGGAGGTCTTACCTGGGACAAGCCTACGGTGCTGCCCTATTCCTGGGATGCACTGCTGAACGAAGCATTCACCATTGCCTGCGAAAAAGCCGTTTCCCCCAAGGAAGATACCATCGTAGCCTTCTGCCTGCGCTGCACCAACACAGAGCTTTGGGAACCCTATCTGGAGCCCATGGTAGTCCGCAGTGAAGACGGCGGTGAGACCTGGAGCAATCCGGTGATGCTGTGCGAAAAAAAGGGCCGCCTCTTTGATGCTATGGTGCATGAGGGTATCATCTACGTGCTGATGCACGACTGTGACAACTTCCCCTCCACATCACCGGAGCATCAGTATTACATCTATGAAAGCAGGGATGGCGGAAAGAGTTTTATCCTCCGGGGTTTGCTTCCCGGCGACCCCACCGGGCATGCCTACGGCAACATGGTTCTCCGGGAGGATGGCGCACTGATTTGCTATCTCTATAACAGGAATGACGAATACCATCTGACCTACTGTATCAGCCACGACATGGGGCTGACCTGGGCAGAAACCGGAGTGAGTTTCTGTGCCAAGCGGATTCGCAATCCCCAGGTGGCAAAGGTTAAAGGCGGGTATATCCTCCATGGCAGAAGTGGCTGCGAATCCCCCGAGCTTCCTTCCCATCTGGTTTTGTACACCGGAACCGACGGTATTACCTGGGATGAAGGCACTTACCTGTGCCAAGCTGAACGGGGTGAACAGGCCTATTATTCCAACAATCTGGTGCTGAACCAGAAAAATGGCAGTCAGCGGATTCTGATCCAATCTTCCGTTCCCTACGACGGTCCCCGGGTAAATGTAGCCCACTGGATTCTGGAAATCCCATAACTGCAAAAAGGCAACGGTTTTCGCCTTTCTTGACACGCACATGCAAAGCAAGTATAATTCGGATAGTATTTACGAAACCTCCGGGGGTATTGCATGCATTTTCTGATCAAGCCTGTTTCGGACCTGTGCAATATGCACTGCCGTTATTGTTTCTATGAGGACGAAACCAAAAACCGTTCTGTGAAAAATCTGGGCATTTTAAGCCGGGAAAAGGCCGATCTGCTGATCCGGGAAGCACTCTCCGAAGCCAGTCATCGGGAGGGGGTTCATTTTGCCTTCCAGGGTGGAGAACCCACTTTGGCTGGTGTGGATTTCTTTCAGAATTTTCTGGAGAGCGTTTCCACGCTGAATACAAACCACATTCCCGTCAGCTATTCGATCCAGACAAACGGGCTGAAGCTCAGTGACTCTCTGATCTCTTTGTTTATCAGGCATCGGTTTCTGGTAGGCATTTCCGTGGATGGCACCAAAGTCATTCACGATGCCAACCGCATCGACAGCAGCCACCGGGGTACCTGGGGAACCGTTACCCATAATCTGCACCGGCTGCAGCAGGCAGGCGCCCAGGTAAATCTGCTATGTGTAGTCACCCGGGCCTGTGCCCGTTCCCCTCAGAAAGTCTACAACAGTCTGAAAAAGCTGAGCTGCCGGTATTTGCAGTTCATCGCCTGCCTGGATCCCATGGAGGAAATCCGAGGCTGTGCAGACTATTCCCTGCTGCCGGAGGATTACGGACGTTTTCTCTGCGGTCTGTTCGACTGCTGGTACCAGGACTGGAAAAAGGAAGACTATGTTAGCATCCGGTTGTTCGATGATTTTGTCCATCTGGCTATGGGGCTGAATGCCGGCACCTGCGCCACCTCCGGAAGTTGTGGCCATTACTGTGTGGTAGAAGGTGACGGCAGCCTCTACCCCTGTGATTTTTATGCCGTGGATGAATGGAAACTGGGTACTCTGGGAGAAAAGCCGCTGGCACAGATTTGTACCGGCGAGAAAGCTGCCGCGTTTCTGGCGCAGGGGCGTCAACGCCCTTTGCGCTGCAACCAATGCCAATGGCAGCGCCTGTGCGGCGGTGGATGTAAGCGGGATTGGGTCATTGAGGACGGAAAAACAGAAAACTACTACTGCAATGCTTTCCAGACCTTTTTCGCCTATGCAGAAAGTAGACTTCTGGAAATCGCCCGGGCAGAAACCCTTTTTCTGCGCAAGCAATATGGTTTTACATCCAGGACTGTGACCCGGATGCAGGAAAAATCCCCGTAAGCCTATACGGATCCATCGCATTTGTTGCCGTGTGGAGGAGGATCATTTCATGACTTATACCGAACCCAGCAGAGAAATCCCCGTAATTGCACAAATGGATGTTCTTGTTCTGGGCGCAGGTCCTGCCGGTATCGGCGCTTCCGTCTGGGCAGCCAGAACTGGCGCCTCTACGATGCTCGTGGAGCAGGCCGGTGATGTAGGAGGCATTTCCACCATCGGCATGATGAGCCACTGGACAGGACGTACCGAAGGCGGCTTTTATGATGAGATCCTGGAACGCTCTTCTGATTTGAACCATACGTCGGAAGATTACGGGTTTAATGGCTCTCCCCGTCAGATTATCAATCCCGAACGGCTGAAAACAGTGTATCTGCAGATTCTGAAGGAAGCTGGCGTAAGGCTTCGGCTGTATACCTTTGCGTCCAATGTGATTATGGACGGAAACACCATAAAGGGTGTCATTCTGGAAAGCAAATCCGGCCGTGAGGCGGTTCTTGCCAAAGTCATTATCGATTGTACCGGCGACGGCGATATCGCCGCTAAAGCCGGTGCGGCATACTGCCTTGGGCGAGAAACCGACGGGGCCATGCAGCCTGCTTCCATTATGTTCAAAGTTGGCGGTGTGGATTACGGCCAGGCCATCTTCCCCGGAAGTTTTGAGCACACAATCCAGGTTCCGGCAGGAGAAATTCAAGCCCTTGGCAAAAAGCATCTTCCTTTTCCTGCAGGACATGTTCTGCTGTACCGCACTTCCCTGCCCGGTGTTGTTACCTGTAACATGACCAACTGTACCGGCATCAACGGAACCGATGCAGATGATCTTGTAAAGGCTACTGTCACCTGCCGGGAGCAGTTGGAGCCCATTGTGGATTTCCTTCGAAAATATGCGCCCGGCTATAAAAACTGCTACATTCTCTCTTCTGCCAGCCTCATCGGCATCCGTGAAACCCGCCATTTCAAAGGTGTGGAAACCATTACCGAGCAGGATATTCAAGATGCACGGGTATTCGATAACTGGGTTGTCACCAAAGCACACTTTAACTTTGACGTCCATAACATGACCGGCAACGGACTGGACGAAACCGGCTCCCAGGAAAGCTTCCACCAAGTCAAAGGGTACACCATTCCTTATGGCTGTCTGGTCCCCGAAACGGTAGATGGCCTTCTTCTTGCAGGCAGAAACATTTCCGGAACCCACATGGCCCACGCCAATTTTCGTGTTATGCCTATCTGCATCAATATGGGCCAGGCTGCCGGTATCGCCGCCGCATTGGCCGTGAAGCATGATGTTTTGCCCAGAGATGTCAATGTTTCGGAAATCCAGCAGATTTTGAGTCGGCACGGTGTTTGTCCCTAATCACCGCCAGCTGCATTAAGCACAAAAAGCTCCCGCTATTAGGTGGGTGTCCGTAAAAACAGTTAAGCACTACTTAACTATACTATTTTACGGCTTCTGTCAGGCAGGGTGGTAACCAATAACGAAAAAAGGTTCTATAATAAATGTTGGGGCCAGGCTCATCGCCTGACCCCAACATTTATTTTAGAGCCCCATTTTTTCTGAGATTTTGTTATGCTGGGAGTCTCTGTCACTTCTTGCGTCTTAAGGGATCGCCGGAGGATTCCCGGATGACCAGTTCTGTTTTTACCAGAATCTGCTGGTAGGCGATACTGGGTGTTTCCATCAGTTGGATCAGTGCTTGGGCGGAAATGTTTCCGGTATCGCTGTAACGCTGATCGATGGTTGTTAAAGAAGGGACGGAGTTTTTACTGGCCTCAATATTGCCGAAACCGATGACGGCCATATCCTGGGGCAGGTGAAGGCCGTGTCCTGACAGGTATTTCATGCAGCCAATGGCTATGGTGTCGGAGGCAAAGCAGGCCGCGGTGGGACGCTGCCGCAGAGCAAGGATCTCGCGGCCCTGCTGATAGCCGGACAGCTCACTGTATTCTCCAAAAAAAACATAGTCTTCCCGGAAAGGGATGCCTGCTTTTTCCAGAGCTGTGCAATATCCGCTGTAACGGCGTTTGGTGTTCTGAAAATCCCGGTTTCCGCCAACAAAAGCGATACGGCGGTGTCCCAGTTTGATTAGATAATGTACCGCAGATTCTGTGGCATATTCATCATCCAGACTGACATAGCTGACACGGTTGGATGCAATGTGCCGGTTCATAACCAACCAGGGCGTATTTCTGTCCTGCAATGCCTTCAGTATGACAGCATCCTGCTCTTCGCTGGTACCGATTACAAAATAGCCGTCCATGGGCGGCTCCAGCAGTTTGCCGATCTCGGTGGATATATCCTTATAAATCAGTGTCCGGGTGGAAATATTGTGGGCAATCAGCCGGTCGGTGAAACTGGTGACAATGGAATAGATGGAAGGGTGTTTCCCCAGATTATCTCCAGCGGCGGAAGCCAGAATGATACCCACACAGCGGGAGCTACCGGAAAGATCCTGGGCCTTGCTGGAGCGCAGAAGGGCAATCGCATCCTCGATCTTTTTCCGGGCAGAGGGACTCACCGGTACATCCGAATTCAGCGCCCGAGATACGGTGCTGGCGGAAACACCTGCAGCTTTTGCGATCTGGCGGATTGTGGGCTGGCCATTCTTCATAAGGGTTCCTCCGTTCTTTGTTCATGCAAAATTATAACAAAAGAAATCTGCGGTGGCAAGGGTTTTGGCTTTATGAAACGTCCCGTTTCATAACCTTGTGGGTTTTAACAAAAGCAATTGACAAAAATGAGCAAAAATCTATGTTGAAACTCCACAAAAGCAATGCTATTATATAGTTGTAAATAGCATATTTACACAAATTTGTTCTTTCTTCCGTCCCTGTAAAAAATACACATCATCAGAGAGGAGCATATATTATGGAATTAAAAGGCATCTGCCCTATTATCGCCACCCCCTTCACCCGCAGCGGCGAGGTCGACTATGAAAGCCTGGAGCGGGAGGTCAGCTTCATGGCAGACAATGGCTGCCATGCGGTGACCCTCTTCGGTATCGCCGGTGAATACTACAAGCTCAGTGATGCAGAGGCCGAGCAGATGGTTCATGTTGTGGTGGACGTCTGCAAGAAAAAAGGAATTCCCTCCATCATCTCTGTGACTCAGCATGCCACCGAAGTAGCTGCTAAGCGGGCGAAGCAATACCAGGACTGGGGTGCCGACAGCCTGATGCTGCTGCCTCCTTTCTTCCTGAAACCCGGTGCCGGTGCCATTTATGATCATATGAAGACCGTTTGCAATGCTGTGGATATTCCTGTGGTGGTGCAGTACGCACCGGAGCAGACCGGTGTAGCCATCGCACCGGAGGTGCTGGCAAACCTGCGCAACGACTGCAAGACCGAACTGTATTACAAAATCGAGTGCAAGCCCGCCGGTGGTTATATTTCCAATCTTCTGCGTCTGACGGACAACGGTGTGAAAGTGCTCATCGGTAATGCAGGCTACCAGTTCATCGAATGCTTCGACCGGGGTGCCATCGGCGTCATGCCCGGCGGTTCCATGTTTGATCTGTACCTGCAGATCTACGACAAGTATGTTTCCGGTGACCGCAAGGGTGCCATGGATCTCCACGGCTCCGTGCTGCTGCCCTTCCTGAACCATATCCGCCAGAATGTGGAAATGATTATCGCTTATGAAAAGCGGATCATGATGCGCCGGGGAATGATCGATACGGACTACTGCCGCAAACCCACCTTCGCCACCGATCCGGTATTTGACAGTCTGTTTGACGAATTCTACGAAATGACCAAGCCTTACTTCAAGGCGTAACCCCCCAAAAAGGAGGATCTCTATGAAAGATCAGGTAATCGAGCTTGTTCTGAAAACCAAGGTCATCGCCATTATCCGGGGTCTGGATTCCGGCTACGAAAAGCTGGTGCAGGCTATGTATGACGGCGGCATCCGCGCTGTAGAAGTCACCTTCAACCAGAAAGATCCTGCCCTGTGGAGCAAAACCACCGGAGCAATAAGCACAATCAGAGCTCTGATGGGCGACAAAATGGCTGTGGGAGCCGGCACTGTTACCTCTGTGGAACTGGCAGAACTGGCATATGAAGCCGGTGCCCAATTTATTGTGTCTCCCGATACGGATCCTGCTGTGATCCGCAGAACAGCGGAGCTGGGGATGGTATCCATGCCCGGTGCCCTGACTCCCACAGAAATCAAGCAGGCCCATATAGCCGGTGCGGATTTTGTCAAGGTGTTCCCCGCAGGCAATCTGGGCGCGGGTTACATCAAGGCAATCCGTGGCCCTCTGAACCATATCCGGCTTCTGGCAGTAGGCGGTGTCAGCGAGAAAAATGCGGCAGATTTCATTGCAGCCGGCTGCGTGGGCATCGGTGTTGGCGGCAATCTGGTGAATAAGGAATGGATCGAAAAGGGTGATTTCCATAAAATTGCGCAGACGGCACGGGAACTCTGTGAGGCTGTTACAAAATAAAGAAAGGACACGGCTATGAAAAATAACGGAAAAAAAGTTGTTACCTTCGGTGAAATCATGATGCGTCTGAACCCTCCGGGAAATCAGCGTTTCCGCCAGTGTGAGGGCTTTGAGTCCAGCTATGCCGGCGGTGAGGCCAATGTGGCCGTTTCCCTGGCCAATTACGGTATGCGGGCTTCCTTCGTCACCAAGGTTCCTTCCCATGAAATCGGACAGTGCGCGCTGGATGCTCTGCGCAAGTACGGCGTAGATACCGATGACTGCGCCCGGGGCGGCAGTCGTCTGGGTATCTATTTTGTGGAAAAAGGTGCTTCTCAACGTCCTTCCAAGGTGATCTATGATCGGGCTTACTCCGCCATTGCGCTGGCAGAGCCGGAGGATTTCGACTGGGATTCTATTTTCGAGGGGGTAAGCTGGTTCCACTGGACTGGCATCACTCCCGCTCTGGGCGGCAAGCTGCCTCAGATTTGTCTGGAGGCATGCAAAGCTGCCAAGGAAAAAGGTATCACCATCTCCTGTGATCTGAACTTCCGGAAAAAGCTCTGGACCAGTGCCCGGGCTAACGAGGTCATGTCCCAGCTGATGCCCTATGTGGATGTCTGCATCGCCAATGAAGAGGACGCTAAGGATGTTTTCGGCATCGAAGCGGAAAATACGGATATCAACGCCGGAAAGCTCGATCACCGGGGCTATATTTCTGTGGCCCGTCAGTTGTCCGACCGCTTCGGTTTCAAAAAGGTGGCCATTACCCTCCGGGGCAGCATCTCCGCCAGCGACAATGACTGGGCTGCCATGCTCTACGAAAATGGCGAGGCCGTCTTCTCTCCCACCTACCGGATTCACATTGTGGACCGTGTAGGCGGCGGCGACAGTTTCGGCGGTGGTCTGATCTATTCCCAGCTGGTGGGCAAGACCAACCAGGATGCCATCAACTTTGCCGTGGCAGCCTCCTGTCTCAAGCATACCATTGAGCATGATTTCAATCTAGTCAGTGTTGCAGAAGTGGAATCCCTGGCTGGTGGCAATGCCTCTGGCCGTGTCCAGCGCTAAGTCCATGAAAGCAGCCCCCTATGGGGGCTGCTTTAGACTCTGAAAAGGAAAAATGTATGGAACCAAAACAGTATGTAACCAAAACTTATGATGTGGTGGTGATCGGCGGCGGTCTGTCCGGTGTCTGTGCCGCCATTGCCAGTGCCAGACATGGTGCCCGGACAGCGCTGATCCAAAACCGTCATGTGCTGGGCGGCAATGCCAGCTCCGAGATCCGGATGCACATCTGTGGTGCGGACTGCCACGGCCGTCATGACAATGCCCGGGAAACCGGCATTCTGGAGGAAATCCTGCTGACCAACCGGGAGATCAATCCCCAGCACTCTTTCTTTGTGCTGGACACAGTTCTCTGGGAAAAGGTTCACTATCAGGAAAATCTGGAACTGTTTCTGAACACCCATATTCTGGAAGTGGAAACTTCCGGCGATGCCATTACCGCCGTGTGCGGCCATCAATGGACCACCGAAAACAACTACAGATTCACCGGAACCATCTTTATGGACTGCACCGGTGACGGAGTCGTAGCTTACCGGGCCGGTGCCGATACCCGCCAGGGTCGGGAAGCATCTTGGGAATATGAGGAACCCCATGCGCCCGAAATGGCTGATACCCATACCATGGGCAATACCATCATGTTCATTGCCCGGGACACGGGGCATCCGGTGAAGTTTAAAAAACCCTTCTGGGCCTATACAGTTACCGACGAAGACCTCCGGGAACGGGGCCACAGTCATCTGGTTTCCCAGATGGAGCATTATGGCATCGATTCCGGTTTCTGGTGGCTGGAGCTGGGCGGTACCCAGGATGTGATCAAAGACGGGGAACACATCCGGGATGAGCTGCTGAAATATTTGTACGGCATCTGGGATCACATCAAAAACGGTGGTGACCATGGCGCGGAGAATTACGAACTGGAATGGGTTCAGTTCCTGCCAGGCAAGCGGGAAAGTCGGCGAATTCTGGGCGACTATATCCTGCGGGAGCAGGACGTTGCTGCCGGTACCCGGTTTGCCGATGCGGTGGCCTACGGCGGCTGGCCCATGGATATTCACCCGCCGGAGGGCTTCTTCTACCAGGGACATCCTACGAATTTTATCCAACTGGATGATGTCTATACCATTCCCTATCGCTGCTACTATTCCCGGAATATATCCAATCTGATGATGGCAGGCCGGAATATCAGCGCCACGCACATGGCCTTCGGCTCTGTTCGGGTCATGGCCACCTGTGCTGTGGGTGGACAGGCAGCGGGAACGGCAGCAGCTCTGGCTGTAAAATACAATTGCACCCCCAGGCAGGTGGGTCAGAACCACATCCGGGAGTTGCAGCAAACGCTGCTGCGGGATGACTGCTACATTCCCGGTATCTGCGGCGATGATGAACAGAACCTCGCCTTTGCCTGTAAAGTCTGTGCGTCTTCTTACCAGCCCGACTGGGAACCGGAGTTGGCGGTCAACGGTATTTCCCGGATCGAAGGCAGCCACAATAACGGCTGGCGTTCTGCACCTCTGAAAGATGGGGAACAGTGGCTGGAGCTGCAGCTGGAGAATTCCAGCCCCCTGTCTGATGTAGAAATCAAGTTCGACTCGGATTTGAACAATGAGATTATGATTTCCATATCCGAAACCACCCGGAATCTGCAGACGCCGGGTATTCCGAGAAAGCTGATCCGAAGTTACCGGCTGGAACTGTTCCATGGAGAAACGCAGGTTTACTGCACGGAGGAGCAGAACAATATCCAGCGTTTCTGCAGGCACAGCATTCCAGAGGAAATCCTGGCAGACCGTATCCGCATTACCTGCCTGTCCACCTGGGGAGAAGCCTATGCTACCATTTATGAGGTGCGGGCTTACGGAAGATAATTTTTCCAGAAAGCCGGGCGAACCGAATCCTATGGACATCCACTCCGTCCAGGCTTTGCTTCGTACAAGGTCCATCTACGGTATTCCCCTCCGGGTCACCTTCTATGCCCGTGTTTCTTCTGAAAGCGACGAGCAGCTGAATTCTCTGGGGAACCGGATCTCCTGCTACGAGGATCTGATCAATCGTATCAGAAACTGGACGTTTGTACCCGGTTATATCGACGAAGGTCTGCCCGATATCTCCGCAAAAAAGAGTGAGAATTTCAACCGGATGATCGAAGACGCAGCAGAGGCCAAGTCCGATCTTGTCATTACCAAGGAAATTTCCCGATTTGCCCGTAATACGCTGGATTCCATCCAATATACCGTCTGCTGCTGAGTCACAGTGTTGGTGTTTTCTTCCGGAACGGCAACACCAACACCCTGGATAAAGATTCCGAATTGCACCTTTCCATACCGGCGAAAGCACCCAACACTACTTTAAAAAACGCACTGGTCGCCCAGGATACACATTCAGGGACATGTATTCTGGACGACCTAAAAAATACGAACGTGGAATCCGCATTGCCATGGGTCATGTGTAGACCGTGCAACACATAGCTGGATTATCGTTAGGTAACCTCTAAAAACGCGTTTTTGATCATTGGGGTCAAAAGATTTGTCCAAACCGCAAGGTGTCCTCTTCCCTGACGCTGGTCTTTACGCAGCGTTACAGGGACTTGCCGGATGCGAAAACCTGTATCTGCAAAACGCCCAATCATTACTGTTGAGAATTCCACGCCTGGGCATTGCACCCGGAGCGATGCCGCCGAAAGGCAGCTGGCATGGCAACAATATGGCCGGTTCCAATTGGATCACTTTCCCCACTGTTTCCCGGGCCGCAAATTGATCAGCATCGCCAGAAGTCCGGCCAACATGGTGCTTGCCAGAGCGCGGTAGGTAAAAAATGAATGCAGATAGGAATGGTTCGCAAGAATGCTGTAGCGAAGCAGAACGATGCTTCCCAGCAGCAGAATAAAAACCGTGCCCGGGCGCAGCGTTTTCCGAATGCGATACATACGGTAAATAGCAAAAAAGAGTATTGCGATGATAATCAGATTGAAAATAACCATCCGGTATTCCATGCGGCTGGTTCCCTCAAAAAGAACAGAGAGATTGGAAACCACCGCCGCCAGCATTCCCGGCATTTTCTGGACATTCCCCTCTGTAACGGCCCCGTTTACCCGCTGACCGACGGAGTTAAATGCCGAAAGAAAATGGTTTTCTCCCGTTGCCAGCGACACGGCACCCCATTTGACAGCAAATGTGCCCAAATAGGCCAGTGCCCAGCAGATACCACAGCACAGGAGCATTCCCAGCACCTTTCGGGGGCTCTCCAACCGGCATTCCCGGCTTCTGATGGCAACCACCAGAAGCAGCGGGATCAGGATGGTGATGGTTTCGGTGGTCAGAAAATCAAAAAACGCGGTTAATGTACCGGCTACGATGGCAAGCAGATTCAGATAAAAATCCCCCCGCCTTTCCAGCCGCAAAAATGCGGGGCACAGCCCGAAACAAATCAGAAAACAGGGCTGGTATTCCACACTCAGGCGCAGATTCCAGACCTGAACCCAAAAAAGGGAAAACAGCAGACACACACCCATATCCCAGTGGCCGCTGCGCAGCAAAATCCGCAATGTCCTCCACAGCAGCCAAACCAGACTGACCATACCCAGAATTCTGATGCCGTGGATATCCGTAAACAGGTGCAGAACCCGCAGGATTCCGGCCGTGCCATGCCAGTAACGGGTGTAATCCGTGTTGGCTTCACACCCCCGGGTCACGGACAGAAACAATCCCATGGACGGCCCGTATTCCATGCCGTCACAATAGCGGGTATCCAGCGCGGAAACAAACGGATCACCGATACCCATATGCCAGCCGATGTTCAGCCACATCTGGTCTGCCAGATTGTCCGTGATATTCTGATGCTGCCCATCCTCAGAGAACACATAAGGCTTCTCATTGGAAAGATACACAGCACTGTCCATCATTTTCCCGGTGATGGCAGAATTCGGAACCGTGGCAAAGAGCACCAGCAGCAGATACAGCAGCAGGAGCAACGCCGTAAAAACCCCTATGTATATAAGATACCGAACTTTCCGTTTCATGCCTTCCCTCCCATCTGTCCGTAGTATGAGAAACAGTATACCCGCTTCTGCGCATTTGTGCAATAGAATTGTGAAAAAACAGAAAAACCGGCACGGTTTCATCAGAAACCGTGCCGCAAAAAATTTATCAGGACTGGGCCTGGTGCACCACCATCTGTTTGAAGGGGATCTCGATGCCGTGCCGGTCACACATCAGCTTCATTTCCCGGTTCAATGTCCGATAGCCCAGGAAGAAATTTTCCTCAGTCACGTCTGCAACGATGCGCAGTACCACACTGGACTCCCCCAGAGATTCCACACCCACATACCGGGGGCAGGTAAGGAACAGATCACTGTATTTGGCGTGGAGCTTGGGCAGGGTCGCGGCAATCACCTTTTCCACATCCCGGATATCCGCGTCATAGGAAATACTCAGATCACACACCGCCACGGAGCTGTTTCTGGAACGGTTCTGGACGTTGCGGATATCGGAGTTGTTCACGATCTTCTGATTTCCGCCTGCGTCCTCGATGCAGGTGGTGCGGACACCGATCTTTCTGACTGTGCCCCGGAAGCCATCCAGAACAATGATGTCGCCCACATGATACTGTCCCTCAAAAATGATGAAGATACCAGTGACTGCGTCCTCGATCAGGCTCTGGGCGCCAAAGCCGATAATCAGGGATGCAATGCCCAGTGAGGCAAAAATGCCGGTCAGATTCACACCCAGAATGCTCAATGCCCAGACACCGCCGACGATGAAGCCCAGGAATTTAGTCAGGCTGACAAACAGGCCAACCATGGAGCGGCTCCTGCGGTGCTTTTCCCCGGACCAGTTGAGCACGACGATTATCAGGTCGCAGATCAGCCATACCAGCAGGATCACTGCTGCTGCGCAGATCAGATTGGCAGGGGTCAGCATACCGGTGCCGCCCACCAGGCCGCCAAAGGTATTCTGAAGCTGCGCGGAAACAGCCTCCTTGCCGGCATCATCCAGGAAGGGATTGATGGCAGGTACCAGAAGGAACGCCAGCAGCAACAGCATGACGATCACTTGGATAAGTTTCTTTTTCATGGAATTCGCCTCCGTAAAAATAGGTCAAAGAATAAAAAGCGCGTTGCTTGAAATTGCAGCACGGCCAGTCAGGATCAACGAAAACCTAATTATACTCAATACTCTTCGTAGTATTCTGAGGGTAGGTATGCTCATCGATTCTATACCAGTGACCGCTGACTGCAACTGAAGCGTTCTTAATATATCCCTCCGGGACAGAAGTAGTGTATGGCTTACTCGTGTATTCAGAAAGCTTTCCAGGCACCGGTTCCAGCGGAAGTTCTTCCGCATTGGGAATTTTACCAGAATCCATGTGACGATAAGGCGTTAACAGTGCTGTTAAATTCATTTTATCTATAACGGCAGTGCCGTCCTTCATGGCAACCTTTGCAGTAACGGTAAAGGTATAAGTACCATCAGAATTAGCTTCGACACGCACATCCGCCGAACTCAGCTGTGGTGCAGCGATCACCGACTCTTTAGACGCAGTACCGGCAGAAGTATAGATTGTCACTGTGGTCGTTATCCTCTCGCCAAAATACATCACACCGTCAACAGAAATGGTCAGTGTACCATTTCTGTATTCCTCTTTAAAGTCACCGGTATACCTTTCGCCATTTTGGACGATCTGGACATCGTAATTTGCATCCGGGACGTTTATGAAAACAAAATCTTCTGTAAATCCAATGTCACCATAAGTGAGATTGCCGCTGGCATAGCTTCCATAGGAGAGGCCTTTTATAGTAGTGAGTCCGGGATCAGGTTCGGGTGCGGGCACAGGCTCCGGAGTAGGCACGACCTCCGGTGCCGGTTCGGGCACAGGGGCGGGGTTAGGGATGTAGACTTCCTCTTCCTCGGGATCAGGCCGGGGGGCAGGTCTTGGGCGGACGGTCACCGGGGGTTTTTCGTTGGGCGCGACTGTCTCCGCGGTGCTTTCCGTCGTGCTGTCAGTGTCCTCTCCGTCATTTTCCGGTTCGGAAACCGGCTCCTCCATACCACCGGAGGAGTCTTCAGGCGGCTGGGCCGGTGCGGGAGGCTTCGGAACTTCCGGTGCCGGCTTCTCTCCGGGTGTGGTGAACCGGAACTGTCCCACCTCGTTCTGCTGGGAATCATAATATTTCAGCAGATAGGCGGTTCCACCGTTTAAATCCGACAGGGATATGGTCTGTTCCTCATTTTCCAGCGTTCCGTCCCGCAGAACGGTATCCGGTGCTTCCGGCGTGGAAAGGGTATATACCACACCCTGGGCATCATGATCATTATAGATATTAACGTTGATAACAGCGCTGTTTTCGCTGATCGCCAGAGGGGAAGACATCACATACAGAACTGACAACGCAACAGCCAGCAACCCGGCAGCAGCCGCCGCGGCAAGCAATTCCAGCCCGCTGACCAGCGCGGCAGAAATACCGATGCTTTTGGTCTTTATGGAATCCTCTGCGGGCCAATATTCATACTCCCCATCATGAAACTCCTGATGCTTAGGGTCACTGGGATTTCTCTGAATAAAGTTCACCTGGCTGCCTCCCTTCCGAATAACAAAGACATTCTATTATGAATAGCGAAAAAAAGCAAGAATAAACTCAAAAAAAGAAGCTCCCCGCCATATTTATCGTTGGGGCTCCTGGGCACAGTCCCGGCTGTAAGCCGGAGGATAAAAAGCTTAAAGAAGCTTTTATCAAGAAATAGTATTATTCTCAGCAAAAGGCGGCTTTCCTGTGGCCGCCAGCGCTATCACAATCCCTGCCAGTCCACCCACCAGTTTGGCGGTCAGCAGTGCGGCTGCCAGCTGGGGTTCGGTGCTGAGGGTGAAGCCCAGGTGGGCTGCGAAGGCGGACGCACCGCAAACCACAAACGCACCGATGACCACCTTGCCCCGGTTATCCATCCGGGGCACCATGGCCAGCGCAGGCACCACGCTGACCACGCCGATCAGAATTCCCGTGGTACTGTCCTGATTCAGTCCTGTGTGTCTGCCAATCCAGTGGAAGGGGCGTTTCAACAGCAGCTGAAGCAGCTGCGCCAGGGGCATGCTGCCCAGCATCACAATGGCAATGGAGCATACCACCTCCATCGCTTCTTCCAGCGGGATCAGCCCCGGCAGGAGCGTTCTTCCGGTCATATACTGAATGGCACCTGCCATCAGACCGAAAACCGAAAGTTTCTGGATGCCTGCCGCAAATTTCCGGAAACCCCGGGTCATGCTTTCCGGCTGTTTCAGAAGTCCCGCAAACAGCCCCGCAGAAACCAGAAAGACCGGAAGACAATGCCAAAGCAGCACTTTCAGCGTCAACCCGCAAACCAGCCCGCCTGCCAGAATGCCAATGGGCATGGATGCCAGTCCCAGCAGAATGCCTTTGGTAAAGTAAGGACGATCCGCATCTTCCATGGTGCCCATACCAACAGGTATGGTAAATACAAGCGTGCAGCCAAAAATGGCAGAAACGATGATACCGGCAAACCGCCCGATTTGTGGGTTTTCCGCCAGATCCATTGCCATCTGATAACCGCCCATGTCAATAGCCAGAATACTGCCGAACATACCCGGATCAAAGCCAAACACACGAAACAAAGGAACCACGATCTTCCCCAGTCCCGCCGACAGCAGAGGTGCCAGACAAATGATGCCTGCCATGGATAGGCCAATGCTGCCCAACAGCCGGAAGGCTTCCTCAAACCGGGCACCAAAGCCAAAGCGGTTTCCCAAAATGTGGTCAATACCGCCGATCAGAGCACCGAAGGCCATGCAGTACAAAATCGCTTCGTTCATTTTGCCATCACCGCTTCAATTTCTTCAATCGTTCTGGGGATAGCGGCAGAGAGGTTCTCGCATCCGGTTTCCGTCACCAGGCAGTTATCCTCCAGCCGGAAGCCGATGCCCCACGCCTCGTGGTAGATGCCCACATCCACACAGAACACCATGCCGGGTTGCAGGATCTCCGGGGACTCAATGGCATCGTGGACATCGTAGCCGATGTGATGGGCACCTCCGTGCCACATGTAAGTTCCCACATCCTGTACAGATTCCATAACACCGGCATCCACCAGAAGCTGTGCATTGTAACGCCGGATGGTTGCATCCACCTCTGCCATCTTCATACCCGGACGGATGATGGAGAAAAGGTAATTGGAAGTTTTCAGGGCGCATTCATACAGAAGCTTTTGCTTCTCGGAGAATTTACCGTTGCAGGGCCAGCCCCGGGACACGTCCACGATCAGATTATCCCACTGGGCACCCACATCGTTGAGCACCATATCCCCATCCCGGGCCTGCCCGGTGTAGGCATCATAATGGATGCAGAAATTGTTGGCACCGGCAGAAATGATAGACTGGAAACCGGCTTCCTTAGGACTGTACTGGCCCAGAACCCGGTCAAATTCCGCCTTGTACTGGTATTCCCACATACCGGGGCGGGAAGAGCGCATCATGGCAAGAATGCCTTCCTTTGTGATTTCCTCTGCCTTGCGCAGGACGGCGATCTCACAGGGCTGCTTGATGGTGCGCAGCTTCCTTACATAGGGGTTCATGTTGGCAACCGTCAGATGGGGATAAATCTGCCGCATCCGGCCGGCAAAGATATGGGATTCCCGGTCAGGGTCCTCCGCTGCCTGCCGGTGCAGATCCAGATACACCCGGTCGTATTTGCCGCTGAGGGCCAGGGCATGGAACTGAGCATCAAAGCTTTCTGTACTGCGTACATCACCGATGCCGGAAAGGTTGTCTGCTTCCTCTGCATCCAGCCGGCGGCCGGTCCAGCGTTCTGCCATGGCATCCTTGGGCAGCAGATACAAGCATTCCCTGACGCTGCCGTCCCTGCGCTTCTGCACCAGCAGAACAGACGCCTTCTGGGAAATGCCGGTAAGGTAGACAAAATTCCGGTTGGCATAGAACAGATAGTAAGCATCTGCGGATTTCCGGATCTCATTGCCGGAAAACAGCACCATCAGGCTGCCGGGCTGGAGCATGGCGTATAATTTTTGACGGTTCCCAAAATGAAATTCCTTGTTCATGATCCTGTACTCCTTTTATGTGTAAAACTGCATTCTGCGCTGACGAAGGAAGTGCGTTACCAGCACAGTGCAATACAGCAGTGCAAATCCCCAGGCAAAGGGATTGGCAAAGCAGATACCAACGAAGCCAAAGTAATTGACTGCCAGCCAGCCGCCCAGAGCACGGCCCAGCAGCTCTCCTGCGCCGCTGAGGACAGCATGGAGGCTGTAGCCCATGCCCTGCAGCGTGTTTCGCATGATCATCAGGCTGCCGTGGACACAGAACAGGGTGCTGATAATGCTTAAGTATTGTACGGAAAGCATTGCGGATTCTCCTGCGTCGGGCCCCAGTACGATTTCCGTGAAGAGGCCCTTTCCGAAGAAGATGACAAGCCATGCAGCCACGCAGTAGCTCAGCTGAATGGTCAGACCTGCCCGGATACCCTCTTTGATCCGGTCATACCGCTTGGCACCGTCGTTTTGGCCTGCGTAGGTGGCCATGCCCATACCTACGGATTCCATAGGAAGGGTGAACATCTGGCGGATCTTTTCGCCGGTGGTCTGGCCCGCGATGGCAGCGGTACCCAAGGCATTGATAGCTCCCTGCATAATGACTGCGCCCAGAGCGGACACGGAATATTCAAAACCCATGGGGAAGCCCACTTTACACAGCTTGGCGGTATGCGCCTTAGAGATACCACGCAGTCCTGTACAATCCTTCAGAAGATCGGTTTTCCAGATCATCCAGCCCAAGTTCAGCAAACCGCTGAGGAGCTGGCTCAGTACCGTGGCCAGCGCCGCACCCTTTACGCCCATGGGAATGGGGACGATAAAAACATAGTCCAGCACAATATTCAACAGGCTGGTCGCCAGCAGAAAATAGGTAGGCCGCTGGGAATCTCCCGCCGCCCTGAGGGCACCGGCACAGAAATTATAGAGAATCGTTGCTGGGATACCCAGGAAAATGATCCGGATATATCCGGCTGCATCTGCCAGAATATCCTCTGGGGTGTTGATCATCCGCAGAAGGGGTTCTGCCAAAAGGTAGGTTGCAAGGGTCATGACAGCGCCCAGAATGCAGCACAGCCATACCCCATTCCAGAAGTAACGTTTAAAGCCTTCTGCATCCTTCGCCCCAATGGACTGGGCCAGAGGAATGCCGAAGCCCACGCAGGCACCCTGGACAAATCCAAGGGTCAGGAAATTCAGAGAATAGGTAGTACCCACTGCCGCCAGGGCATCCTCGCTGATGAGCCGTCCCACCATGACGGTGTCCATAAAGGAATAGAGCTGCTGGAATAATGTTCCCATGACCAGCGGCAGGGAAAACAGCAGAATTTGCTTAATGGGTCTGCCCTGGGTCAGATCCATGGTGCTTTTCTTCGGCATGTCGCTACCTCCAAAATCTTTCTGTTACCAGTATAGCGTTCATTTCGCTTTTTGTAAAATACATAATCCTATAAAAACAGAATAAAAGTTCACTGACCTGTTCAATCTGCTTATCATGATCTTCCTATTAAAAACCTTACTCCCCTGGCTTATCGCTTTTTATAAAATATCCGTATTCTTTCGCTGCCTGTCAAGGCAAATTCCTCTTTTTTTGGAAACCAAACATTCTGTTTTTCAAAGAAAACACACCATTTGCCTCTCAAAAGAAAGATAAATGGTGTGTTTTTTATTACTGTTTTACGGACACCGCCCTTTGCAGGCGGGCCTTTTTGATTTTCTTAAGGCTTAGGCTTCCAGGTTCAGGCCGGTCTCCTTGGAGAAGACATGGCACACATGGCCGGGGAAGTTGTACTTGACAGAGTTGCCATGAGCCAGAGCAGCCACTTCGGCGCCGGTCATGTTCATGGTGGAAACGACCATGACAACGTCGCGGCCCATGGAGGTGACATGCAGGTGGACGGTGGAACCCATCAGCTCGGACACGTCCACGGTGCCCTCGATGCCGGCAGACTCCAGGGTGATGTGCTCGGGACGGACACCCAGGACGATATCCTGCTCGGCAACATTGTTCTTTGCCAGCTTCTCCTGCTTCTCTTCGGACAGCTCCACGGTCAGAGCGTCGATCTTGACAGCGTACTTGCCGTTCTCCTTCACCAGACGGGCATTCTCGAACAGGTTCATCTGAGGAGTGCCGATGAAGGTAGCAACGAACAGGTTGTAAGGATGGTTGAAGACCTCCTGAGGAGTGCCGATCTGCTGGATCTCGCCGTCCTTCATGATGACGATGCGGTCGCCCAGGGTCATAGCCTCGGTCTGGTCGTGGGTAACGTAAATGAAGGTAGTATTGATACGCTGACGCAGCTTGATGATCTCAGCGCGCATCTGGTTACGCAGCTTGGCGTCCAGGTTGGACAGAGGCTCGTCCATCAGCAGAACCTTGGGCTCACGGACGATGGCGCGGCCGATGGCCACACGCTGACGCTGACCGCCGGACAGAGCCTTGGGCTTACGGCCCAGGTACTGGGTGATGTCCAGAATCTCAGCAGCTTCCTTAACCTTGCGGTCGATCTCGTCCTTGGGGGTCTTGCGCAGCTTCAGTGCGAAAGCGATGTTATCATAAACGGTCATGTGGGGGTACAGAGCGTAGTTCTGGAAGACCATGGCGATGTCGCGGTCCTTGGGGGCCACGTCGTTGACCAGCTTGTCACCGATGTACAGCTCGCCGCCGGAAATCTCTTCCAGGCCAGCGACCATGCGCAGGGTGGTGGACTTACCGCAGCCGGAGGGGCCGACCAGGACGATGAATTCCTTGTCAGCGATCTCCAGATTGAATTCCTGAACAGCGATAACGCCTTCAGCAGTGACCTTCAGGTTGGTCTTCTTCTCGGGTTCGCCCTTCTTCTTTTTCTTCTTGGCGTCGTCGCCGGAATGGGGATAGATCTTGGTGATGTTCTTCAGGGTTAAGCTTGCCATAAGGTTATACTCCTTTTTCAAGATCAGGCGGCTTACAGGCCGACCCGGATGAATTCAAGATTCTGATATTTGGGATAAGCCTCGTGATCCATGGTGACGGTCACCTGGCCATTGTCGTTGGAAATGCGGTACAGGTTGTACGCACCCTGCTGATAGGCGTAGTCCGCACCGTTATCCTGGTAGTGAACATATTCGCCCTTGCCGGGGTAAACCAGCAGTTTCAGAGTATCGTAGCCCTCGTCAGGAATGTGATCCATCACTTCATAAGTGGGAATGACGGCACCTTCCCTGACAAACATGGGACAGCAGTCCAGAGGGGCATCCACCATGTAATACTGGCCGCCTTCGTATTCTTTTCCATCCTCGAAGCCGTACCATTTTCCTGCAGGCAGGTATACCAGCTTCTTGTTGGCACCCTGCTCCAGAACAGGAGCGACCAGCAGATTTTCACCCATCAGGAATTCACCGTTCTGGTTGATGGCTTCGGGATCCTCCTGGTAATGCAGCACCAGAGGCCGCATGACAGGCAGGCCGGTTTCCTCGCACTGGTGGAACAGGTCGTACAGGTAAGGCAGCAGCTGATAACGCAGCCGGATTGCCTTGCGGCAGATCTCCCGGGTCTTCTCGTCAAAGGCCCAGGGCTCCTGGCGGACACAGCCCTTGGAACAGTGGTTGCGGAACAAGGGAGAGAAGGTACCCACCTGCGTCCAGCGGCACAGCAGCTCAGGGGTACAGTCGGAGCCGAAGCCGCCTACATCGGTACCGGCAAAGGCATAACCGCTGAGTCCCAGATTCAGCAGCTGGGGCACTGCCATCTGCAGGTGCATCCACAGGCTGTGGTTATCACCGGTCCAGGTCAGGGCATACTTCTGGGAGCCGGCATAACAGGCCCGGGTGATAACGAAGGGCCGTTTGCTGTCCAGAGCCTTCAGGCCATCGAAGGAGGCCTTGTTCATCATATGGCCGTAGACATTGTGCAGGGCCTTATGGTTGGAGACGTATTCGCCGTCCTGCATAGGCAGTTCGTCCGGCAGATCACCGGCGAAGCCCCGGGGCTCGTTCATATCGTTCCAGATACCGGCCACACCACCCTCAATGAGGAAACGGTGCTGCTCGCCCCACCACTGGCGGACATCCTCCCGGCCGAAATCCGGGAACACGGTGGTGCCGGACCAGACCTTATTGGTGTAGATGGTGCCGTCGGTATTTTTCAGATAGATGTTCTTTGCCACACCGTCGTCATAGGCATGGTAGCCTTCCTTCTGCTTTACGCCGGGATCGATGATGGTAACGGCCCGGAAATTTTTCTCTTTCAGGGTCTTCATCAGGTCTTCCTGCTTGCCGAAGGCCTCTTCGTTCCAGGTAAAGACCCGGAAGGAATCCATATAGTCGATGTCAAAGTGGATCACATCACAGGGAATGTCGTAGCGCCGGAAATTCTCCGCCACCTCCAGCACATCCTCCCGGGTCTCATAGCCGAAGCGGGACTGGTGGTAGCCCAGTGCCCAGCGCTGAGGCAGAGGGGTGGTACCGGTGAGGTAGGTAAAGCCCTCCACGACTCTGGTCATTTCGGGGCCGGCCAGGAAGTAGTAATCCAGATTGCCGCCCTCGGCAGCAAAGTAGTAATATTCAGCGCTTTCCTTACCGAAGTCCATGTAGGACTTATAGGTATTGTCAAAGAACAGGCCAAAGGCAGTACCCTCTTTCAAAACGGTAAAAAAGGGAATGGACTTGTACAGAGCCTTGAAGGTCTCAGTCTGGGCCGCGGGATTGCTGGTGTTCCAGTTCTGGAAGTCATAGCCCCGCTTGTTCAGGAAGCCGGGCTTGTCGCCGGTGCCGTAGAAGGCTTCGCTGCCCTCCAGAACCTTGACCACCTGCATGGGGAATTCAGCAGGCAGCTCTCCGAAGGGATTGTGGCCTTCCCCGCTGAACACGGCCCGCATCCGGGCGCTGATGCGCTCCAGAGGCTTGCGCTGCGCGCGGCTGTCAGCGCACAGCAGCTTGCCGTCAGCGCTGTAGAAATCCACATAGAAGCCGTCAGAGACGGTTACCCGCAGACTTTCCGTGGTCAGCACCAGACCGGCTTCGGTTTCAGACACCTGAAATGCCGTTTCCTTACAGGGATCTCCCTCAATGGCCTTGGAGAAGGTGGGCTGTTCTTCCAGCTGGGAAAAGACCCGGATGATGTCCCCGGTGACAACCTGAACCATTCCGTCGCCGTTTTCAAAATGCAGCCTCAGCGCATTGCCGGACAGTTCATGGGAAAGAAGCTTGCCAAAGTTTCTCATCCCTTGACACCTCCCACCACGATGCCCTTAACGAAGTACTTCTGGAAGAAGGGATAGATGCACAGGATGGGAATGATGCCGATAACGGCAATGGCCATACGGATACCCACGCTGGGGATGGTCATACCGGCGGCAGCTTCGGTATTGGTAGCCAGGAACTGAACGTTGGAGATAATGGTGTTCAGAATGGCCTGGATGGAGTACAGGTTCTCATCGGTGATGTAGTACAGGCTGTTGGTCCAGTCGTTCCAGTAGCCCAGGCCCAGCATCAGCGCCATGGTGGCAACCATGGGAACGGACAGGGGCAGGACGATCTTCCACAGGATGGTATATTCACCGGCGCCGTCCAGGCGAGCAGCCTCAATGAGGGAGTCGGGAATATTGGCCTGGAAGTAGGAGCGCATCATATTGATGTAGAAACCGTTCATCAGCAGACCGGGGAAAATCAGCGCCCAGATGGTATTCTTAATGTGGAAGGTCTGTGTCCACATCATGTAGGTGGGCACCAGGCCGCCATGGAACAGCATGCTGAAAAACACCAGGAACAGGAACACCTTGCGGAAGGGCAGATCCTTCCGGGACAGAGGATAGGCAAACAGCAATGTGCACAGGCAGCCCAGGGTAGTGCCGACCACAGTCACCAGCACGGTGATGCCGTAGCCCCGGGCAATCTTACCGAAGCTGTTCCAGAGATATTCATAAGATTCCAGGCTGAACTTCTTGGGGAAGAAATTGTAGCCCTCACGGATCAGGGTAGCTTCCTCTGTCAGAGAGGAAGAGATCAAAAGCAGGAAGGGCGCCACCGCACAGATACACATCAGGATAAAGATGATATTCAGTACGATCTGGCCCATTTTACCACGACCAACCATAGAAATACCTCCTTAGAACAGGGAATTGTCGGGATCGACCTTGCTGACAACGAAGTTTGCCGTCAGCACCGTCAGGAAGCCCAGGACGGACTGCAGGAAGCCCGCAGCAGCGGCACGGCCCACATCGTTGAGCTGGGTCAGAGCCTTATAGGTGAACACGTCGATGGTGTCGGTGACATCCGCCAGCAGACCGGAGTGCATAGGCACCTGGTAGAACAGGCCGAAGTCGGAGTAGAACATACGGCCCAGCGCCAGCAGAACCATGATGATGATGGTGCCCCGCAGGCCGGGCAGGGTCACATGCCACACCTGCTTCCAGACGCTGGCGCCGTCAATGGCAGCAGCCTCGTACAGGGCAGAGTCAATACCGATGACGGTGGCATAGTACATGATACTGCTGTAGCCGATGCCCTTCCACAGGTTGATGATGGTCAGGATGAAGGGCCAGTACTTCTGCTCAGCGTACCAGCTGATGGGCTGCATACCCAGCGTTTCCAGAACCTTGTTGATGAAACCACTCTCCTGGCTCAGGAAGCCGTAGCCGATGTAGGATACCACGACCATGGAGATCAGGTAGGGAATCAGGATCAGAGTCTGGTATACCTTCTTATTCAGCTTGCCCCGGAGGAAGTTCAGCATCACGGCCACCGCCACGGCGCAGGTGTTGTTCAGGAAGATGAATACCAGATTGTAGCAGATGGTATTACGGACGATGTTGAAGGCATCCTGGGTCTTGAACAGGTAGGTAAAGTTCTTCAGGCCGCACCAGTCGCTGCCCCAGATGCCCTTGGAGTAGTTAAAGTTCTTAAATGCCACCACGATGCCGGTCATGGGCATATAGTTGTTGATCAGCAGATACAGAAGACCGGGAACCATCATGGACAGCAGTGCCAGAGACGCGCCCAGATTCTTCTTTTTTGTGCCCAGCCGGGGCCCGGCGGCAGTTTTCGTATTTGTCATTGTTTTGCCTCCTTGGTATCAGAAAAAATGCTGTGACAGGGGCTTCCTGTCACAGCATTCGTTACTTGGAAACGGATCAGTTGCCCAGGAAAGCGTCCAGCTGTGCCTGCTTGGCAGCGATGATGTCAGCCAGGCCGGCAGCTTCCAGCTCCTTGTTGGCCTGTGCGATGGTTGCTTCCACATCCACGGAACCGGACAGGATGGCCTGCATGTACTTGTCCATGACGTTGGAGCAGGCGGTGTACTGGTCAGCGACTTCGGTGATATCGAAGTAGAAGCCGGAGGCCTTGGATTTCAGAGTTGCGTCGTTGAAGGCCTTGATACCCTCGAAGAAGCCCTCGCCGTAAGCGTCGATGGGCAGGGTGCAGTCAGCATTGGGCAGAACCCAGTACATGGTGGGCATGCAGTAGCCGCTCTCCATGGCGGACTTGCCGTCGATGTAGGAGATGGTGTTGTTGTCGTTGACAACGTAGGTCTTGCCCTCGATGCCCTGAACCAGGTAATCGATGATCTCTTCGTCGGTGTACAGAACTTCCAGAGCCTTCCAGGCGGTGTCCACATCCTTGGCGTTGGCGTTGACGCCGTAGGTGACGTTATAGGCGTTGGATTCGCTCCATGCGGGAACCACGGTGGTCAGCACACAGCCGGCCTCGTTGCCGTTGGCGAACTTGGAGAAGGTGGCACAGGCCTTGCCGGCGCGCAGCATCTCATGGCCGCCCTCGGTGGTGTTCAGAACATCGGGAATGGTCAGGCCGTCCAGGTACCACTGACGGGTGTAGGCAGCCAGCTCCAGGAAATCGTCGGTCTCGAACAGGTTCTCAACGGTCAGGCTCTGGCCGCAGTCGGGCAGAACGCCGATGTACTTGCTGTCGCCCAGGCCATCCCAGCTCCAGCCAGCCACCATGCTGCCGCTGCCGGAGGGAACCAGTGCGTAACGGTCGGGGAAGTCCTTCTGAGCCTGGTACAGGAACTCGGAAACCTCTTCCAGAGTCCACTCGTGGCGGTTCTCGATGCCGTAGAAATCAGCCACATCCTGAGCCAGGGTCAGGCCGTAGCAGCTGCCGTAGTTCTTCAGGTTGGGGATGGCGTAAACGCTGCCGTTAAGGCTGGTGGTCTTCAGAACCTCATCGGGCCAGTCGTTCTTAAAATCTTCAGAGGCGTTGGCCACATACTCGGTCAGGTCAGCGAACTGGCCGTTCTTGACGTAGGTGGACAGAGGAGTCATAAAAGCGGGAACGATGTCTACTTCATCGCCGGTCAGCAGCAGATTGACCTGCTGTGCCCAGTTACCGTAGGTGATAAACTCCAGGTCGTAGGAGATGCCGTAGCGCTCCTCGGAGATGGCGTTGATGGCGGCCTGAACATCTTCTGCGTAGGTCATATCGCCCATGGTGGGGATGGCGACCACGATGGTCTTGACGCCGGATTCGTCCTCAGCGGACTTGCTGCCGCAGGCGGCCAGAGACAGGGTCAGCACCAGTGCCAGCAGCAAACATACAAACTTCTTCATCTTGTTTTCGCTCCATTCTTTCAATATTTTTTGAATCCGTTTTTACCGTGCCGGATTCTGTTTACATCCATATTTTACAATTTCTTCACAAAGTCTGCTAACAGTCTTATGACCAAAAATGTTCTTTTCGTGACATGTACTTCGCTTCTGTGACAAACAGGCCCGCTGCAAAATGCAGCAGGCCTTCAGACTGTCAATAAGTATGCTTTTTTGTAATCGAAGGTGCGGTGAATGTACTTTTCTTGGTCGCCAAGAAAAGTACCAAAAGAAGGCGACTTAAGGAGGCGCTTCGCAAAAGGCGCCCTCCTTAAGAATCCTCCCGCCGCATCGCCGACCAGCGTCCAAAAATGTCCCGATTTTTGAACGCTTAATGCTCAAAAGCTTACAGATTTTTTCGCGGTAGCGTGCCGAAAATCGGAACATTTTCGGCATACGGATGGCAATGCGGCGGGGATTTCCAAAGGGTGGTGCTCCGCGCAGCGAATCAAGATGAATATGATTGCCGGTGGCAATCATACTATAATTTACGTCTTTTGCGAAGCGCCCCTTAAGCTGACTTCTTTGGTTAGTCTTTCTTGTTCAGCGACAAGAAAGTAACACTACCGCAGTATGTATGTGCGAAAAAGTATATTTTTCTGCCATTGCCCTATCTTTTCTCCCCGGAGGAATGGGCCTTTCGGTATTCCTGAGGTGTCATGCCCGTGGCTCGTTTGAAGGCTTTGGAAAAGTAAGAGAAATTGTCATAGCCCACCTTGGAAGCGATCAGGCTCACCGTCAGGCGGGAGTGCTTCAGCAGCCGCTGCGCCTGCTGCATCCGTTCTGCCATGACATACTCCTTAAAGGTACAGCCGGCATATTTATGGAACATTTTGGAAAAATACTCCTCGTTTAAATGAACCATCTCCGCCACTTCTGTCCGGGAGATATCCTGGCCCAGATTTTCCCGGATGTAGGTCTGCGCCTCCTGGATCCGCTGGGCCGTGGCATCCACATCCGCGTCCCGGCGCACGATGCCGGTATAGACTCCCGGTACCCTGTCGGTCAGCTCCCGCAGCCGCAGCCGCAGCTCGCGCAGCTCCGGTATGCCCAGAGAAGTCCATTCCTGTTCCAGCGCATAAAGGCAAATGGAAAAATCCATATGTTCCTCCACAAAGCGGTACAGTTCTTCCAGAACCTGCCGCCATTTTTCATCGGTGAGAGCACCGCTTTCCGTGGTGACCAGCAGCATAAATTCCGCCACGCCTTCTCCGGCAAACAGGATCCGGCCCTTTTCCGCCTGCAGCAGCTCCTCCAGTACATTGCGGAAAACCACCTGCAATAGTGTCCGGCTCCAGGTGTTCCCTGCCGGGAATTTCTGCACCCGCAGCGCCGCCATACGAAAACCGCATTGGAGGTATTCGACCTCCAGCAGATGCCCCAGCTGGGAAAACAGCTCCGCCACATCCCCATCCGCGTTCTCCCGTGCCTTGACCGTCATCAGGCCAAAGAGCCGGTCCCGCTGCTGAATAAATTTTTTCCTGCTTTTCTTCAGAGTTTCAATGTGGATATTGCTGCGCACCTGCTGGGCTGCGGATACCAGCACCCGCTCGACTTCCGAGAGTCGGGCCGGCTGCAAAATGTAGTCAAAGCCCCCAAGGGCCATGGCCTCCTTCACATAGCCGAATTCCGCATGGGATGTCAGAAACACGCCCACCAGATTCGGAAACCGGCCTCTGGTCCAGCGGAACAGCTCCAGACCATTTTCCTCGGGCATCTCAATGTCTGTCAGAAGGATATCAATGTCATAATTCAGCAGGATCAGCTTGGCCTCCCCGGCACTGCCGACGGTGAAGACCCGAGAAAAGCCCAGCCTTTCCCAGTCGATTCCCCGTTCCAGTCCCCGCAGGACTGCCGCCTGGTCATCCACGATCAGAATATTCACAGATTTTCTTCCTCCTTCCAGGGCAGGATCAGATTGCTGACCGCACCGTTGTCGTTATAGAAGTTATACTGGGCCAGACCGCCGTATAGCAGCGCACAGCGGCGCTGTAGATTTTTAATACCCACGCCGGGGCCGTCCCGTTCCGGATCATCGTTGATGCACTCCAGCACTTCATCAGGATACCCCTGACCGTTATCCCGGACACTGATATCCAGATAAGCACCTTCCTCTGTCTCCAGCTCCTGAACATCCACCCACATACGCAGATTTTTCTGAGCACTGCCGGTTTTGGCATATTTGAAGCTGTTTTCCAGGAATGTCTGGATACACAGAACAGGAATCTGCCAGTTTCGGTCAGTATTTCGGATATTCCACTGGATCTCAAAGGTTCTGTCTGTCATCCGGGCCTGAAGTTGGGTATAGTTTTTCACAAAAGCCACCTCTTCACCCAAAGGAACCAGCTCCCGTTCCGCCTGGAGCAGGTAACGCATATGCTCTGACAGGCTGATGATCACATCCTGGGTGCTGCTCCAATCCTTCTCCATCACCATGGCATTTAGGGTCTTGAGGCCGTTCAAATAAAAATGAGGCTTTAACTGTAACTGCAAAAACCGCATTTGGGTCTGCTGCTTTTCCAGCATGTGCTCATAGGTCAGGATCTTCTGTTTCTGGATCTCTCCCACCATGGTTTCCAGGGCATCGTTGACCCGCTGGATCTCCTCGTAATCGGCACTTTCCACCTTGGCTTCCCACTGGCCGTCCCGAACCTGATCCATGGTCTGTACCAGCCGCCGCAGGGGAACCACCATGGATTCCTGTATTTTTCTGTGAATCACCATCAGTCCCGCGATCATGGCCGCGGTCACCATCAGCAGCATCAGCTGTCCCGGACTCATGTAAAAGAACAGATTCACCGGAACCTCCATGCACAGCCACAGATCCGCATTTCCGATGCGGTAGGCAGAGATATGTCTTCCGCCATAGCGGCGGGAATAGTATTCCGAAGCCGCTTCCAGTTCCTCCATCAGCTCCTGTTCCCACGCATTCTTTCCGTGGCCCAAAGCGCCGCCGGTCTCTATGAAAAACAGTTCACAGCCCTCAGGCACTTTTTCCAGAATCGCATGCTCCATGGCGGACAGGTTATAGATCAGGCACAGGGCCACATTCCCCTTCTTTACCGGCAGCAGACCATATTCTGTTCCGTTAGCCACCGCATAACGCCATTTCCGTCCCATATTTTTTTCCTGAAGGAGTTCCTTAATGATGACCCGCAGCTCGTAAACATCGTCGTTGTCCACCACTTCCTGGTTCACAAAATACCGGTTGCTCTGTCCATTGTTGTACAGCAGAAAATGACCATGGAGATAGTCCTCCAGCAGCAACCGGACTTTCAGAGCTTCGTTCAGGTCATAGGAATGGCTGAATCGTTCCAGATCTGACAGTTCACCGGACAGGGCCCTGAAATCCCCGTTGTTTTCCGAAATATCATACAGGGTAAAATTGATCCGCAGCATATCGGAATGGACACTGTCTGCCGTATTTTCCAGAACCTGAGACTCCTGCTGCCGCTTTGCCATCTGATAGCTTCGGATCAGATACCAGTCCATGCAGGTCATCAGGATCAGCAGCAGCGCAGAAAAGAACAAAAACGAACCGGTCAGCAAATTACTGAGGGATTTGTGCGGTTTTCCCATAGCATAACGCCTCCTGTGCCTTCTGTCATTTCTATTGGGGTTACCTATACTATAAAGAATGCCGCAGCCGGTGTCAAATCCATTTTTCACGGATATGCAATCTAACTTGGCTCTGGAAAACAGGCCCTCCCCATGAAGCAGATATATCCCGTGCGAACCGCGGAATTTGAGCGGGTCAACCGGATTGCTATATGGCAGGTGCAGGCAGCGGGGTACATAGCAGCCATCACAGTCTTATAAAAATCCGAACAAATAAGCGCCAGTTGCAGATAAACCGCTTCTGGCGCTTTTGTCAATAAATGTGGTCATACTGATTCTCAATTAAAAACTTTAATTCGCAGGAATTGAAGTTTTTGATATAAAAATCCTATGAGACGGTAGTATGTGATTTTTATTTTCAAAATCAGATAATATCCCGGAAGTAGGTATTGTATAACTTTTCCAGCTTTTTGTCCTCAGGACCGGTGACCACCGCAATCACAGCAGTACCGGCTTTCTGGAGGGATGCAATCATTCTCTGAGCAACGGTAATACTGCCGCACAGTGTCCCAGGGGCACTGCCGCACCCTGCCGTGATAAGTACCGCACCGATTGCCATGTTGGTCACCTCCAAAACGCAAAAAGAAGGGATTCCTGCGAATCCCTCCCCAAAACTGTTGATGTTATCTGTGGGGAAGGCTTTTGCCGTTTTCATCTTCCTCATGTAGACATCTGTTATTATATTCTAAAAATCACCGTACGCAAGTTGACCGAAGTGCTTCTGTGTGAAACCACACGAAAACAAACCATTTTGTTTAAAGCTGAATAATATGCCGTTTGCCTAAGTACATCGGGCGGTCAGAATATCGGCAAAGAGATGTATGCACCTCCATCGAAAAATCGGGATACAGTGCTTTTGCTGCATAGAAAATCTGCATTTCTATCGCTTCATCAAGTGTCCGCGCTTCGATGATCAGCTTTCCATCGAAAGAAACCCGGTAGTCCACCAGTCCGGCAATGCCAAAGAGGGTGCTGTCCAGGTCTTCTATCGAAATCTTCCCTTCCCGACGGGAAACTGTGTCCAGCCGTTTGGTAACACCGCCACACCTGCATGGCGGCAAGAGCCGGGTACGATCCCCTGTTCGGTAGCGGATCAGTGGCATGGCCTCAGCACCAATGGTGGTGATAACCAGTTCCCCATATTCCCCATCGGGAAGCACTGTTCCCTGTTCGTCGATGATCTCCGGGATGATATGGTTCTCCCGAAGGTGCATTCCCGCAAAAGCCGGGCAGGTCACCGCACCGCCAAGGCCGCATTCCCGGCTTCCGTAATGGGGATAGAGCCTGCTTCCCAACAGGGCTTCCAGTTCCTCCATCACGCCCTTCGGGCAGGCATCCCCGGAAACCAGGGCTCTTTTGATTGGGAAATCCTCCCCGTACATCCGGACGAGGCTCAGCAGCGTCACAGGGAATCCGATATAGGTTTCCGGCTGTTTTTCTTTAACCAATGCGGTCATTTCTCCCCAGGTCTGACCGAATCCAGCTTTGATAGGGATTGCACCCAGCCGCGTTACTGCCTGGGCAATCAGATCACCCAAGCCAAAGGGGCCTGTAAACGGAAATGCGATAAGACATTTTTCTCCGGGAGAAAGCATCTCCGAAATACCTGCGGCGAAAAAGCCCACAGTATGCTCCGTGTCATTGGCCGTATAAAACACCCGCTTGGCTGGCCCTGTGGTACCGGAAGTGGCGCCGGAAATCACCCGGCTCACCTCTGATTGAGAAGTAAGCAGGAATTTCCCCGGATTCTCTGACAGCATTTGGGCTGTGGTAAAGGGCAGCTTCTGTAAATCAGAAAGAGAATCCAGTTTTTCCGGATAGTCCTTATAAAACCCGCCTCTTGCTTTCAGCTTTGCCAAAACTTCATTGAGCCGCCGCAGCTGCAATTCTTCCAAGGCCTCCCGGGTTAATTGCGGGAGGCCTTCAGTTGTTTCAATCCAGTCTTCTAAATTCGTTCGTTTCATTTGCGATATAAGGCCCGTCCGTGGATATCTGTCAGATTATACGCGCAGAAGGGAACCATACCCTTGTCTGTATCCACCTCACAGATATAGCACCGGCGCAGCCGATCCAAGTCCAAATTGTAAGCATCCTGGAACACCATACCGGACACTGTAAAAGTATTCTCTACCGTCTGCTGCAAAAACGCATCCAGAGAAGAGGTCGCTTCATCTCCGTCACAGCCAGCTGCCTTACCACTCCATTGCTGGGACACAAAATCCCGGGCATCACTGGACTTGACACAGCAGCATTGGCTCCGCCGCCGGGGCAATGCTTTCAACGTGCCGTCTTTTTTACGCATGTAGCTGGCGTGGAAAGAGCAATAGGGACTTTCCGCACCGCCGCCGCCAAAGTCAGCCGCTTTCATAATGCCGTCCATCTGGTTTTCAATCCGCCGCAGAACCGCAGGGATGGTCAGCCGGATCTCCGGCGCTTCCAGACCACAGCGGCCAAAGTAAGAAATGGGCTGAATATGCACGCCCCGGATATGCGGTGCCCGGCTCAGAGCGAAGCGCAGAATATCTCCCAAAGCATGATCGTTGACTCCGGGCGCAACTGTCGGTACCAGTACCACAGGCAAACCTGCTGCCTTGCAATTGTCGATGGCTTTGATTTTCAACTCTGCCAGAGGCGCACCCCGAAGGGTTCGGTAAATGTCATCATCCAGGCCGTCAAACTGCAAAAATGCCACACTGACATCGGCCTTCACCAGATGCTCCGCGTACCCCTCCTCCTGAGCAATCCGAACACCGTTGGTATTCAACTGGAAAAAGGTAAATCCCTTCTGCTTGCCAAGGGCAATGATCTTGTCCAGATCATCGCGCATGGTGGGCTCACCACCGGAAAGCTGGATATTGAAGGGCCCTCCCCGCTCCATCAGCAGATCATACTGCTTGCCGATTTCTTCCAGCGACAGGTCAAAGGGCTTTTGCTCACCTGCGGAAGCAAAGCAGACGGGGCATTTCAAATTGCAGCAGTTGGTCAGCTCCAGCAGTACACAGCAGCCGTCCCGTTCGTGACTCTGGCACAGGCCGCAGTCATACGGGCAGCCCTTTTCCACTTCCACTGCCCGGACAGGCGTGACCTTGCCGCCTGCGTCATTGGCGGCCCAGCCTAAGTAGCTTTCCAGATCCCCCTCCCAGATAAGGGTTCTGAAGCTGCCATGCTCCCAGCAGCGCTTTTCCATATAAATATTGCCGTCTTCCCCCAGGGCTTTCACCGCCGGGATCTTGGCCAGACAGACTGGGCAGACGGATTGGGTTCTTCCGATTTCCATTTAGATTAGCCCCCGGTTCTCTAAAATTTCCATACACTTTTCATAAGTGGATGCAATAATATTCGGGCAGTACTGCACCTTCTTGGCAGGATTGGTGCCCACAATATCCCGGCAGTCGATGCCCATGTACTCCATCTCCATTTCTTCAGTGAACCACTGGGTAAATTCTCCCATGGCCCCCTTGTGGTGGGGGCTGTCGAACTCCGTATCGCCGGGTTTTCCGGTAAAATAGGAAATCAGGCAGCAGCCTGCCGCCATACAGCCGCAGACATCACCAGAGGAACCGATGCCGCCGTTAAGGCCCTGCATGCAGCGAACCAGAGCGGGATTTTCCTCCCCGATGGTATCCAGCAGCAAAATGGCCAAAATTTGACCGCAGGCATAGCCATAGCGGCTTAGCTCCATAATTCTCTCTTCCAGATCCATATGGTCACACCCTTTCACAAACGAAGAGTACATAGCTGAATTTCTTTCCTTGCGGCAGACATACATTGTCCTCTTTCCACAGAGCTTCCAGATAGTATTCCTTCCACTGTTCTGTCAGGTCTTCCAAATGCCGCACGGCGAAACCGGCCTGACGGCACTGATTCAATAGTGCCACCACATTTTCCGTCACATCGGAAAATACCAGCTTACCGCCCTTTCGCAGCAGCCGGGATGCTTCCTTCAGGCTGCCCGGAACATCATTGCCCACATAAAAGCTGCACTGGGACAGAATTCCGTCAAAAAAGCCATCCTGCCAGGGACATTCCAGATAGCTGCCTCTGGTCACATCCTTTCCCCGGGGTTCCAAGTCGATGCCTTCAGCGCTGTAACCCAACGTTCGCAGGAGCCGGACAGCTTCGCCATCTCCGGCACCCATGTCCAGCCATTTGCTGCCCTTATCCAGAAAACTCAGTTCAATCAGATAGCGGCTGTGCTTCTCGCCGCCCGGATGGCCCAGCATCACTTGTCCTCCAGGGCTTTCTCCACGGAAAGCACCTTGCCCAGGGCCAGTTCCTCCGGAACGTAGACGAAGCCGCATTGGGGACATACCGGCAGTTCCACCGGGAAGCCGTTGTCCAGATACATGAATTTCGCCTTACCCTTGTGGAGCTTGACCTTGCACTTCATGCAGGTCAGCTTTCCCTCCGGGTCTATGGTATAGTAGTTCTTTTCTGTTGCCATATTGATTTCCTCACTTGCAACCTCTTGTCATCCTTCGACTACGCTACGCTCCGCTCAGGATGACAGGCTTTTTCGTTTAATCATCGGGGCTGAATGGTCATCCGGTGGCTGTAAGCCCGGTGAACCAGGTAGCCGGTTTCTGTTTCGGTGAATTTTACCCAGAAGGTTACGTTGCCAAGTCTTGCCCGGGTGACAATCAGACCGGTTTCTTCGTCCATAATTGCCTCTCCGGTTTCCCGAAGGTTCTGCATGACCCGGATCACGTCGGTTTTCAAAATCATCCGGTCATCCATCATCACTTCCGCTTCCGGACTATATTCCATGGTGAAGCCTAAATCCACGGCTTCCACCTCCTCGTTCCAAACTTCTTTCAGGAGTTCATTTTTCAGCCCCAGCCGGTTGTAACGCTTGGCGCTGATGTCGGGACAATGGTCAGCAGAGGTACCGTAGACCAGCTCCAGCAGGTGCATGGATTCCCGGCCTTCCCGGGCGAACCGGTCCCGGCAGGCCATGCAGTAGGAAAGATAGGGCAAATCAGAACGCTCCAGACATTTGTCCGTCATCTTTTTCGCCACTTCCCGGTTGGTAAACTGGGCCAGACCGCCATAGCCGCAGCAGGGAGCCTTGTCTCCTTCATACTCCGTTTCTGTCACCACACAGCCAAGGCTTTGGGCAATTCTGCGGATAGATTCCTGGGTTTCCTGGTCGCCTCTTGCGCCGCAGGCATCGTGGATGGCAATGGGCTTGTCCGCCCGTTTGGCTTTTTCCGGCAGGCCAATGGTTTCCAGAACCTCCCAGATGCCCAAGGTTTCGTGACGGGACAGCTGCTTTTTGCAGGTGGGACATCCGGCAATCACCACAGGATCTCCCAATTCTGCCAATTTATCATCCAGGAATTTTACGGTATCCTCGTACATCTCATACCTGCCTGCCCAGTCACAAATCGCGCCGCAGCAGCCCAGCATCAATGCCACGCCACCCTCTAACCGGCTGCACAGATCCAGATAGGCAGCACGCACCGTGGCAGGTGCAATGGCCGTGGCCTGACATCCGGGGAAGAATACATATTTGCATTTTTCAAATCCAGGCTGCTTTCGGCACAGGAATGCCTCATCATTGGAAAATACCATGTCCATCAAGGCAAATTCATGGGGTGCCAGGGACATTTTCCCGGTATAGACCATGTTCTGCCGGGCCAGATGGCAGACTTCACCCATATCGTAGCCATTGGGACACAGGACGCTGCACTGTCCGCACAGAGAACAGGCATTGATGGGCTTGTTCATCATGTGGTCGCCCATAATAATGCTGACGTTATTATAGATTTCCCGGGTCAGGATCCGGGGGAATTTGTTGTAGTGCTGTAAGTAAGCACAGCCTTTGATGCACTCGTCGCACTTACACTGGATGCACCTCTGGGCTTCTGCCACAGCGTTTTCTTTGCTGTCGCAGGGAATTTGTTTGGAGGGCTGCACCCCTTCCAGATTGGTGTAGAGCTTTGTTTCCACGCTGCCCTCTTCGCCGCGGGTATTGCTGGGGTCAAGATTCTGGGCAAGGCGGTCAGCAGACAGGGCCGCTTTCTTGGCACCAAAGGCAGCGCCCAGAACGCCCTCGGTTTTGCCGGTAATCAGATTACGCTCCCGGCAGACCATGACAGCTTCGTCAACTTCCAAACCGGGATACAGCTGATTCGCCACTTCGTAAGACGCGCAAATCAGATCATATTTCATCGCGGAATCGGCGTAGGCAGCTGCCGGATCCGCGTTCCATTCAAATTTGATATCGATCTTCTTCAGATCCAGCGCCGCTGCCGCCTGAACTTCCTCAGAAAGCTCCGGCATACAGGTGCGGATCAGAGAATCGTAGTCGCTTTGGGCGCAGTACACCGTCACCGGGTACATTTTCTTTGCCAGCTCTCCTGCCAGGAACAGTGAAAACAGGTCTACACCAAATACGACGCCCTTTTTTGTTTTCTTTCGGAGCAAGCTCCGCTTTTTGGCCCGTTCTCCAAAACGGACAGCAGCAGCTTCCAATGCCCGGATGGAAAGCCCATCGCCCAATTCCCGGAGCTTACAGACTCCTTCACAGGGAGCCTCGCATCCGGCAGACAGGATATGGGGAAAGGGGGTGATCTTTTCATAAAGCGCCATGGCCTTGTTAAAATCCCCGGCAGCAATGGCAGCCATCATGGCCTTGGTATCCAGCTTCAGCGGACAGGCAGCGTTGCAGTAAGGGGGCTGCTCGTGGACGCAGAGGGACTCCCTGGCCTCCAGCTCCTCCTTGGTAAACAGCCGCTTCTGACGGTAAACATGGGTCGATTGCCGTTCTTCGATGATCATTTTGCCACACCCCTTCATTCATGGTAAACATTCCTTGACTGCTATGGCGCTTACGGCGCCCAAAGGCTCCCTTGTGTAAAGAGAGCTGTCAAAAATCTCTGATTTTTGACTGAGGGATTGTGCGGTACAAAGTTACGTTTTTTGCCGCCCTTCGGCGAATTCGTGGTGCGGTAACAACCCCTCAGTCAAAATGCACCGATGGTGCATTTTGACAGCTCCCCTTACACAGGGGAGCCTTTGGGCGCTCCCGCGCCAGTGCACAATATATGGGTAGAGAGGCGGCCGCGGGGGCCGCCTCTCCTATTGTATCATAACTTGTATCTTTTTGGAACTTAAATTACTTCAGCTCAGCCAGGGCAGCCAGGACGACTTCGGGCAGAGCGGGAACGCGGGTGATACGAGCGCCGGTGGCGTTGTAAATTGCGTTCAGAATTGCGGGGTGAGGAGCATCCAGAGGAGCCTCGCCGCAGCCGGCAGCACCGTAAGGACCGTTGGGACGGTAAGTCTGCAGATAGTGCAGCTCGATGTCATCGGGGATATCCTTGGGATAAGGAATACCACAGTTCTTCAGGCTGGTGTGCTTGCTCAGATCCTCGAAGTCCTCAGTCAGTGCCAGGCCGATGCCCTGTGCCAGACCGCCGTAGAAGTTGCCGTCAACCAGCAGCTTGTTCATGATGGTGCCAACGTCAGCGACGCAGGTGAACTTCTCAACCTTGACCTTACCGGTCTGGGTATCGACACAGACCTCGGGCAGGAACAGGGTGTACATATAGGTTGCGAAGGGATCGCCCTGAGAGGTAGCCTGATCCACGGGATGCTCGGCGCAGTAGTCGGTGACCCAGTTGCCCAGAACCTTGGTCTCGATGCCTTCTGCCTTCATCTCATCGTAAGTACGGATAGTGCCGTCCTCGCGCTTCATAGCAGCGATCAGGTTCTCAGCAGCCAGACGGCAGGCGTTACCGGACATGACCTGGGAACGGGAACCGCCGGCGGGGCCGGAGTTGGGAGTGATCTTGGTGTCGTTCATGACCAGACGGATCTGCTCGGGCTTGATGCCGATCTGACGCAGGGTCTCGTGTGCGGACTGCAGCACGCCCATGTCAGCGCCCTGACCATGGTCTTCCCAGGAAGCGTACATGGTGACGGTGCCGTCGGGATTCAGCTCAGCGTAAGCCTGGGAGGAGTCAACGCCGTCCAGACCGCAGCCGTAAACGCCGGAGGCCACGCCGATGCCGTACTTGTAGCGGCCATCGGAGGCAGCGTTCTTCTCAGCAACGCGCTTCTTGCCTGCCTCGTACAGGGGACGGGCCATCTTGTACATCTCTTCCAGGCAGTAGACGTCGGGAGCGTAGCCGGTGGGGATGGTGGACTTTTCAGACTCCTTGTAGCAGTTCAGCTCACGGATGTCGAAGGGATCCATGCCCATCTTGGCTGCCAGCACGTCGATGGCGATTTCGGAGCCCATGAAGGACTGGGGAGAACCGTAAGCACGGAAAGCGGAACCCCATGCGTGGTTGGTGAAGACAGTCTGGGACTTGTTGCGGATGGTGGGGATGTCGTAGCCTGCGCCAACGAACTGGCTGAGGCGATGGGTCAGCAGGTCACCGAACTCGGAGTAAGGACCATGGTCGATGTAGTTGTCGCCCCACAGGCCCAGGATCTTGCCCTTTTCGTCAGCGGCCAGCTTGATGTGCAGGAAGCCGGGAGAACGCTTGCCGGTGTAGGTGATGTTCTGGAACTGGTTGAAGACCAGGGAGACGGGCTTGCCGATGATCTTGGCGGCAGCGCCCAGAATGGCCTCGTTGGTGGGGGAGAACTTGTAGCCGAAGGTACCGCCGGCGTGGTTCTGGACGATTCTCAGCTTGTCCATGGGAACGCCGATGCCGTCAGCGATCATGGGCATATGCAGGTGGATACCGATGGACTTGGAGTGGACGGTGACCATGCCGTCTTCGTCGATGTAAGCGTAGCCGCAGTCAGGCTCCAGATGCAGGTGGGGCTGACGGGAGCAGTAGGATTCGATCTCGACCACATTGGGAGCGGCATCAAAGTCGATGTCGGGACCCTTGATACAGTTGGTCTCGTAGTAAGCGTTGGGAACACCGGGATGGATCTCGATTGCGTCCTCGGCAATGGCGTCCATAGCGTTCATGTAAGCGGGCAGCAGCTCGATGTCGACCTTGACAGCGTCAGCAGCGGCACGGGCATGGGCCTCGGTGTCAGCAGCAACGATGGCAATGGCATCGCCGAACTGGAAGATCTTCTCGTCACACAGGACAGGACGATCCCAGCCGTCACACTTGTTGTTCAGAGGCAGCATGACCAGACCGTTGATGCGGTTCTTGCCGCCGGCGGCCACGATGTCAGCAGCGGTAATGATCTTCTCGACACCGGGCATCTTCTCAGCCTCGGTGGTGTCGATGCCCTTGATCAGAGCATGGCTTACCTTAGCCTGAACCAGAGCCAGACGCAGGGTGCCCTCGGGCATCTTCAGAGCGTCGTCAGCGCCGAAGTCCCAGGTACCGGTGACCTTCTGTGCTGCGGAAGGACGGACATACTTGGTGCCGATGATGCTATCGCCGGTGGGCTTGAAGATCAGGTCTTCCTTGGTGATCTCGCCACGGTAGACACGGGCAGCGTCCATAACGGCATCGACCAGGGGCTTATAACCGGTGCAGCGGCACAGGTTGCGGTTCTTCTGGAACCAGTCACGAACCTCTTCACGGGTGGGAGCATTGTTGTTGTCCAGCAGAACCTTTGCGGACATGATAAAGCCGGGGGAGCAGAAGCCGCACTGTGCACAGCCATGGGCCATCCATGCTACCTGCAGGGGGTGCATGTCGGAAATGGTACCGATGCCTTCGATGGTGGTGATCTCAGCACCATCCTTGACCTTACCCATCTTCACAACACAGGAGCGGGTGACCTTGCCGTCTACAATGACATTACATGCACCACAGTGGCCCTCGCCGCAGCCGATCTTACAGCCGGTCAGCAGCAGGCGCTCACGCAGGAAGGTGGCGAGAGTTTCATTCTCGTTCACCAGCATAGAACGGGTTACGCCGTTGATGATAAGTGTCTTTTTAATCATAAATACCGTTTCCTCCCTTAATTTATAATCAGTTTTGGGATTTCTTACTTGTGGGTGTGACCGCCGCAGGGATCTTCATCCGGGCCCTTGCCGGTTAAGTCCTGCATGCGCTGCATACCCCGGGCGGTATAAAACACCAGCTGGGAAATACTGCCGTCCAGATTTTCTCCCCGAAGCACCAGACCGTTTGCGGTCTCGTAGTAGTCAATGGGGAGGGTACGGCGGTAAGTCTTTCCCGTGGCCTCGTCCACAACTTCAATGGTTACTTCCTTTGCGGAAATCTCGAAAATCTTTTCTTCCATGTAAAACACCTTCTGTCGTTTTTACGCGCGGGGCATCCCATGCCACATCTTTATTGTATCCTAAGGATGAAAACAATTACAAGTTGCAAATGAAAATAATTTGCAGAAAAAGAACCGCGCCGCTTGTACGAAATGCACAAGCGGCGCAGACAAAGAAAAAGTTTGTTTCTACAAAATGTTCAATTTATTTACAAAGCACCAGGGTTCCGCCCACATCACACAGAGGGATTGCGGAAATAGAGGCTCCAATTTCCTCTTCGTAAGTCTTCAGCGCCTGCGCCACACCGGGAAGGCTGGGACTTCCCCAGTCGTGGAGCATCAGATAACCACCCTTTTGCAGCCGCGGCCAGAAGTAGCGCAGGCCTTCCAGGGTAGCCTGGGCAAAGTCCACATCCAGAGATACCAGGCAGAAGCGTTCCTCCAGCCCGTCCAGGGAAGCCGGGAAAAACCCGGGTTTTACCGTGACCTGCGACCGATGGGGCATAATGGCAAGAACCTTCTCAACCGTTGTATTGGCGTGTGCAGCATGGAAGGATTCCGAAGCATCGGCCTCCGCTTCAAAACCTTCAAAGCTGTCAAAGAGATAGAGCCTTCTATCCGGCAGCAGGGTATTGATGCACCTGGCAAAGAAGCCCCGGTACACGCCCAGCTCCGCCGCCGCACCGGATACAGTCTCCAAACGGCGGCACAGCAGTTCCAGCGTGGCAAGGCGCACATAATCGTTGCTCAATTCCCTCTCCGGCAGCATGGCATTCACAAGGGATGCAGGAGTCGGGACGATTCGCTGCTTTGGAAGCAGTTTTTTCCGCAAATCTTCTCCCAAAAGTTCCCCGGCAATGGAACAGGCAGCATTGCGGTCAGACAATTCATAGTTGTTTTTCAGAAACAGCAGCTTGTTTTCCGGAATTTCCAGCTGCCGGCACCGGTTTGCCACAGCATCGGTATGCCGTGTGGTAACGATCAGCAGTTCACAGTCATCCAGGGACAATTGTTCCGGCAGCAGAACCGGTTTGCCCAGAAACGTGTCCCCACTGGGATAGCTGTCCACAAAGGCAGTAATACGCGCCAGGTTAAGTCCCTGTTCGACCAGCTCCGACGCACCGCAGCCGGTACCCCATACATAAATCGCCATAAAATACCTCCTCTTCAAATTGCAGTTTGTGCGGCCAGTGGCCGCGGACAATGGCGGGACTACAACCCGGCAATCAACTAAGGCCATTGGGTACCGCCCGGTTCGATAACGTGTACAAATGGCATCATCGAATCGGGCCGACCACCCAGGAGTCCCGGATGACAAACCAGCCGAAGTCACGCCATTGGGTGCGGGCCCTGCCCGCCAAACTGAAATTTGTCTCACAAAAACAGTATTCACATTATATCAAACTTGCACAAATTTGCAACATGCAAACAAGTTTTTCTTTACAATTTGACTATTGAAGCGTATAGTATTCTCATAGAACTTGCAAATATTTGCAACTTGCTTTTTATTGCAATCAGAGGAGGCGTTTCTATGCAAATCGGCGCGTTGATCGTGGCAGCAGGCATGTCCAGCAGGATGGGCGAGTTTAAGCCTATGCTTTCCATTGGCTCCATTTCCGTTGCCCAGCGGGTCATTGCTACCCTCAGCCAGTCCGGAGTCAGCAAAATCGTTATGGTCACAGGCTATAACGCTACCATGCTGGAACGGCACTTATCCGGCAACGGCATCATCTTCCTGCGAAACGAAGCCTATGAGACCACCCAGATGTTTGACTCTGTGAAGATTGGACTTCGGTATTTGCAGGATAAGTGCGATAAGGTTCTGTTCACCCCCGTGGATGTACCCCTGTTTACTGCGAAAACCGTGAAAACCATTTTGAATTCCGGAGCTCCCCTTGCCTGCCCCATGTGCGAAGGAAAGCAGGGCCATCCCATTCTGATTGCCAACGAACTCATTCCTGAGATCCTGAACGACTGCGGTGAAATGGGATTAAAAGGCGCCATGGACCGGTGCAGCGTGCCTCTGAAGCGGATCGATGTGGAAGATCCCGGCACCATTCATGATGCGGACACCCCGGAGGATTTTTCCGCATTGGTTGACTACCACAATTCCCAGCTGGTGCGGCCCGTTGTAAATGTCTCCTTAAATAAAGAAAAGCCCTTCTTCGACAGCAAGATCGCCATGCTGCTGATGCTCATTGACGAAACAAAATCCGTCCGGGCAGCAGGTCTGCGGATGCAGCTGAGCTACAGCAGCTGCTGGAACATCATTCGGACGCTGGAAAGCCAACTGAATTACTCCCTCATTGAGCGCAGTCAAGGCGGTGCAGGCGGCAGCACCAGCATGTTGACCGATCGGGGGCGGCAGCTTCTGGAGCGTTATACTGCATACGAAAAACAGCTGAAAGAGCAGGCAAACATCCTGTACGATCAGTATTTCGGAGGGCTGTTTGAATGAAGAAGGTTTATCTGATCCGCCACGGCCTGCCGGATTTCCCAGGAGGAAAAGGAATGTGTCTGGGCATCACCGACATTCCCCTGAGCAAAGCGGGACTGACCCAAGCAGCACAGATGGCAGCCCAATTACCGCCAGTTACTGCCGTTTTCTCCAGTCCTCTGTCCCGTGCAGTGCAGACAGCACAAGCCATCGGCCAGAGCGTGACCATACTGGAAGGGCTTCGGGAACTCTCCTTTGGCCAGTGGGACGGGCTGACTTTTGATCAGATCCGGGAGAAATTTCCCGAACTGTATGCTGCCAGAGGCAACGATCCAACGCTGTTGCTTCCGGAGCAGGAGAACCCGGCAATCGGTCTTTCCCGATTCGAAAGTGCCATGGAAGAGGCCGCGAAGCAAAGTCCCGGTGATTTTGCTGTGGTTGCCCACGGAGGCATCATCGCCCAGTTTTTACAGAACCTTACCGGCACCTGGTACAAACCGGGTTACACGGAGGTACTGACCTTGTTCTGGAATAACGGGATATTTGAAATAAAGGAACCTGTTTCAACATGAAAAAACCGATTCTCTCTTACAATAAGATTCTGATTCTGCTGGCAGTGAGTCTGGCTGCCGCCATGATTGGCTCTGTGACATTGGGGCGCTATCCCATCAGTCTGAAAGAGTTGGCAGGTATCTTGGCCTCCCGGTTCTGGGAAATAGAACCCTTCTGGACGAAAACCCAGGAATCCCTGCTTTTGCAGCACCGGCTCCCACGAATTCTGCTGGCCTGCATGGTGGGCGGTTGTTTATCCTGCGCAGGTGCCGCTTACCAGGGTGTTTTTCAGAATCCCATGGCCGCTCCGGATATTTTGGGTGCTTCTTCCGGTGCCGCCTTTGGCGCTGCTTTGGCCATTCTGCTGAAGCTCTCCGGCAGCTGGATCATAGTGCTGGCCTTCTGCGGCAGCATTGTGACTGTGATTCTGGTGATGTTTGTGGCCAACCGGGCTAAGGGAAGGCGGGTACTGGGTCTGATCCTTGCGGGCATTATGGTCAGTTCTCTGATTTCCTCAGGCACTTCTCTGATCAAGCTGGTGGCTGACCCGGAAGACCAGCTGCCTGCCATCACCTACTGGCTTATGGGCAGTCTCAACGGCACCTCCCCAAAAGATGTTTTGTTCGCGCTGGTGCCTATGGCTCTGGGACTGCTTCCCCTGTTCCTGCTGCGCTGGCGGATCAACCTGCTGACCCTGGGAGATGAAGAAGCCCGCACCATGGGCGTCAATGCCCGGCGACTCCGGACTGCCACGATCCTCAGTGCCACACTGATTACCGCTGCTGCCGTATCCGTCAGCGGTGTCATCGGCTGGGTAGGTCTGGTTATTCCCCATCTGACCCGGCGAATGGTGGGCAACAACTATCGTCATCTGATTCCAGCCTCTACTCTTTTCGGCGGTGTTTTTCTGCTGATGGTGGACAATCTCTCCCGAAATCTTTTCACCGCAGAAATTCCCATCGGTATTCTGACCTCCTTCATCGGCGCACCCTTTTTCCTGTATCTGATCACCAGAGAGGGGGAACGGCTATGAGAATGAAAGTGGAAAATCTTCATTTTTCCTACGGTAATCACCAGGTTCTGAAAGGCGTTTCCTTCGGCGTGGAAGACAGCGGCTTTGTTTCTCTGCTGGGTCCCAACGGAGCCGGCAAAAGCACGCTGTTTCGGTGCATGCTGGGATTGCTGGAGCCGTCAGCTGGCAGCGTCCACATCTGTGGACGGGATATCCGGAATATGCCCGCAGCAGAGCTGTCTCACCGGGTGGCTTATATCCCCCAGTCCCACCACCCTGTGTTTAATTTCAGCGTATTTGATATGGTGCTGATGGGCACCACTGCCCAGCTGTCGCAATTCGCTTCCCCCGGGAAACAGCAGAAGCTGTTGGCGGAGGCCGCTATGGAGCGGATCGGTATTTCCCATCTCCGGAACCGGGGCTGCAGCAACATCAGCGGCGGTGAACGGCAGCTGGCCCTCATTGCCCGGGCCATCGCCCAACAGGCAAAAATCCTGGTAATGGACGAACCCTCCGCCAGTCTGGACTATGGCAACAAGCTTCGGGTCATGGAAACCGTAAAAGGTCTGACCCAGGAAGGCTACACCGTGATCCAGTCTACCCATGATCCTGACCAGGCCTATTTGTACTCCGATCAGATACTGGCCCTCTATGACGGTAAAATTCTGGCCTGTGGCACGCCTAAGGAAACCATCAGCAGTGAACTGATTTCCACACTCTACGGTGCGGATGTGGAGGTCTGCAGTATGCACCGGGATGATGTTCGCGTTTGTGTGCCTGCGCACCTGACCAAGTAAAGGAGAATTAATTTGAAGAAATGGATTGCTTTGTTACTGGTATTGTCTGTGCTGTATTCTCTTGCAGGATGCGGCAAAACAACCGCAGCACCGGAAGAATCTGCTGCTGAGACCGTTGTATTCACGGATGACTGCGGACGGGAAGTGGAATTGTCCGCCGATATCAACCGGATCGTCACTACCGGCCCCCTTTCGCAGATCGTATTGTATACCCTCGCTCCGGATATGCTGGTGGGGCTGGCCGCCAAATGGAGCGGCAGTGCAGATGGCATCATTCCTGAGGAATACAGACAACTTCCCTACTTCGGTCAGCTTTACAACACTGCCAACTTAAACGTGGAAGAGCTGGCCCTGGCAGATCCTCAGGTGATCATCGACATCGGAAGAGTTATGTCTGCCGGCAGTGAGGACATGGATACCCTGCAGCAGCAGACCGGTATCCCCACTATTTTCCTGAAGGGCTCTTATGAATCCCTGCCCCAGACTTACCGCACCCTGGGAAAACTTTTGGGCAGGCCGGAAAAAGGTGAGGAACTGGCTTCCTTCTGCGAGAAGGTTTATTCCCGCACGCTTTCCATCATGGAGCAGGTTGGTGATAATAAAGTCACTGCCCTGTATATTAAGGGCGAAGGTGGCACCAACGTTTTAGCCAAAGGTTCTTCCCATGCGGAGACTTTAGATCTTCTGACAGAAAACGTGGCTGTGGTTGACAGCCCCAGCAACAAGGGCTCCGGAAATGAAGTGACCCTGGAGCAAATTGCCCTGTGGGATCCGGAACTGATCCTCTTCGACGCGGACAGCATCTATGATACCGTTGCGCAGCAGGAGACCTGGAATACCCTTTCCGCGGTTTCCGGTCAGAACTATCTGGAAGTGCCCGAAGGGCCCTGGAACTGGATAGGCACTCCCTCTGCATCCCAGCGTTACTTAGGTATGATCTGGCTGACGGCCCAGCTGTACCCTGAATACTGCAATTATGATGTCAAGGCAGAGATTCTGGCGTTTTATAAACTGTTCTATCACTGCACCTTGACAGAGCAGCAGTATGCAGAATTGACCGCAAACGCGTTTCTGAGGTGAGGAAAATGCACGCTTTGATCGTAGGAGACCGGGGTGTAGGAAAGAGTACCCTGATCCGCCGGGTACTGAAAGAACTGAACTGCCCGGTTTTCGGATACGAAACAAAAAAAGAGGAGGCGCTGGAAGACCCTCTCCGGGGCTGTCCCATCTATATTTACGATGCGGGAACTCCCCATATCCAGACCCCGGACAACTTCATCGGCTATCACAGGGAACAAAATACCACCTCCATCACGGCCGCCTTTGAACGGTATGCCCCCAAGCTCATGCTGACCGTGCCTGAGAATTCGGTGGTAGAACTGGATGAGATAGGCTTTCTGGAAGCAAAGTCAGAAACCTTTTGCCGGGCAGTGCTGCAGCTGCTAAGCAGCAACAGGCCTGTCATTGCCGCCGTCAAAAATAAGGAACTCCCCTTTTTGAACGCCATACGGGAGCATCCCAATACCCGTTGCTTCTATATTACCCCTAAGAACCGGGATGCCCTCTACGAAGAAGTGCTGGAATTTATGAAACTACAGCTGGAGGAACGGCTATGAAAACCCTGCTGATCAACGGTTCTCCCCGCCCCAACGGCAATACCGTGGCCCTGATCCGGGAGCTCAAAGCCCATCTGGAAGGCGAAATCCTGGAAATCTCCGCCTTCTATTCCGGGATTGCTCCCTGCATCGACTGCCGGGGTTGTTGGGAAACAGCGCAATGTGTAGTCCATGACGGTATGGACGTGATTTACGAAGATGATTTTGACAATGTGGTCATCGCAGCTCCTGTTTACTATGGCACGCTGCCAGGCTCTGTGCTGAGTCTCATGAGCCGGCTGCAGCCCTGGCATGTGGCCACCTATTTTCTGAAAGAACCGCTGACCCAGAAGCCCAAAAAAGCCGCTGCCATTTTGACAGCGGGCGGAAAAGGCAACGCAGAAAAAGCCTATATGCACTTAAACGCCTTTTTCCGGATGCTCAATGCCCGGGGGTTCCGGGAACATACTGCCTGTTCCCCGAATACGGATATCATTCCAGCTGACCGGGACGACAATGCAAAAAAGCAGGTAACCGAAATCGCCCGGTGGCTGAATGCTTCGGAATCCCCTCCGGAATTTACCGGATTTCAGGCCTGCGGCTACCGGAAAGAGCAGGAGGCGCCATGAAACTGGAATTTTGGGAAAAAGACATGGTTCTGTTCATGCGCCATGCCTCGGAGTATTCGGATTATTACCAAAAGCTGACCGAAAAAATGCTGCCCTGGCTTTCTCGGGATAGTCACATCTGCGATGCCGGTTCCGGCTTGGGCTATCTTTCCCTGGCACTGGCCCCCTATGTAAAGCAGGTCACCGCTGTGGAGCGGAATCCCGATGCCGCTGCTGTTCTGACAGAAAACTGCCATACTTTGGGTATAGCCAATATAAACGCCTGTTGCGGTGCTGTCGCAGAGGAAATCCCGGAAAGGCCCTATGATGCCATGGTATTCTGTTTCTTCGGTCGTCGGCGGGAAATCCTTCAGCTGGCGAAACGGCAATGCAATGGGGATGTATTTATCTTCACACGAAACTATGACAGACACCGTTTCTCGGCTGGAAAGCACCGCACCGGTTATGAAGGGTATCCCCAGTTTGCGGATGATCTTGATACACTGGGAATTCCGGCCCACAAAGAAACCTTTACCCTGGAATTCGGACAGCCCTTCCGGAATCTGGAGGAGGCCCACCAATTTTTCCGGGTTTACAGCAAAGACAAAAACAAAGATGTACTAACAGATGATTTTGTCCGCAGCCAGCTGATTGATACCGGAAGGAAGGATTTCCCCTTCTACATGCCTCATCAAAAGCATATCGGTTTTCTGCATTTTTCCGTAAAGGATATCCCGGATACTGTTCTGGAAGGAGAATAATATGGATCGTATTTTTGCCAAGCTGTTATATATGCTGGAAAAGAAGCTTCCAACCGTTCTGGTGACCATTATTGCCGACCAGGGTTCCGCTCCCAGAGGGGCAGGCTCTCAGATGTTGGTGGGCGAAAAGGGTCGGATTTTGGGAACAATAGGCGGCGGTGCTGTGGAAGGTAAGGCCGATGCCATGGCCAGGCAGTTGCTGAAAGAGCAACGCTCCTGCTGCCATCTGTTCCAGCTTCACGCCGCTGCCAGGGAGAACATCGGTATGGTCTGCGGCGGCGATGTGCAGGTACAATTCCAGTTCATACCCGGCACATCTGTAGTCTGGGAAACACTTGCAGGTAAGCTGCTGGAAATGACATCCTCCCGCAAATCCGGCTGGCTGGCGCTGAAGACCGACGGCAGCTCCCCATCCCTGCTTGCAGGTGACGGAATTGCCGTCCTCGGTGAACCTGTCCCCGGCAAAAAAACACCCGAAGGGTGGAAGCCGGAAAGCAGCAAGGATGTCTTCTGTCTTCCCCTGCCCATCGGAGAACGGGCGGTGATTTTCGGCGGTGGGCACTGTGCCCAGGCCCTGGCACCGCTGCTGCATACCGTGGGTTTCCGGGTCACCATCTTTGAAGAGCGGGCAGAATACGGCTGCCGGGAGTTTTTCCCCACCGCAGAGCAGATTATCGTGGGAGACTACACAAAAATATCTGATCGGCTGCAAATCACCTCCGAGGACTACATTGTAATCATGACCAACGGTCACAGCTTTGATCTGGAAGTCCAGGATCAGGTTCTCCGGGGCGATTTTGCCTATGTGGGTGTCATCGGCTCCCGGAAGAAGACAGCTGCTGTCAACCAGAAGCTCCGGGAGCGCGGCGTATCTGAGGAAGCCATTTCCCGGGTCCACACCCCGATTGGAACATCCATCAAAGCCGTCACACCGGAAGAGATCGGCATCAGCATTGCCGGAGAACTGATTTACACCCGGGCTCTGCGTCGGGAGGCATCCGGGATCATTGCAACCGGTTGTCCCATGCATTAACTCGTCAAACAGGAAAGAGGATGCCCATGGCAACAAAATACTGACTCTGGATACTGCATGAGGAGACTGATGCACTCGACGAAAACTTCTTTGAAGATCGCGCTGACGAAGCATAAGCCATAACCGTTGACATACCGCCTGTGTAGAACTGCCACAGGCGGTATTTTTTGTTGCGGTTTGACTTGACCGTTGCTATAATTAATACTGATATTCAATCAAAAACTTTAAGCCGCAGGCTTGAAGTTTTTAATATGAAGATCATAATGAGACGGGATTCTGATATTTTCTATTCCGAAAATATCAGAATCGACAACGCCAAAAGGCGGTGTCTTTCAAATGAAACTGAAATAGTTTTATTTGAAAATAGTATAAGAAAACGCCCTGGAGGTAGTTTATGAAGCTGATCCATTTATCGGACCTGCACATCGGCAAGCGGGTCAATGAGGTTTCCATGATTGAAGATCAGGCATATATCCTGAAGCAGATTCTGGAAGCCATCGATTCCGAGCGGCCGGAGGCGGTTCTGATCTCCGGCGATGTGTATGACAAGAGTATCCCTTCAGCGGAAGCCGTCACCCTGTTTGACGATTTTCTCTGTCAACTGGCGCAGCGGAATCTACAGGTGTTCATTATCAGCGGCAACCATGACTCTGCCGAGCGGCTGGCCTTCGGCGGCCGCCTCATGGAAAGCAAAGGCATTCACCTGTCCCCTGTGTATGATGGCAATATTGCTCCCATTACGTTAAACGACGAATATGGCGCTGTTCATTTCTGGCTGCTGCCCTTCCTGAAACCTGCCCACGTGAAGCGGTTTTATCCAGATACGGGGATCGAAAGCTACACCGACGCCTGCCGTGTGGCTGTGGAAAAAATGGGAATCGATTCTGCCCAGAGAAATGTTATCCTGGTTCATCAGTTCGTCACCGGCTGCAGCACCTGCGATTCCGAGGAGATCAGCGTAGGCGGCACGGACAATGTGGATGCCGCTGTCTTTGCGGACTTCGACTACGTGGCCCTGGGCCATATCCATGGCCCCCAGAACATTGGCAGCCAGCACATCCGCTACTGCGGTACCCCGCTGAAATATTCTTTCTCAGAAGCAAACCACAAAAAGAGTATCACGGTGGTGGAACTGGGCAAAAAGGGCAAATTTGACCTCCGCACCATTTCCCTTACCCCCCTGCACGATATGCGGGAGCTCCGGGGCAGCTATGACGATGTTACCGCAAAATCCTTCTGGGAAAATACTGCCGTGGAAGACTATCTGCACATCACGCTGACAGACGAAGAGGATGTTCCCGAGGCTATGGCAAGACTTCGGGTGATCTATCCCAATCTTATGAAGCTCAGCTATGACAATACCCGCACCCGCAGCAACGCTGTCATCGACGGGGCTGTGGATGTGCAGAAGAAATCTCCCCTGCAGCTCTTTGGTGAGCTGTATGAGCAGCAGAATAATCAGCCTATGTCGGAAATTCAGCATGATTTCATGCAGGAACTGATTGAATCCATCTGGGAGGGCGAAAAATGAGACCTCTGAAACTGACCATGTCTGCCTTCGGCCCCTATGCCGGCCGTATGGAACTGGATTTTGAAACGTTGGGCACCGGCGGACTGTATCTGATCACCGGTGACACCGGTGCCGGCAAGACCACCATTTTCGATGCCATCAGCTTCGCCCTCTTCGGAGAAGCCAGCGGCGGCAGCCGGGAACCGGGAATGCTCCGCTCCAAATACGCCGATCCCGCCACCCCCACAGAAGTGACCCTTGTATTCCGCTACGCGGGAAAGGAATACACCATCACCCGCAATCCCGAATACATGCGTCCCAAGGGCAGGGGCGAAGGTCTGACCAAGCAGACTGCCGGTGCCACCCTGGTCTGTCCCGATGGCCATCCGGTGACCAGACCCAAGGAAGTCAATGCCGCCATCCGGGATATTCTTGGCCTCGACCGGGAGCAGTTTGCTCAGGTTGCCATGATCGCCCAGGGTGATTTTCTGAAACTGCTGCTGGCTGACACCAGGGAGCGTCAGAAGATTTTCCGGAGCATCTTCCACACCAATCTGTATGTGGAGCTTCAGGATCAATTGAGCAAGCAGGCCAATAAAGTCAAATATCAGTGGGAAGATGTACAAAACAGCATCCGGCAGTATGTGGAGGGAATTCTCTGGGGAGAAGATCCCGCATTTGCAGATCAGATCCGGCAGGCAAAAGAAGGAACACTTCCTGTTGCCGAAGTCCTTTCTATGCTGGACTCTCTTCTGGATTCTGATGCTGCCACCCGGGATACACTGGAAGAACAGCTGCAAAACACCGAAAAAGAACTTGAAACTGTTGTCGCTCTGCTGACCAAAGCAGAGTCCTACCAAAAACGCAAGCAGAATTTAGCCCTGGCCGGGGAACAGGAAGTATCCGCAAGGCTGCTTCTCGTCCGGAAACAGGAGGCACTGGAAGCAGAACAGGCCCGGAAACCCCAGCAGGATCAGCTGTCTGTCGAAATGACTGCAATTGAACTGAGCCTGCCGGAGTATGACCATCTGACAGCGCTGGAGACTGCCCTTTCCAGTGCACAGAAACTGCAGAAAACTACAGAATCGGACGCCGTCACCGCCAGCAAAATCAAGTCCACTCTGTCTGCTGAGATCGACACACTGAAAGAAGAACGAAAATCCCTGGAAAATATCGGTGCAGAAAAAGAAAAACTGCTCCGCCAGAAGCAGGAGCAGCATCAAAAGCGGGACAGCCTTCAAAAACTGACCGCCGATATATCCAAATATCACACACAGCTGGACAACTGGAAAATTGCGCAGGAGCTGTATCTGGCAGCAAGTGAAAAATCCACCCGGCTGATGCAGGAATACGATACCAAAAACACGGCATTTCTGGATGAGCAGGCCGGTATCATCGCCGGCAGGCTGAAAGATGGGCTGCCCTGTCCTGTCTGCGGCTCTGTTCACCATCCCTCACCAGCGGTAATGTCCGACACCGCACCCACCGAGGATGAGGTTAAGAAAGCCAGAAAGGCATACGAAAAAGCAATCAAAGATACCGAAAAGACCGGTGCTGCAGCGGCAAAGGAAAAGGGAAAAGTTTCCACATTGGAAGAATCAATTCTGAAGCAGGCTGCCACACTTATGGGGCTGCAGGAAATTGGCTTAGCAGAATCTGCTGCACAGGACGCTGTCTCTGCGCTGAAAAGTTCCATTGAGGAACTGGATTCCCGCATTCAGATAATCGCCAGAGGACAGGATCGAAAAAATCACCTGGATGATCTGATTCCCAAAAAGGAAAAGGAGCTTACCGCTGCGGAAGAAAGGCTGACTGCCGCCAAAGAACAGATGGCCTCTTCTGCTGCATCCATACAATCTCTGACAAATCAGCTGGCTGTACTGCGTGAAAAATTGGCATTCAAAAGTAAGGCTGCTGCCATTGCGCAGCGCAATGCTCTGGATGCAGAGCGCAAAGCCTTGCAGTCTGCACTGAATGCTGCGGAAATGGCCTATGCCCGCGCTAAGGAAGAACTTGCCGCCCTGGTTGCCTCCATCCAGGAGCTGAAAAAACAGTTAGCTGAAAGTACCGAAATCGATGTACAGACTCAGATTGAGAAAAAGAATGCACTGAACGAGCAGAAAGCTTCCATTATGAAAGAACAAAAGGCCGTCTACACCCGTATCACATCCAACACTTCCTGTCTGAAAAACATTCAGAATAAATCCGCAGCTCTGTCCGCTCTGGAGGAAAAGCAGAAATGGCTCCGTGCTTTGTCGGATACTGCCAACGGTACAATAAAAGGCAAGGAAAAGATCATGCTGGAAACCTACATCCAGACTACCTACTTCGACCGGATCGTTGCCCGGGCCAACGTACGGCTCATGAAGATGACCGGTGGTCAGTACGATCTGAAACGCCGGAAGGATTCCGGCAGCATACAGGGAAAAAGCGGACTGGAGCTGGATGTCATCGACCACTACAACGGCACAGAACGCAGTGTCAAGACCCTCTCCGGTGGCGAAAGCTTCAAGGCCTCTCTTGCGCTTGCTCTCGGTCTGTCTGACGAGGTGCAGATGTCCACCGGCATTCAGCTGGATACCCTGTTTGTGGACGAGGGCTTTGGTTCCCTGGATCCGGAATCCCTGAACCAGGCTTACAATACCCTGGCGGGTTTGACCGAAGGTAACCGGCTGGTGGGCATCATCTCCCATGTTGCAGAGCTGAAGGAACGCATTGATAAGCAAATTGTAGTCACCAAAGAAAAATCCGGCGGCAGCAAAGCAGCCATCGTCATGTAACTATCCATAAAACTACCGGATCTGGAGAAGAAACCAGATCCGGTAGTTCTTGTTTTAAGGCATTATATTATTTCTTAATTAAACAGTTTAATTAAGAAATAGTATCAGCACCGTATCAGGGTGCCGGGAACTGGTTTCTTTTTCAAAATTCACTCTGAAAAATATGCCGTCAATGGACATTCCGCTTTCATTGTTTCAGGAAAGATTCCCATTTTTGGATATAATTCCGTGTCTGATGCAGTGTATTGCCCTCAGCGGCAATGCGCAGCAGGGGTTCTGTACCGGAGAAACGGCAGATAACCCAGCTTCCGTCTTCGAAACAAACCTTACAGCCATCTGTCCAGTTTATGTCCTTGATGGTTTCTGTAAAGGCGGGGATCTGGTGATTCTGGAAGATCAACTGCTGCAGCTCCTGCTTGCGCTCATGGGTCATTTTCAGAGAACTTTCCTCATAATAGAGCATTCCGTATTTTTGAACGATTTCCCGGTAGAGTTCACCAATGGATTTTCCTGTAACCGCCAGTGTTTCCACCAGCAGTGAGGCAGCGTAGATGCCATCCTTTCCGGGTATATGGCCCTTGACCGCCAGACCACCGGAGGATTCGCCGCCAATAATGGCACCGGTTTCTGCCATCTTTGCGGAGACATATTTGAAGCCAACCGGGACCTCATAACATTCCTGTCCAAAATCTGCGGCAACCCGGTCCAGAAGATGGGTGGTGGAATTGTTCCGGACACAGGGCCCCCGCCAATTCCGGTATTGCAGGAAGTAATAGTACAGCAAAACCAGCACGGTATTGGCGTGGAGATATCTGCCGTATTCATCGATCACACCCAGCCGGTCTGCATCTCCATCCATTGCAATTCCCAGGTGGCACCGGTTATCCACCACATAGTTGGACAGCAGCTTCAGTGCATCGGCACTGGGAGCCGGCATCCGGCCGCCGAAGAGGGTGTCGTGCTGCTCATGGAGCACCTCCACATCGCAGCGGCTGGTCAGTAAAACAGTGCGCAGACTGTTAAGTCCGACACCGTACATGGGATCGATGGCGATCCTCAGCTGGGATTGGCGGATTTTTTCTGTGTCTACCAGGCTCAGAATGCTGTCAATATATTCGTTGAAGGGATATCCCTCACGGATGATGCCGGAAGCCAGCGCATCGGCATAGGGGATGCTTTTTACATCTTCGGGCCGCAGCTTTGTGATTTCTTCCTCAATCTTTTGGGTCACGGTTTTATCTGCATCCCGTCCGCCTGCGGTAAAGACCTTGATGCCGTTATAAATTGCCGGATTATGGCTGGCTGTCACGGCAATACCGTAAGGCAGCCCCATCTGCTTTACGGTAAACATGATCAGCGGTGTTGGCACGGAGCGGTTAATGACATAGGGATGAAAACCGTATCCTGCCAGTACCTCCGCAGCCCAGAACATGGATTCCTTGGACAGAAATCTGCGGTCATAGCCCAGACAGACGGTAACGCCTTCATGCCCTTCTTTCTGCATCAGCGCACACAGGCCTGCAATAAGCAGACGAATATTCTCTTTGGTAAATCCATCGGCGATGATATCACGCCAACCGCCGGTTCCGAATTTAATCATTTTATTCCTCTTTTCTGCAAAAACACCCTTGGCGCTGCATCTGCATTGCCAAGGGTTGTTTTCAGTAGCGCCAGATTATTCGGTTACATTCACACCGGCAGCCCTTAACTGACGGCGCAGCAGTGTCACATCCTTGTGGAACACTGCGCCGGGAATTCCACAGTACAACGCGCCTTCAATATTGGCGGAGACATCGTCCACAAAGAAGCACTCACCGGGAACCAGACCAAAGCGATCCATTGCCCGGAGGTAGTAATCCGGATGAGGCTTCATGACCTTCTCATCGGCAGAAATGATCTTACCGTCGAAGAACTGCCAGCCGGAGATTTTGGGCCAGTATTCGTGCTGGCGGATGCTGGCATTGGAAAGCAAGTAAATACCGTAGCCGTTCTTCTTCAGCTCCTCCACCAGCTCTGCCACACCGGCAACAGGAAGCATGGGTTCATCCCAGCAGGATACCAGTTGGTGGACAGCCTTGTGCAGATGCTCCGGAAGGCGTTTGCACATCAGCACCTCCGCCTCCGGTTCTGCCAGGGTACCCCGATCCATCTGCACCCACTCCACGCTCAGAAAAACCTCCCGCAAAAGCAGCTGCTTATCCTCTTCGCTGATATCCAGGCGATCCAGGAAGACCCGCCGGTCGAAGTGGATCAGCACATTGCCCATGTCAAACAAGATGTTTTTGATCATCAGACGATCTTCACCTTACCCTTCGTCAGCCGGAACACGATCAGCAGGGAGATGATGGTGGTCACTGTCAGAATGGTGGCCAGGGCGGCGGCGGTGCCGTCAGACATCCGAACCACTTCCTGATAGATGGCAACGGCGATGGTGGAGGTCTTGCCGGAATAGAGCATGATGGAACTGCTCAGCTCGTTGATGCAGGTGATCCAGCTCAGAACCGCACCGGACATGATGCCAGGCAGCATCATCCGTGCCGTCACCGTGAAGAAGGTTTTCATGGGGCTGACGCCTAAGTTGATGGAGGCTTCCTCCACCGACGGATCCATCTGGTACAGGAAGGCCGTTCCCGAACGGACGGTGTAGGGCAGCTTTCTGACCACATAAGAGATGATCATGATGGCAGCGGTACCCACCAGGATCATGGGCTTGCGGTTAAAGGCCACGATCAGGCCGATACCCAGAACGGAGCCGGGAATGACATAGGGGAACATGATGAGGGTATCGATGAGATTTGCCACCTTTCCCTTCTTCCGAACCAGGATATAGGAAACCAGGATGCCCAGAATCACGATGAACACGATGGCCACCAGGGAGAAGACATAGGTATTCTTGATATTCCGGCCCAGCCGGGACAAAATGGCTTCATAGTTGCTCAGATTGATACCCTTGACCATGCCGGAGAAGCTGCGCTCCACGAAGGACTGGCAGACAACCACGATCTGAGGCAGGAAGGCCAGGAAGGTAACGATCCAGATGGGCAGGGACACTGCAAACCGTTTCCAGCCATGGAGCTGATCCTCCTTAGGCGGACGCAGAGAACTCATCTGGTAGTTCCGCTTGTCGATGACCAGCTTCTGGAAGGCCAGCACTGCCAGCGAGCAGAACACAATAATCACGGACAGGGCCGAAGCCATATAAGGGTTGACGGCACTTTCGGACATGTATTCGTTATACACCAGCACCGGAAGAACCGTATAGCCTTCGCCCAGCAGCATAGGCGTACCGAAGTCAGCCAGAGCAGTCATGAACACCATGACGCAGCCTGCCAGGATGGAAGGCAGGATCACAGGCAGGGTGATGGTCCAGATCCGCTTCAGCTTGCTCATGCCCAAATTCTCCGCGGCCTCTTCCAAAGAAGAATCAATGGAGTTCATGGCGCCGGAGGTGTACAGGTAAATATAAGGGAACAGGTGCAGCGTAAAGACGAAGATGATACCCTCCCGGCCATAGATGGTGGGCGCTGTTGCGCCGAAGAGCTTGAACAGCTTAGCGATGAGGCCATTGCGGCCCATGAGGATGATCCAGGAGTAGGCCCCGATGAAAGGAGGGCTCATAAGGCTCATGATGATCAGAATGTGCAGCAGCTGCTTGCCGGCAACATTGTAGCGGGTCATCACATAAGCAATGGGTACACCGATGACGGTGGTAGTCAGCACCGTGATACCGCAAACCACCAGGGAGCGGATCAGTGTCTGATAATAATAGGGCTTGGTAAAGAACCGGACGAAGTTATACAGGGTCAGGCCCTCAACCTTGTTGGAGAACACGCTCTTGGTCAGGATCGTGTAGAAGGGGTACACGATGAACAGACACATGCTGGCAATGACGAAGAACTTTGTAAAAAACCAGAAGTCAAGCTTGACTTTTCCCAATCTTTCCTTCACAGGGAAAGCACCTCCTCCGTATCTGCCTCATAGAGGCTGATCCGGGCAGGATCAAAGCTGAGGAACACCCGCTCACCGTCATCGTGGACTTCGGTGGTATCCTTGGTGTATTCGTTGACGATCAGGGTCTGGCCGTTATCCAGCTCTACCTCGTATTCGATGAAATCCCCCAGGAAGGTGGAGAAGAGGATCTTGCCGGGCATACCTTCCTGGCTGAAGAACAGCTGCTCGGGCCGGGCAGAGATCTTGGCCTTGCCGGTGTAGGCACGGCGGACAGGAACCTGGATGCTCAGCTCACCCTGGATGGTGACCTTGGCGGTGCCATCTTCGCCGCTCTCTGCTTCGCAGTCCAGGAAATTGCTGACACCGATGAAGCCGGCAACAAAGGGATTCTGAGGCTTGGCATAGATCTCGTTGGGAGTGCCGATCTGCATGATGCAGCCATCCTTCATAACGGCGATCCGGTCAGAGATGGCCAGCGCCTCCTCCTGGTCGTGGGTGACATAGATGGTGGTAATGCCAAGGCGGCGCTGGAGCTTTTTGATGACAGAGCGCATCTGAACCCGGAGCTTAGCATCCAGGTTGGAAAGAGGCTCGTCCATCAGCAGCACGCTTGGCTCAATGACGAAAGCACGGGCCAGGGCCACACGCTGCTGCTGGCCGCCGGAGAGTTCATTGGGCTTCCGGTCTGCCAGATGGGAGATCTGTACCAGCTCCAGTGCCTCCTCTACCCGCTCATTTATTTCCGCCTTGGGAGTCTTCCGGGCTTTTAAGCCGTAGGCCACATTTTCCCGGACGGTCAGATGGGGGAAAATGGCATAATTCTGGAATACCATACCGATATCCCGCTTATGGGCAGCCACATCGTTGATGCGCTTTTCGCCAAAATAGAAGTCACCGCCTTCGATGGAGTTGAAGCCTGCGATCATGCGCAGCAGGGTGGTCTTGCCGCAGCCGGAGGGGCCCAGCAGGGTAAAGAATTCGCCCTCCCGGATGTCCAGAGACACACCGTTCAGTGCGGTAAAATCGCCGTAACGCTTTACGGCATCCTTAATAATGACTTCATTGCTCATAATGGATCGTCCTCTCTTTTCTTAGATGGGCTTGTACGGTTCAGGAAAAGGGTTCACAAAAACCACTTTCCTCAGCGGTACAGGAGGTATCGATAGGTTTATGCCGTAGGGCGGGGATATATCCCCGCCGGGCAACTGCGATTACCGAGCGGCAAAGCAGATGCTGAGTGCTGGATCATTCAGCAATTCAGTTACGAAAGTGTCCGGCGGGCATATATGCCCGCCCTGCACGATGCTTGTGGGAAAAGGGAGTCCCCGGGGGGACTCCCTGCCATTGAAAATCAAATCAGCCGACGGTCAGGTCGTTCCACTTCTCAACGATGGATTCCTTGTTGTTGGCAGCGTAGGCGAAGTCATAGTCGCCCAGATCCAGGGTGGACAGCTCGCACAGGCCCTCGGGAGCCAGGTCGGAGCGGACAGGACGGCGCTTCCAGTTGACGTTCTGGTCAACCTGGCAGTCCATACCGGTGACGAAGTCGATGAACAGCTTGGCGTTCTCCTCGTTGGGGCAGCCCTTGATCAGAGCAACACCGTCGGGAACAGCGGAGTTGGCCTCGGGGTAGATGTAGCCGATGTCGGGGTTGTCGTTGTACAGGACAGCGGACTTTTCGATGGTGACACCGATGGCATATTCGCCTGCAGCAACCAGCTTATGGCAGTTGCCGGAGGAATCCTGAATCTTGCCGTCCAGGTTGGCGATGAACTTCTCGACCATGGCCCAGCCTTCGTCCAGAGAGGGCTGGCTGAACAGCATGGTGCACAGCTGGGTGTAAGCGGAGCCGGACTTGGCGGGGGAAGCGTAAGCGATCTGGCCCTTCAGCTTCTCGTCGCACAGGCCTTCCCAGGTGGTGGGAACGTCAGCTTCGTCGATGAGGGTCTTGTTGTAGATGATGACCATGGGCAGGGGGGATTCGCCGATCCACAGGTCGTCTGCATCCTTGTAAGCATCGCCGATGACATCATCGTTGGCGCAGACATAGGGTGCGAAGTAGTCAACGTAAGCAGCCAGGGTATCAGCACCGCCGCCCCACAGAACGTCGCCCTGGGGATTCTCAGACTCTGCAACCACTCTCTGGCACAGCTCGCCGGTACCGGCAGCGATCACCTCAACATTGATGTTGGGGTAAGCAGCCTGGAACAGGGCAACGCCTGCGTTCAGGGGATCAGCATCGTGGGGAGAGTAGACGACCAGATTACCGGTGTAATCCTCGGGGGTCTTCTCAGCGGGAGCCTCGGGGGCAGCTTCGGCAGGAGCTTCGGCAGCGGGGGCCTCAGTGGCGGGAGCCTCTTCCTTCGCGCCACAGGCCACCAGGGACAGAACCATGACGAGAGCCAGCAGCAGAGCAAGGATCTTCTTCATTTTTGTTTCCTCCTAATGTTCTTTTGTATGCTTACAGCAAGGGTGCTGTGAAAGCCGATGAATGGTACTGTATACATTTATGCAGCAGAACGTATATCCGGAACAAAATCAGAGTGCGGTATCAGCTATGTAATTTATTATAGCACATTCAAAAGTCTCCATCAACCAGCGAAGACATACAAAATATGCAAGCTTTTATAGACAACCTGTCCAAATATTCATTCAACGTCTCGTGCCTTATGGTCAATTTACTCACCGCTTGTCATGTCAGGTAAATTTCATCATGAAAATTGCATTTCCATCTGCTGTATGTTATACTGCAAGTAACAGGCTGTCAGGACCTGGGAAGGGGAAAGAAACATTATGGCAGATGATAAAATTCACAGTTTCAAAAGGTATCCGCTTTGCGGCAGCGGCAACCCGTGACGTTCTGGGATTGGATACATTGCATACAAAAGACCCCAAGGAGAAATTTACGCTGCAAACCATGGAAGATACATGGCATTCAGTGGGGCTGGCCCGGGAATGTGAGACTGCGATCAGGAAAAAGAAGCAGGATCTTCAGCGGGCCATCGATCTGCTGCATACAGAGCATATAGAATATGAGCAGAAGCTTGCGGAAAACACCAGGAAACTGGAATCCCTGAAAAGTTACCAGCTGTCCGAAAAACAGGAAACAACGAATATGGTCATGAATTACAAAAGCCGTATCTGGTCTGCCCGGGCAAGCTCGGCAGATATACAGTTTTAAATAACAAGTGGAACCGCTGCAAAAAACATGGGCGGCAGCGGCTGGTTTTTGTAGGAACAGCCGTTGTAAGGGAAAACAGTGTGGTATGGTATATCTAGACATATGAAAATATGCAGCAGTTTGAAGTGTTGAAAACTATGCCATTGAAAGGGGCTGTCAATATATGAAAAAAATCGTATGTGAAATCTGTGAGGGTAATTCTTTTCTCAAAAAGGACGGGCAGTTCATCTGCCAGAACTGTGGTACGGCCTATACCGCAGAGGAAGTCAAGGGCATGATGCAGGAATTAGCGGAGGATGTGTCCGCTGATACCCCACAGGACGCTGCTGCGCCCAATCAGAAGCTGATCAATCTGCTTGTGATGGCCGGCACAGCTTTTGAAGCCGGCAAGCTGGCGGAAGCGGAGAAATACTGCACCCGGGCCATCGAAATGGACGAAACCTGCTATAGTGCATGGTTTTTGAAGGCAAAGGCTGCCGGCTGGGGGTCTGTTGCCGAGGATCAGACGCTGAATGAAGCGGTTAAATATTTCTTTATTGCACTGGATTCTGCTCCGGAAGAGGAACGAGATACGCTGAAGAAGCAGTCTGCGGAAGAGCTTGCCAGGATCGGCATGAGCATGGTTGCGCAGAGCGGAAAACGGTTTGCTGCAGATCCCAGTACATTCACCCTGTTTGACATAACGGAAAATGCGGAAAATGTGATGGATGCGCTGAATACACTGTTGGGCTACGGCGAAGCGGAAGCCGTTCCCGGATATATTCTGACGGAGATCGCCACGCTGATGAACCAGGCAGGCGCATCTGCCCTGGAGGGTATCCATCAGAAGTGGAAGGCTATGGAACATCCCGGCAAGCAGGAATTTGAGACAGTGAAGGCCTGCTATGACAGCATTGACGGACTTTTCCAGAAGGTTCTTGAATTGAGTGCTGACGATGAGCCGCAAATGATCGCGGCATACAGGAATATGATCGCAGCCCAGGAGGCCCTGGTGAAAATGCAGATTTTCCGGCAGGAGAAAAAACAGGAAACCGGAGAATTGGTCTGGGTCGCATCCAATGCGCTGTCTGACCTGGAGATAACCGCCAAAAGAATGTGGCAGCTGAAATACAAGAACAACATCGCCGCTCTGGAAGAGGCTTACAGGAAGCGCAAGGAAGCAGAGGCAGCAGCTGCTGAGGAAGCAAAGCGCCAGCGGATCAAGGCTTACTGGGAAGCCCATGCGGAGGAAAAGGCACAACTGGATACGGAGCTGGAAACACTTTCCCAGCAGAAAAAGCAGATCACCGAAGAAATCGCAGAGCTGAATGGACAGATTGAAACGGTCAAACTGGAGCTTCGCCAAAGTCTTCCTCAGGACGCCGAAATCGAAAAGCTGAAGGCGGAGATTCGGGATCTGAATAAGAGCAGAATGGGCGTAGGTCTCTTTAACCTCAAGGGGCAGAAGGAGGTCAACGCAAAGATCGAGCCTCTCAAGGCGCAAAAGGATGCTCTTGAGCTCCAGGTCAAGGCAGAAAGAAAGCGCATCAAGGAAGACGTGAAGCTGAGAACCGAGTCTATAAAGAGCAAGATCACAGCGCTGAAGAATTCCCATACCGCCGCAGAAAACCGCCAGTCCGCCATCCATGCTATTCTGACAAAGGATCCCGGCGAGGAGGCCTAAGCGGCAAATCCGGCAGCATATAAATAAGAAGATCCGAATACACAAGGAACCCCCGGCTAGGCCGGGGGGCGGCATACAAACAACGGGGCTCCATCTGGAGCCCCGTTGTTTGTAGTGAGAAGGTACTTATACACCCGCTATCCCCGTAGAATCTTCAAATTCTTGTATATAATTCCACAAATCCATGGCATGATCCATCTGCATCATATAAAATGTCTCCATAGTCGCTGCAGATTTCAGATATCCCAACAAATGACTCATTTCTATTTTTCGCAAATAGTGAACACATAACTAAGATTCCGATGCCAACAAGCCAAACAGTCAGTAAATTCCTTTTTAGTTTCATACTTTTTCTCCGATGTATCCAAAATCACTGTATTATCCCATCTACCTATTTCATCTAGGACAATACTCAATTCCATAGTATTACTCACAAAAAACTATTCAGCCATCGCTTTATAATAAGCTAAGCAGTGCAAAGCATCATCATCTCTGAGTATGCTCAGAGATGATCAAAGGACGTCCTTTGATCATCTTATTAATTTAATTCTATTCTGGTTAAAGCCAAGCTCACATCAACAGGTCACTCATCTTCAATTTTCCTTTAAGTAGCTGCTCAACCTGAAACATGCAACTGCGATTCCCAAAAATTTCCCTGCACTTCCCGCATATCCGTCAAGTCATAATAGTCACTCAAATATTGCCCAAGATATCTTGCTACTTTTTGCGACCCAGCTGTATTCAAATGCATGGCATCACTAAAATCAGTATTTCCATCAATTCCTATTTCTTCTCTCAACGCAAATAAGTTTAAAAATGGATATCCATAGTTCGATGCCAATTGTGACATTGCTTCAGTAAAAACGAATTCTCCTTCATATGGAGCGACATAGAAAACAACTTCTATGTTTTTCTCTTTGCAAAGCTGGACGATGTAGTCAATCTCAGATAGAGCCTGCTTATTAATCTTTTTTTCTGTTTTCTGTTCTGGAATCACGATTTCTGTCACTGTTCCTGACGGGACAAACCCCAATGTATACCAAAACTCATTTCCTTCTGATCGCTTATTAAAACTTTGCCTTGATATATTGGTCCATTTATCATGGAAAGCAGCTAATGGCATATAATATGACAAATATCGTTCCCAGTCATCACCAAAGCATTGTTTTAAGTAATGCCATTTTGCCGGAGACTCAGGAATTGCTTTCGTATAATAAATTTCGCCATTCATATCTGTATCCTGTAGTAGCGAATAAAGAAAGTACGCCTCAATTACTACCACCTTCGGAGACTGTGTTCGCAAAGCATCTTGTATGAACAACGAAGTTGTATTGCATTTCTGCCAATTGCAGCCATAGTTATACGCACCGATCCCGTATTCCTCATACATAACACGTGGATCCATACCTCTCCACATATGACTGGAACCAAAGCCGATTACTTCCAGAGAATGCTCAGGTAAAGTGTGGAAGGCATTGATCGATGCGATTGCGCCATCCGTATCCAGCGGCCGAACCAGATACCCTGCATACTGCACAAAAACCGCTATCAATATAATTGTAATGATACAGTTTATTAATCCTTTTTTCATCGCTGTCCTCACTCAGAACTGGAAATAGATAAAATTCGCCTGATCCAACGCCGGTCCCCACAGGCCAAACAGGAGCAGGAAGCAGACACTTGCCGCAATAAATATAATGCGGAACCAGTCATCCTGCTTCGCAATCACATTTCTGATTACGATTCCTCTTGTCTTGCACCAGTCTGCGAACAGAAGCAGAGCAATAGACATGAGCATCAGTGCAAAATTTTTGGAGTCCAGTCCGCACTGATACAGACTACCGTCAAACAGAACCCAAGGATTGGATGCCGTGAAAATTGACTTGATGATCTCAACTGCCTGCCGCAGTCTGTCTGCCCGGAAAAAGATCCATGTAAAATCCACCAAAGCAAAGGTCATAAACCGTTGCAGCAAAATATGTCCCAGGCTTTCCCGATGCAGGCCAAGTACATTCACCAACCGATCCCTGAACGGTTTTGTCGTCTCTCCAACTACTTGATACAGACCATTCAAACCGCCCCATACCACAAAGGACAGGGATGCACCGTGCCAAAGACCACTGGTGAGAAAGACGATCATTTTATTTAAATATTTCCGGGCCACACCCTTCCGGCTGCCGCCCAGAGGAATGTAAAGATAGTCCTTGAACCAGGAGGTTAAGGAGATATGCCACCGGCGCCAGAATTCCGCAACTGAGGTTGCCATATAAGGTGCGTCAAAGTTCTCCATCAGTTCGATCCCCAGAATTTTGGCTGTGCCCATGGCGATAACAGAATAACCGGAGAAGTCGCAATAAATCTGTACCGCAAACAAAACAGTCGCCACAATCAGATACCATCCGGTATATGTTTCAATATTCCCGTAGATAGTATCCACGAATATCGCCAATCGATCTGCCAGAACGATCTTCAGAAAGAATCCCCACAGCATCAGCAGCAATCCCTCTCTGGCTCTTTCAGGATCAAACTTCTTGGGAACTGCCAACTGCTTCAAAAGATTCTTGGATCGTTCAATGGGACCCGCAACCAATTGCGGAAAAAACGACACAAACAGCGCATACCGGAAGAAATTCTTTTCTGCATAGATCTCATCCCGGTACACATCCATAGTATAACTCAGCGCCTGGAACGTATAGAACGAAATACCCACCGGCAGGATCACATCAAACACAGGCAATTTCAGAGTAATGCCAAGCATGCCAACTGCGCTCTCCAGCAATCCCACGGCAAAATTGAAGTATTTAAAGAAGAACAGGATCGCCAGGTTCAACCCAAAACTCAGAGCCACGATCCATTTCTTTTTTCGTACCTTTTCTTCTTCCCGTTGTTCCGACTTTTTGATCCGTTCCATCAAAAAGCCACTGGCATAGGTGATCACTGTTGACAAAAGCATCAACAGTGCATACTTTGCATTCCAGCACATGTAGAAATAGTAACTCGTGAGCAGCAGCCAGAGGTACTTAAATTTATCCGGAATGATAAAATATACTACTGTTACAACTGGGAAGAAGAGCATAAAATCTAGTGAGTTGAATAGCATTTTTAACCTCATCCTAATTATCTACAGTTTTCCTAAACGCTCTCAGAAAAAATACAAATTACTCTAGATATTTAATTACTTTTGCAGGAGAACCAACAGCCGTGCATTTCGGAGGAATATCCTTGACCACAACAGCGCCTGCCCCCACGATCGAATAGTCGCCGATTCTTTTTCCTTGAATGATCTGAGTACCCGTTCCTATTTCACAGCAATGACCGATAACCGTGTTTCCAGATATATTAACACTTGGATACACGGTTACAAAATCGGAAATAATCGCATCATGCCCTACTGTGCAATCTAAATTGATAATCACATGACTACCAATTCCGATATTGACCGTCGCAATTGTATGGGCACAGATAATCGTACCTTCTCCGACCGATATCCATTCGGACATTTCTACGGACGGATCAATCAATATAGCAAATTTAATATCCGGCATTAATTGCTGAATATTTCGAATGATTTTCTCTCTTATCCGTGCACTCGCAATAGCACAGACAACATACGCTGCTGGATATTCCTGTACCTTTTCATCTTTTCCTAAAACAGGATATCTATTGATCATCTGGCCCTGCTTCTCCGGATCGCTATCCAAAAAACCAAGTATATTCCAAGTTGGTAATTTTGCATTGATCCGCTCTACTAACCAAGCAACTTCTCGCCCAAAACCACTTGCTCCAATAATTATTAAATCCTTCATAAATATCTAAATATTACTCTCCCCAAAATTCTCCATCCATTGAAGGATCCTGCTTTTCACAGCCTTATATAGTATTTCAACTCTTCTATTGATTCCCATACGCACAAAAATCCACTGCCTCAGATATTCCAAGGAACCACACAAACAGTATACTACAATCGAGCTGACAATGACTACCAAGAAAAATACACTTACATCCAAAGTTGTAATCCATACGAACGCATTCTTATAAAACCGTGTCCGAATAATAATCTGCGTATGAATCAAGAAAACACCAAAGGATACGCTGCTCATCCAGCGGATTCCTGGAATTAATCTTTTCGGAACATTTTGCATCTGGCAGAAGAAAATAAGCAGAAATACCGCACACAAAAGTACCGCAGGTGATGTATAGCTCATCAAAAAACCCGTTCCCTGTGTCAATCGTGTCAGTCTGCCATCCAGAAGTACTTCACACATTTTTGAGCCATATGCCAAAATGGCACAAATCATATATCCCAATATAGCACAGCGTTGGGATATCCTCTTGTCCAGACCGATGGCTTTTACCAATGCACCCACAATGTACAGAAGCAAAATCCAGAATACAGAATAGCCTGCCAGTAGATTCATCGGATCACTGAAGCAAAATGTTGTCCATACGCTGAAACCGAAAATCATCAGTAAAACCGTTCTGTGCTGCTGTGCGGACATATGCTTAATGGCCACGTTGATGTATGGCATGAACAGCACAACGATAAAATACTCGGTTAAATATTTCCATTGACTATATGTAAGCGGGAACAGACATGTTAGCCATTCTTTGATTGATACAAGTCCCCCCCGTGAACATTTCATAAAGAATTGTTATCGATACAGAGATCACCCATGCTTGGAGCCATCTGGGGATAAATTTCCAGTATTCCGTTTTTCTGTCTACCATCAGATATCCCGTCATAATAGCAAAGATATCAACAGCACAGAAACACATAGCCTCCAGTAGCCAACCAACGTAATAATTGCTTGTCCCTGGAATCAGATGGTTTAGTGCACCACCGTTACTGAAAACATGAAGTATCAACACCATCATCATCGACAGTATTCGCAGGATGTCGATTCCATATTCTCTGTTATGTTTCATCATATCTCCTAACCAGTTTCAAGTATTCCTCCCAATTGCCCATGTCATACCAAGAACCATCTGAAATGGGGAACACACCAACGCGCTCCTTATGATCGATCAAGCGCTTGATCAGATCCGTAATGTGCAAAAATTCATTGTCCTGAATATATTTAAATACATCAGGCTCCAGAACATAGACCCCAGAATTGATTTGATAAGTCATACTGGGTTTTTCTTTTAACTCTGTCAAAATACCGTTTTCCTTCGTCTCTAACGTACCATAAGGGATTGGAAATGTCTTCAGAACAGATACAACTGTAATTTTGTTTTGGCTGCTGCGGTGGTACTCCATCAGATCCTGTAGATTCACCTCTGTCAGGATATCACAATTGGAAACAAAGAACGTTTTATTGAGCTGATCCCGCAGCAGATACAGCGAACCTGCCGTTCCCAGCGGTATGTCTTCTTGAATATAATGAATGGCATACTGATTCTCGTTATGCTCTTGAAAGTAATTTTTGATCACATCTGCCATGTAGTTCAAGGAAATATGGAACTCCGTACAGCCATAGAACGCAAAATGATCCATAATCTCCTCGATAATCGTCTTATCGGAAATGGGAATCAGTGGCTTCGGGATCATGTTCGTGATTGGACGCAGCCGTGTTCCTTTGCCACCTGCCATAATGACAACCGGACTGAACAGTTGCTCCTGCTTTTTCGGCGAAGGCACATCAAACAAGTCCTGCCACTCAATAGTATCCACTAAAATATGCTTTTCATCTACCACCGGCATACATTCGATTTTTCCCTGTTGCATACGCTGCTTGATTTCTTCCACATTTTGATTGCAATATGCAAAGGTAACTTTCTTTCTAAGAAAATTACGCACCGGCTCCATAAGATCCCGCTTTGCCAAGATGGCTCTTTGGATATCCCCGATACTGATAACGCCCAGAAAAGTCTTATCTTCACACACAATCAACAATCTGCGTGTTACCTTATCCATAATGTCCAGGGCATCCAGAAGACGAACATCTGCGGATATCACAATTTTTTTGTTTATCATAATTATTCTCCGCAATTATTTTTCATTTGCAAACTTTTCCAGTACTGCGCAAATCTCCGCTGCTGCAAATTCAATATCGTCTCTGGTCAGATTCGTACTGGCAGGAATATTCAAAATGCAATCCGCATAGTATGGAGCCTTTTCCAATTCATAAGTTTTTTCCTGTAGATATGGAATCTGCTCATTGATCAGTCCCCAAATCGCTCGCGTTTGAACACCTCTGTCTTCCAACTCACCAATAATATCCCGCATGGATGCACGTACCTTTGCTCTATCAATTTTCAGAGAATAGAACCATTGATTGGAATAGGTTCCTGAACGGAAGGGCAGCAACTTTGCTAAATTCAAATCTGAAAACAATTCTTGATACCATTCATACATTTTGTGCTTGCGCTCAATAAAGCTTTCCAATTTTTCCATCTGCGCAACACCCAGAGCCGCTTGAACATTGGTCATGCGGTAGTTGTATCCAATATCGTTATGGATATAAAAATGAGGGTCATCCTTTGCTTGCGTAGACAGGTACCGTATCCGATCCACTTCTTTAGGATCACAACTCGTGATTGCACCGCCACCGCCCGTGGTGATAATTTTATTTCCATTGAAGGAGTAAGCACCGAAGTCTCCAATGGTTCCAGCATATTTTCCGGCGTATTTACCGTCTGTATAATAGGTACCTAATGCCTCAGTGGCATCCTCAATGACCTTCAGATTATACGCTTGCGCGATATCCATTATGGCTTCCATATCGGCCATATTGCCGAAAATATGTACAACAACAATGGCCTTGACAATACTGCCATCCTCCTTGTGGATCAGCTCGCCATCCTTGTATACACATTCTTCTTCGCAAAAGCGGTTGAGTTTCACTGGATCCATACAAAGGCTATCATCACAGTCAACAAAAACCGGCTTTGCAAACTGGTATTTCACAGGATTAACTGCAGCAATGAAAGTAACAGGAGGAACCAGAACGGTATCACCGGGACGCACACCTGCCTCCACAAGAGATAAATGCAGCGCAGAGGTGCCGCTTTGACATGCTGCCACATTATCTGTGTGCAAAAAAGCCGCAAGTCTTTTTTCGAATTCTGTAATATAAGCACCGCCCGTGGATACCCAGCCCTGGGTCACGGCATCGTCAACATATGTTCTTTCGTTTCCCTCAAAGTTAGGAATAGACAACGGCACAAATCGTCCCATATGCTTAACCTCTTTCTATTTCAACTTTCTATTTCAGTTGTCTGTTTTTCCATCACATCTTTGAATCAAGAGATTTTCCCGTCTCAATATGACCAAAATTAGGCAAATACGACCTGATAATACGCACAATATCTTCTTTTTCAACGCTTTCACTCCTGAAAGCCTTATCCAGACTTTCAAAAAGAGTATTGATATGTTCCCTATCCGGAACCTCTTTTTCTGTCACAACACCTAAAGCAAAAAGCCGGCTCATATCCACAGATTCCTGAACTGTAAAGAATTCCTCGTAGGGCTTTTCACCAGAGGTATCGGAGCCGGAATAATGCACAGGGTATCGCCTGCTTCCATTTTTCAATGCCTCAGCTTTCTCAATCGCCTCTTCATCTGAATCGCACAGAAGCACCTCATAACCATATGCTTGCAACAAGCTGGTAGCAATCTTGTCAAAGGACATCATCTGAGCTTCCCGAAGTTTGGGGAAGAAGATTTCCCGGTTATTGCCCAGCATAGCTGCTAACATACAGATTTGGCCGCTTTCTTCGGGAGATACAAAGTAACGTTTCACATCAGAAGGTGCAGAAATAGGTTGTCCCTTCTGGATCCGGGCCAAAAAGCCATCTGGGAGGGAGCCATTGGAAAATGCCACATTTGCAAATCGAGCTGTTTTTACAGGAAATTTATCAGAGTAAGAGAATATGACATCCTCCATGATCCGCTTACTGGCACCCATGATGCTTACAGGATTGGCTGCCTTATCTGTAGACACACAGAAGTATACTTCAGGAGGAAATACACACAGCAGTTCCAGCAGCTTTCTTGCGTTGAGTACATTATTGCGAATCAGTGCCTCAACCGAAAAAATATCTTTCTCAGAGCGAACATGCTTATGAGCGGAGAAATTCGCTACAATATCAAAACCTTTATGCGACCGGAACATCTTTTCAAAGACGGACGTAGCAAAGTCCATGGGATAGGTCACATAGTTTTCGGGAACGAACATATCTTTCGTGGATCTAAGGTCTCTCGTCAATTCTGCCAATCCATTTTCATTGACATCTACCACGACCAGGGAAGCAGGTTTAAATGGCAATATCGCCCGAATAAAGGAAGAACCGATGGAACCCGCGCCACCAATAACCAATACCGTTTTCCCAGAAATCTTATTCTTCAACTGTGCATAGTTGTTCTGAATATCTGCGGTAAACATACTTTCTTTCCGCTTTGTTACATGTGTCGAAATAAATTGATTCAGATTAATCATGTTTATCCTTATGCAATTTTGCATATCCTTTCTTTCGAAAATCTTCCCAAAAACCAAGTACATACGCAAAACACCACTTAACGGTGTCTCGATATAAGAACATAATCGCCAAAATGCAAAAAACATATCCGATTACTGATACCATATCGATTCTGTGCATTGTATTATAAAGTGCATACACAGAAACTATCATTGTTACCAACAGGAACGGTTTCATATTATAATCAACAGGATAATAATATGTCGAAATTAGTGTTCGCATAATATAAAATATTATATACGAAATACCTGTAGAAATTGCAGCACCGACACCTCCCAAGTGAGGGACAAGAACTGTATTTCCAATAATATTTACAACACAAGGAATTAGTACGACCACGACCTGCATTTTGCTTTTTTTCTTAAAAACCAAACCCAGACAGGTTGTTTCCGATATTGTATACATGATTGGATTAAAGATCAGAAACGGAAGCACAAACGCTGCTTCCCGATATTCTTCTCCCAAGAGGACTGCAAACAAATCCTTACACAGAATCAAGGAGGTACCTAGTACAAACATTACAACTGTAATGATCCTATTTGCCTGTACGTATAAGGAAGTATCCTTAGGATTCTTTGCGTAATGCTCCATGGCAATAGGACCCCATAGCGTATTAAATGTCGTTTGTACAATTGCAAATATATTAACCAACGACATTGCAGAAGCGTAAACACCTACCACAGAGTAAGAGCAATACATATTCAATGCCATTTTGTCTGCTGCTTGAAACAGTGTCGCAATGCCCATTGAGAAAACATATGGATATCCATACTTTATTAACTCTGTTTGAGATACAATCTTTCCCCCAAAGTTCCTAACTTTGAACCAGTGCGTTTTCTGTGCCCAAATACAGCTAACCAAACAAATCGCAACTGCCGCAACTGTCGCTAAAGCCAGCAAAACAAAATCATCGATATCTGTCAAAATTAAAAATACAATTGCAAGCACCACATAAAGCAATTTATATAGAATTTGAAGCAATCCATACAATTTGCTGTTTTTTTCCAGCCTGACAACTAAAAGACCAAATCTATAAATAAGATGAAGTACAATATTAACACAAAGTAGCACAATTACGCTGATAGAGAAAAAAGATATAACATCATAATATGCAAGCACGCACACCACAACGCTAACTACCAACGATATCACGCATGGCCAGCTCACACATTTTTTAAGTAATGCACTCCTATATCCTGTGCCATCAGATTCATAATAATATCTAACTAAGGCTTGATCCAACCCTAAACAAAGAACTGCTACGGCCATATTCGTATACAGCACAAACATAGATAATTGGCCATAACTCTCCGGTCGTACTAATCTAGTTATAATCGGCGTTGTCAAAACACCAATTATCATGTTTAGAAATGTGCTACCACCTATGATTGCAAAGCTTTTTACAAAAGAATTTTGTTTATTCGCCACTGTTTCCCCACCTGTAAATCAACTTTCGCCATAGTAAATTTTTTGCCAATCTGCCTTCAGATATTTCCAGGATGCCAATCTTTCAATATAACCTCTCATTTGCATTTTCCCCATTGGCGCATCATACTGCTCCTTTTTTATTAGATTCGTTTGCAGTAGGTCTCCCAACTCTCCAAACGAACTATATTTAAGATAGAACACACTGGGATGCTGCAATTCAAGATATGGAATCCACGTTGGATTAAAGACTTGTGCTCCAGAATACAAATGTTCGAGCATACATGCGGACAAAGCATCCGTTTTCTGTGCATGAATAAATATATCTGTCAAAGCAGTTAGACATACAGATTCTTCATCAGAAAGAAATTCCGTGTAAATTGAATATGTACATCCAAGACTCTTTACCTCCGCTTTTATCTTCTTCACATATTCCGCATTTCCACCATAGGTCATTCTGAAAACTAAATGAATCTGTGCCAGAACTTCAGCGGGTAATTTTCTTAATTCATTGATGACCTGAATATGCTGCTGTGCCAAATGTCCATTATAGCCAACAGCTGTCACGACCTTGTCACTGGGGATCTCATCGAATCTAGAAAGCCTTTGGGAATCGTTTTTTAGATAGTTTAAACTATTAATCCCAAAACGGGCTCTTGTGATTTTTTTATCAAAAGAATATCCATACATCTGGTGAAACTTTTCAAGCATTGCATCAGTCGTGATATTTATGCAGTCAAATGTTCTCAACGCAAACCTAAAAAAGAGAGTTGTACTCTTGGACGCACGAAAAATATCACTTCCCCAAAAGGCTGCAACACTTTTTAATGCCAATAATTTCAAGCACAATCCCATAACCATCGCAGCACGGGAAACAAAATGAATAATCAACAAATCAAATTTTTCATGTTTTATTTTATTGTACACCTGTTTTGCCGAAACAAACATATTCAGCTTACCATAATGATTCTGGGGTATAAGCAAAACACGAATGCCCCGTGACTCATACCAATCGCTGTACTTGTCATTCCCATAACTGATCAACAAGACTTGATTTTCCTCTGTATCGATAGTATTTTCTATAGTTGTTTTTATCCAAAGAGAGTTGGCATCGCCAATAATCAGCATTCGCATTTTCATACATCCTTTTAAGGTAAACTAAGTAGGAATATTTTGTTCTCGCCCTTACATTCTCCAGAACCGCATTCCCGATGCCTTCAGTTCATCCATCCGGTACAGGCTCTTCACATCGATCAGTACCTTCTCTTCATCCAGCAGTTCGTCCTTGAAAAACTTCTTCAGCTGCATCATGGGCATGGAACGGTATTCCTTGTGGCCCACAGCAATGATCAGGCAATCTGCTTTGGGCAGCTGATCCATGGGTACCAGATCCACACCATATTCGTGCCTGGCAACAGCGGCATCTGCCCAGCTGTCTGCCACGATGGGTTCGATCTCGTATTCCTTCAGCCGGGTGATGATGTCCACTACCTTGCTGTTTCTGGTGTCAGGGCAGTTTTCCTTGAAAGTAATGCCCAGGATCACCACCGTGGCCTTCTTGGGTGCCATGCCTGCTTCGATCATTTCCTTGATGGCCGCATCGGCAACGAAGGCGCCCATGCTATCATTGACCTTCCGGCCGTTGAGAATGATCTGGCTGTGATAGCCAAGCTTTTCTGCTGCATTGGTCAGATAGTAGGGATCCACACCGATGCAGTGTCCGCCCACCAGACCAGGCCGGAAGCCCAAAGCATTCCACTTGGTGTTCATACCTGCCAGAACCTCGTCGGTATCAATGCCCATCCGGTCGCAGATCATGGCGATCTCATTCATGAATGCGATGTTGATATCCCGCTGGCTGTTCTCTACCACCTTGACAGCCTCGGCGGTCTTGATGGTGGAGACAGGGAAAGTACCGGCCTTGATCACGATGTCATAGACCTTCTTGATCTCCCGGGCGGACTCCTCGTCCATACCGGAAACGATCTTGCAGATGTTGGTCAGGGTATGTACCCGGTCACCGGGGTTAATGCGCTCGGGGCTGTAACCGATTTTCCAGTCCACACCGCACTTGAGGCCGGACTCTTTTTCGATAATGGGAATACAGATATCCTCCGTAACACCGGGATATACCGTGGATTCAAAGACCACAATGCTGCCGGGGGTCAGATTCTGTCCCACCGTCCGGGAAGCCCCTTCCACAGGCCGCAGGTCGGGGGTATTGTCCTTGTTGACCGGAGTGGGCACTGCCACAATAATGAAGCTGGCCTCCTTCAAGGATGCGGGATCCGCAGTGAATTCCACTGTGGTGGTCTTGATGGCATCGCCTACCTCGTTAGTAGAGTCGATGCCGTTTTTGTATTCGTTGATCCGGCGTTCATTGATGTCAAAGCCAACAACCTTGACGTGCTTGGCAAATTCCACAGCAATGGGCATACCTACATAACCCAGGCCCACCAGGGCCAGCTTGCTCTTGCCGGAAATCAGATTCTGATAGATCTTATTGAATTCCATTTTTCTTTTTTCTCCCTCACGTCAGCTTATAAAAGCATCAAAACATTCTCTGCAATGTATTTGATCTGATCATCCTCCAGATAAGGGTGCATGGGCAGGGACAGCACGGTATCCCTCAGCCGTTCCGCTGTGGGACATTCTCCGCTATAAGGCAGCGCTTCAAAAGCACCCTGTTCGTGCATACACCGGGGATAATAGACCATAGTGGGAATGCCCTTTTCCTTCAGTGCTGCCTGCATGGCATCCCGCTTTTCTCTGGTGGGCAGCTGGATGGTATACTGAGCCCAGCTGGAATAATAGCCCCCGGGGATCACCGGAGTCTTGACCTTACCGGAAAGATACTTGTTATATTCCATTGCCGCATGGTTCACACCATCCAACTCATACCGTGCGAAGGCATCCAGCTTGATATCCAGGATCGCAGCCTGGATGGTATCCAGACGGGAATTCATACCGATCTGGATGTTGTTATACTTATCGTTGCCGCTCTTTCCGTGAACACACAGAGAGCGCAGCTGTGCCGCGATGGCATCGTCATTGGTAAAGATGGCTCCGCCGTCGCCGTAGCAGCCCAAAGGCTTCGCCGGGAAGAAAGATGTGGTGGCAATGTCGCCAAAGGCGCAGGCTCTGGTCTCTCCGATTCGGCCGCCAAAGCCCTGGGCACCGTCCTCAATGAGGATCAGGCCATATTTCTTCGCAATGGCACTGATGGCAGGATAGTCCGCAGGCAGGCCAAACAGGTCCACTGCTACAATGGCCTTGGGCTCCAGCTTTCCATCCGCCTTCACCCGTAAAATGGCCGTCTCCAGTGCTGCAGGAGACATATTGAAAGTATCCTCATCCACATCCACGAAGATGTTAACCGCACCCAGGTCTGCCACAGTCTCTGCTGTGGAAAAGAAGGTGAAGTCCGGCACAAATACGGCATGGCCTGCACCGATCCCATAGGCCCGCTCCGCCAGTTTCAGTGCGTCAGTGCCATTGGCACAGGTAATGCAGTGCTTCACACCAACATATTCCGCCAGCTTCTGTTCCAGAGCCTTCACCTGTGCGCCGGAAATAAAGTTGCAGTCCGTCATGACCTTGGTCACCGCTGCATCGATCTCAGGCTTCAGTTCCTGATACTGCTTCTGTAAATCACGAAACTGCATATTATTTCTCCTCACACCGCCGAATTACCGCACTACATCCCATACCGCCGCCAATACAAAGTGTTGCAAGACCGGTTCTGACTGCTCTTGCCTTCATGGCATGGATCAGAGTCACCAGAATACGGCAACCGGATGCACCTACAGGATGCCCCAATGCGATGGCTCCACCATTTACATTCAGTTTTTCTTCCGGGATTGCCAGTTCCCTGGCAACAGCGATGGACTGGGCTGCAAATGCCTCATTTGCTTCTACCAAATCGATTTCATCCATGGTCATGCCCAGCTTCCTAAGCAGTTTTTTGGTGGATTCCACAGGACCGACACCCATAATTGCCGGATCCACGCCCCCCAGCGCGCCACCTATCCACTCCACCTGTGGTTTCAGACCCAGTTCCAGAAGTTTTTCTTCAGAAACCAAGACGACAGCTGCTGCTCCATCATTAATGGTGGAGCTGTTACCGGCAGTTACCATTCCATCCTTTTTGAATGCGGGACGAAGTTTTGCCAGTGACTCTGCTGTTGTTCCAGGCCGGGGACCTTCATCCTCAGAAATAACGGTATCACCCTTCCGTCCCTTGATAACTACAGGTACAATTTCTTCACAGAAGGCCCCAGCAGCAATTGCAGAAGATGCCTTCTGCTGGGATGCTGCTGCAAATGTATCCAGTTCCTGACGGGTCAGGCTCCACTGTTCAGCCACGTTTTCTGCAGTAATGCCCATGTGGTAGTTATTCATTGCATCCCACAGGGCATCGTTCACCATGGTATCTACCAGAGGGGTATTCACCATGGGACTACCCATCTTATAGCCATAGCGGCCATTCATCATGGCAAAGGGTGCTGCAGACATATTCTCCATACCGCCAGCAACCACAACATCCGCATCACCGGACTGAATCATTCGGGCAGCAGCATTGACAGAATCCAACCCGGAACCACAAACCACATTGACAGTCTGCGCAGTAGTCGTTGCAGGAAGGCCCGCCTTCAAGGCTGCCTGACGGGCCACATTCTGTCCCAGTCCTGCCTGAATCACGCAGCCCATGTACACATGATCTACCTGCTCTGCTGGAACGTTTGCGCGGTTAATCGCTTCGCGAATCACGGTCGCTCCCAATTCAACGGCAGATACACCAGCCAGCGCACCACCCATTTTGCCGATGGGTGTGCGGCAAGCTCCAATAAGGTATACTTTTCTTCTATTTTCCATCATCAGACGTTCCGTATCCTTTCTTAACTTATGTTATCTGCTGTATTGATAAAAACCTCTTCCTGTTTTTCTTCCCAAGCGACCTGCTCTTACCATCTTACGAAGGAGCGGTTGGGGACGATATTTCATATCACCGGTTTCATAATACAACACTTCCATAATTGCAAGGCAGACATCCAAACCAATAAAATCACCCAATTCCAGCGGCCCCATCGGGTGATTAGCGCCGAGCTTCATTGCCGTATCAATACCTTCCGCTGTCGCAGCATTTTCATCCAAGAGACCGATTGCCTCATTGATCATAGGGATCAAAATGCGATTTACTACAAATCCTGCATTTTCCTTGACGACAACCGGAACCTTGCCAAGTTGTTTTGCCAATTTGATCGCCAACTGTGTTGTACTCTCTTCTGTATTGATTCCAGGGATGATCTCCACTAGCTTCATAACCGGGGCAGGGTTAAAAAAATGCATACCGATCATCTGGTTAGAAATCCCGGCGCCAATTTCAGTTATTGACAAAGAAGAAGTGTTTGTAATGAAAATACAGCTTTCTTTACAAATTTTCTGCAATTCCAAAAACAGCGCCGTCTTCTTTTCAATATCTTCCGGTACGCATTCCACAATATAATCACAGTCAGCACAATCTGCCAGAACACCCAGTGCAATTCGTCCTAAAACCTGATTGCAGATTTCCAATGACAGCTTACCTTTGGCAACACGTTTTTCCAGAGTTTTTGCCATTTTGGCTTTTCCACGCTCTGCTGAACTCAGACTGGAACTGCACAGTAATACCTCAAAACCTTCATGTTCCGCAAAACACTGTGCAACACCAACCCCCATTGTTCCAGCTCCAATTATGCCAACTTTCATACTTTATCTCCTTTTTTCCAGCGGTCTTGCAGGATTTCCCACAACCGTTACATTCTCTGCCACACTCTTCGTTACCGTAGAACCCATACCAATCACGCTGTTTTCTCCAATAGAGATCCGGTTGCGGGTACAGGAGGCTACACCAAAATAGGCATTCTCCCCAACATCCACGAAAATGTTAACCGCACCCAGGTCTGCCACAGTCTCTGCTGTGGAAAAGAAGGTGAAGTCCGGCACAAATACGGCATGGCCTGCACCGATCCCATAGGCCCGTTCCGCCAGTTTCAGTGCGTCAGTGCCATTGGCACAGGTAATGCAGTGCTTCACGCCTACATATTCCGCCAGCTTCTGTTCCAGAGCCTTCACCTGTGCACCGGAAATAAAGTTGCAGTCCGTCATGACCTTGGTCACCGCTGCATCGATCTCAGGCTTCAGTTCCTGATACTGCTTCTGTAAATCACGAAACTGCATATTATTTCTCCTCCACTAATCCGGATTCCTGCTCAGAATATTGTCTGCCGCAAGCAGAACAGCCCAGGCCATTTTTCAGGACAGCGCCGCACTCGCAGACCCAACCCATCTGCTTTGCAGGGATGCCTGCCATCAGAGCATGATTCTTTACATCCTTCGTCACCACCGCACCGGAGGCGATCATGGCCCATTTTCCGATGGTATGGCCGCAGACGATGGTTGCGTTGGCACCAACGGAAACACCGGTCTTCAGCAGCGTTCTTTTATATCCCGCCGAACCCTTGGGATATTTTGCCCGGGGTGTCAGGTCATTGGTAAACACGCAGGAGGGGCCGCAGAATACATAGTCTTCCAGCTCTACACCCTCGTAAACCGACACGTTATTCTGCAGCTTGCATCCATTACCAATCTTCACATGATTGGAAATATTCACATTCTGTCCCAGCGAGCAATTTTCGCCTATGTTCGCGCCCTTCTGGATATGACAAAAGTGCCAGATCCTGGTTCCCTTTCCAATTGTGGCACCATCGTCCACATAACTGCTTTCATGTACAAAGTATTCCGCCATCAGAATTCTCCCACCATATCGATGCTGGCGAAATTCTCCAGCGGCAGCTTCACCGGCAGGCCTGTCTTCTGGCTTTTGTAGATGGCCAGGATCATTTCCAGCGCATTCCGGCCAGCCGCTGCGTCTACATAAGGCTTCCGGTCTGTTTCAATGGCCTCCATCATGTCCGCAAAAAGGCTGGTATGGCCGTTGCCATAGACATTGCTGGTGGCTTCTTTCAGATTTTTATTGGCCTCGTCTGCTTCCGTCTCGTCGGCAAAGTTCCAGACATCAATGTTGTTGGTAGAGGTTCCGCCTACCTTTACGGTACCGTTCTGCCCAAACAGATACAGTGTTTCTTCCAGATTCTTGGGATAGACATTGGTGGTGCCCTCAATGGTACCGATAGCACCGTTTTTGAATTTCACCACAGCCATGCCCACATCCTCTGCCTCCAGATAGTCGTGGAATTGCTGGCGGGTGGTGCCGTAGACCTCTTCCACCTCGTCACCCATCATCCAGCGCAGCAGGTCGATGCCATGGATGCACTGATTCATTAGGCAGCCGCCGTCCTGGGCCCAGGTGCCCCGCCAGGGTGCCTGGGTGTAATAGCCCTCATTCCGGTTCCAGCGGACATGGATGGATCCGTGGGACAATCGGCCGAAGCGTCCGGCTTCCAGCGCCGCCCGGGTCTTCTGGACCGCCACATTGAACCGGTTCTGATGGCAGGCCGCTACCTTAACGTTCTTTTCTTCGCTGCGTCGGATAATCTCATCCGCATCGGCCATGGACATGGCCATGGGTTTTTCGATGATCACATGGATTCCCCGGTCAATGCAGGCCAGGGCAATTTCTGCATGGATACCGGATTCCGTGGCGATGCTCACCAGCTGAGGCTTTACCTCATCGAGCATCTTGATGTAATCGGTATACCGGGCAATGGATGTATCCGTTTCCAGGCCATGCTTCGCGAGAAGCGATTCCATAGCCTCCGGCAGCACATCACACACTGCCGCAATTTCCAGTTTGTTGTTCACGGCTGCCTTGATATGATTGATGGCAATTCTGCCACAGCCGATTAATGCGTATTTCATTGCTTCTCCCTCTCATCAATTCTGTTCTGTTTGCAAAAATTCAATAATCGGAGCCATCGTTTTTTTCCAAGTCACATTCTCTTCAGCATATGTTCTAATATTCTGTATTACCATTTCATATGTCTCATCAGAGTGATACACCCGATCATAAAACGCAATAATTTTTGTAATTTCTACGACAGAATCATTATTAGGAAATTCTAAATAATATGGGAATGTTTCTTCTGTAAATAAATCTTGTTTCGATCCGGCAACTACAGGAAGTCCCCTGGCTAGATATTCTCTCAGCTTCAAAGCAGAAGATACTTCGATTCCATGTTTATAAAAACCAAAAGGTGCCAGCCCTATGTCTGCGCAATCAAAGAAAGAATTAAGTTCATCACCATATTTCGGCCCCCAAAAAAGCACATGCTCCTGGAGTTTCAGTGATTCCGTCATTTTTTTATATAAATCCAATTCATATCCGCTACCCACCATATCCATAACAATCTTTCTTGTGCCACCATTTTTGTAGTACTCAGATAATCCTTTGATAATCCGCTCATATCCATGCGCACGCTGAAAAGATGCTACGGCTAGCATATGAATTTCAGATTTATCAATTTTTTCTTTTCTAATCGGTTGATTTTTTACATCAACACCATTCTGAATAGAAATTGTGGGAATACCGAAGATCTCTTTATCATCCGAATAAGTAATGATTCGATCCACTACTCTATGGAGCCTGTTTCGGTAAAAGACTTCTTCAGGGAACATAGAAATATTTTTTATTTTTGAATAGGTTTCCTTATCATATGGATATGTTGGTACTTCAAGTAAAATCTTAAGATTAGGATATATTTGCTTAAGTCTTTGTAAACTTCTATAAAAACCACGGTCGCATGCCAAAAGTCTTCTGATATAAAGAAAATCTGGTTTTTTAATCTGCTTTATCGTTGTATTCCAATCAAAAACATCTGGTCCAAAAGGTATACGCTTTAGTACTTTAGAAATCCCTTCAGTATATTTCATCTCGAGAGTGATATCTTTAACTTCAAAGAAAGTTGCTAACATATTTTCTTGTTCTGTAATTTTCTTCTGAACACCAGGAATTACCATACGTCCATTTGCCATACAACTTTCATGAATATAGTATCCTTTCATCATGTGCCCCCCCAAATTTGAGATATCGCAGTTCAGACTGGCTATCCCCATATTACTCTTCCATAAATTCTCAACCGCTCCCATTTTTAAGTTCATAATTTGCAATGCATGCAGAAAAAATAAACAACAATAAATATGTAGGACTTTCTAAGCCAACATTCAATGTGATAATGATTAAACTACTGCAAATAGCAAAAATAGATGCTAAAGAAACACCCTTCATACAGCTTATTTGCTTTTTCTGCAAAACAATTAAGAAAGTCGAAAACAGCAGCAATCCTATCAATCCCAGCCTGAAGGTCAGCGACACAAATGAATTATGTGGGCCAGTAACAAACACTTTGTCATATGTACTGTACTGTGCAGTTGGCGCAAACGGCTCTCCCGCATGCGTTAATACATATGTGGAAGGATTCACGAAATCTGTGCTTGTATAGGAAGTCCCGTAGCCTACACCCGTAAATAAACTATCCGCCAGAATTTTTATTTCATCTTCCCAGAACCTGGCCCTCCATGCCGTATTCGCATCCACCAAATCGCCTGAAGTCTCCAATAAAAAAGGAATAACAAAGCAGATACCAACACAGCACCAGATACCCAGCATCATCAGTTTTAGCAGCCCAGTTCTCTTTTTTCCGAACAGGAAGATCGCTGCATACACAAAACGAATCAGCACATTTGTCATTTCACCGCCAACAGCGACGGGACTGAACAGAATAAACACTGCCATAAGAATATCAACAACATTTTTTCTACTGCTCATCAGACTGAGGAAGGCAAGAAGGAAGGTTGTAACAACACTCGTTGCCGGATCCATGTTCTTTAGGGTGTTCACCACGGCGATGATCAGAAACAGAAGTCTGTTATACTTCTTGATAATGGTGTAACAAAACCGCTTGCTCTTGGAATCTGTCACCAGGATAACTGCCGGGAAAAAGAAGATATAGTACGCCTGACGGAATACATAGCCGGAATTAATCAACACTTTCTCACTGACGAACGGTTTTAATTCTTCCACAAAGGATCCCAGTGTTACAACCAATCCATAGACAATCAGTGTCAACCATATAGTTTCATACCCCTGCAGTTTAATCTTCAATCTCGTTCTGCACGTAATCTCATAAACATAGCTTAAGAAAAGAAGCAGCATCCCAATATAGAGAACTGTTATTCCAAAGAACTGTCTTTCAATAAAGCCATCAATCAGTGCCATTCCTGCGATCAATGCAAAAATAACTTCCATTGTTTCAAAAACCCTTCTTTATAAGGAATATCAAAAACTTCGTATTCGTCACAAAATACCTTTTGAACAGCCTTTTGGGCTCCTTCCACAGTCGATACAGCCACTCCAATCCCGCATTCTGCATCCACATAGGGGCATCGTTGACCTTACCCGCCAGAATGTTGAAAGCACCGCCAACACCAGTCATAATGCCATTGACTTTGTTCTTAAGGCGATTCATCAGCAGTTCCTGCCGGGGTGCACCGATGGCGACCCAGATAAAGTCCGCCTGGGCCCTGTTGATCCTTTGGGCCAGCTCCTCCACTTCTGCATCACTCAACTCCCGGAATATGGATGGTTCATAACCGCAGATGTTCAGCTTCGGATAATCCTGCCGCACCTTAACAATCATATTTTCCAGATCCTCCTTGGCAATTCCATAGAAATAATGCCGCTTCCCTGAAAAACGGGGATCCGTAAAAATATTCTGCATAAAATGTGTTCCTGTTACCTTCTCCATGGCGCAGGGCGCATTTTTCCTGCCCACAACAGACAGCGGTTTCCCATCCGGCAGAGACATAACCGACTCGCTTTGGGCCCGCCAATATTTTTCATTTTCTCTGGCCATGACGGTTGTATGTACATTGGACGCACAGATGTAGCTGCCCCGCAGATCCTCAAGATCCCGGGATACAAACTGCAAAGCGGATTCCATTGTCACTGCGGAAATAGGGACTCCAATCACAGATACTTTTGGGGGTGCTTCATTGGATATGTTTTGCTTGTTCATAGATATCACTCAGCATTTCGTAATTAACTTCCGGAGTTAGAGTCTTCCGGTAATACGCAGAGGCTGCATCAGAGAAGACTTTGTTGTCCCGTATGACCGTCTCCAGCGCTTTATGGAAATTCTTCTGATCCATCAAATCAAAAGTCATACCACCGCAGGAAGTCTCGACCAGATCACCATGATTCCCCATACTCGTACAGACTACCGGCCGCCCGGCAGCAAAGGACTCCGCTAAAATCATTGGATATCCTTCATACCATTCACTCGGGAACACCAATGCTGCTGCATCCGACAAATCTGTAAATATACATTCCTGCGGTCGGAATCCAAAGTAACGAATATTCTTATTATCCTTTGCCGCTTGTTCGCAATTCTCACGATAGGTTCCATCACCATAGATGTGTAGTTCGTATTCATCCGGCAAAGTAGGCCACACACCTAAAAGAAAGCGTATGCCCTTGTTTTCATCCAAACGACCCGCATAAATGAATTTAGGTTTGATCTCTTTTGCTGTTTCTATTTCTGGTGCTTTTTTGACAAAGTTCGGCTTCAAAAACACATTTTCTCCATCTGTATGAAGCAGTCCTTCAAACTTCTCTTTGTTAAACTCCGTCAGAAATATGTAATTGATCTTCCGGTAAGTACCCAGCCATCTATGGATCTTCAGCATCGCCACCACAACCGCTGTCTGAATTTTCGAGCCCCGATAACAGCCGTTTTTCAAAGCAGGAGCAAAGGAACCTGTTTCCCGGCACTTTTCACAGATTTTCCCATCGGAGTAAAGCAAGCCATTGGGACACAAGAACCGAAAATTATGGATCGTCTGTACCACCGGTACTTTCAAGCTTCTTGCGGCATAATACACTGAGGGTGAAATCAGCGGGAATGTATTGTGGCAATGGACAATGTCGATATGCTTTTCCCGGATCAGTCTTCTGACCTCACGGTAGGTCTTTGTCGACCATATCGTAGAGAAAGGCAGCATCAGCATTTTCAATTTGGACTGTTTCAACTCATCATTACTTCTGGTATAGGTATAGACCTCATGTCCATTTTCAATCAGCAGATTCTTTTCATTCTCAAAAACGGTATGTTCTCCGCCACCGATCTGGTAGAAGTTATGTACCATCAATACCCGTTTCTTTCCCATAGGAATACGCTCCCAATTTTTATTTCTGAGACAGTGCCTCCCGCACATAATCCGTCGTCAGCAGCTTTTTAACGGTCCCCTCTACATCCAGACGAATGGTGTTGTGACTGGTATAGGATTCGTCAGCCTCCGTATGCACTTCACCCTTGACCATGAATTTGTCATAGTTCAGATCCCGGCTGTCGGCTGCCACCCGGTAGTAATCACCCATATCCTCACTTCTCAGCCGCTCTTCCCGGGTCATCAGGGTCTCATAGAGTTTCTCGCCATGACGGGTACCGATAATATTCGTGCCGGTATCGCCAAACAGCTGCTGCACAGCCTTTGCCAAGTCACCGATGGTACAGGCATCTGCCTTCTGAATGAAAAGGTCACCGGGATTTGCGTGTTCAAAGGCAAATTTCACCAGATCCACCGCCTCATCCAGATTCATCAGGAACCGGGTCATGTTAGGATCGGTAATGGTGATGGGATTTCCTGCCCGGATCTGATCGATAAACAGCGGGATCACACTGCCCCGGGAACACATAACATTACCATAACGGGTACAGCAGATGGTGGTTCCGCCCCGCTCTGCCGCGATCCGGGCATTGGCATAGATCACCCGCTCCATCATGGCCTTGGAAATGCCCATGGCATTGATGGGATAGGCCGCCTTGTCCGTAGACAGGCATACCACCCGCTTCACACCAGCATCGATAGCAGCATGGAGCATATTGTCAGTGCCATCCATATTGGTTCTTACGGCCTGCATGGGGAAGAACTCACAGGAGGGCACCTGTTTCAGTGCTGCTGCGTGGAAAATGTAATCCACACCGGGCATAGCATCCCGTATGGATCTGGGATCCCGCACATCGCCCACATAGAACTTAACCTTTTCCGCAGAATCCGGATGGGTCGCCTGCAAAAGATGGCGCATATCATCCTGTTTCTTCTCGTCCCGGGAAAAGATGCGGATCTCACCAATATCCGTATCCAGAAAGTGTTTCAGCACAGTGTTGCCAAAAGAACCGGTTCCGCCGGTGATCATTAACGTTGCGTTAGAAAATGCAGACATATCTATTCTCCTCGTGCCAAAAATCCAGCCCTATCCTGTTATGATCGAAATGCGGTTCTCTCAGAAGCCCCTACTTCTAAGAACATTTAAAAAACGTGGAACAGGACTTATTTTGAATTCTTTAATTTTCTATGAAGCATATTAATATGCTTTAGCTTTATACTATTCTCTGATCAGCCTTTTTCACCTATAATACTTCTAATAAAGAATACCACACTTCTCCCCCAAAATCAACCACTACTATTCCATCTCATAAAAAACTCCCCCTCCCTTTCTTCCAGTCCTTCCATCTTCCACCAATTCCCTATATCCTTTTCCCAGAACATTCCATAATTCCAACCATCCGGACAGTGTCAGCTTGCGGAAGCTTTTTTCTTCCCTGTTTATGGAGAAAAATGTTTTATGGTATTTCCAATTTCATATTTACAAAATTTTGTTGTCATGGTATACTTGTGAAAACAAAAATTATTCATTTGTTTATATTTTGCAGGCCAACAGGACGTCCTGTTGGGTTGACATCGCAGATGTCAACCCATCGTCGCCGCGGCTTTTGTCGTAACTTGACGAACGGTTTTTCTGGACAAACTGGCATAAATATGCAATAATATTAACAAATCAGAGGAGGAGAAACAGTGGATGTAATGGATGCTTCCATACAGCATGCAAAGCATCTTGCCAGAGAACTGCATCATTGCAGCAAACGCTGTGTCGTGCAGGTTGCGTTAAAAGAGTTGGGTATGCCTTCCAGTCACGAAGGGTTCCCCCTCGCAAAAATTACGGTTCTCATCCTCTGTGAAAATCGATTCTGCAAATTGGACAACGGTGCTTACAGCTCTGCCGGTGCCCTTGCGGAACCTTCAATGGACAGCGACCAAGTTTGTCGGGCAATCTCCAGATCAATACAGAAAGCCTGGGCGCAGCGCAACCAAAAAATTTGGCGCTGCTATTTTCCCGAAGGCACTCCCGGTTGTGACCAATGTCCATCAAACCGGGATTTTTTATTTGGTATCGTAGATTTTGTCGAGCTGTGGCAGGACTTATGTGAGGAGGTTGATTATGCAAAACAATAGCGAACGCCTTCTCGGTCTGGACGCGCTGTCCTCTGATCAGCTCCGCAGCATACTTCACGAAGAGGTGGACAAAACCACACCGGACGACGATCTGGTGGTGGAGATCCTGCATATTCTGGAAACCCGTGAGCCGCCGAACATCGAAAACCTGACCCCCGGCGAGGAGGCCGCCCGGAAGCGGTTCCGAAGGCGGATCACCGCCCGGAAACGGAAAAAGCTGCTTCACGGCGGAAACATCGCCAAAGCAGCCTCTTTGATTCTGGTCATGGGCCTACTCTTCGCCGCCATCCCCCAGCAGGCAGAGGCCGACAGTCTCTGGAACCGCCTGGCCCGCTGGAGCGATGATTTCTTCTCCTACTTCCACCCCCACCTTGACGAAGAACCTCAGACAGTGTATGAATTCCACACAGATAACCCGGGCCTCCAGGAGGTCTATGACGCAGTCGTGGAAATGGGGATCACAGAGCCGGTGGTGCCCATGTGGCTGCCGGGTGAATTTGAGTTGGTGGAGTGTAAGCAAGTTGACAGCAAAGAAATGAAATATACTTCCGCACTATTTACTGATGACAACCATGCAGCTGTCATTGTTATCACAAACTACCATGAAAGTAAGGTAAATCAATACCATAAGGATAACCTAACAGTTCTACAACACGAAGAAGCTGGAATCATCCACAACATTATAAAAAACCATAACCAATGGTCAATCATTTGGACCATAGACAATACAGAATGCTCCATTTCTATAGATTGTCAGGAGGATCTCCTTTATGAGATCATCGAATCAATCTATCAATGGAGGATCAATGATGAAACGGTTCATTAGTCTTGTATGTATTCTTCTGGCCTTTTCCATGGTCATCACTCCCGCTTCTGCGGCAGAAGCTGTGCCCTATGGAAGCAGTTTTTTCCACGCCCATAATGTATACCTTTCCGAAGGTTCCAGCACCTCTTTCCAAATCTGGTTTCACGTTTTTGCCGTTAACCAAATGCAGGAGTTAGGCGCAGATTACATTTATCTGCAAAGATCCTCAGACGGAACAAACTGGAGCACCATCAAAACTTATACCAGTGCAAACTATCCCAACATGATTGCATATAATACCGCCTCACACTCTGGCTATGTTACTTACTCTAACCGGCAATCCGGCTACCAGTATCGTGCCTATATTCACCTTTATGCTAAGAACTCTGCTGGCAATACTGCAGGCTATGGTGTCTACGCTTACTTCTAACCCAGCCTTTTTCTTTTAACTCAGTTCGTTAACTAGCACCTCTCATAGAGGGATCCTTCTGACAATCTTTTACCCCCTCCCGAAATTTCCGGGAGGGGGCTTTTTTCGGTCATTTTGCTAAAAATCACGGGTGTGGAATTTTGTGTAAAAACGTGTAAATTCGTGTAAATCCGTAGATTGCCTTTTCAAGCTTCCGGATGTATGCTGATTGCAGAACTTGTCGAAAAGAGGATATACTTATGAACAGCGCATTGCAAACAAAAAGCGACGACGAACTGATGGACCGGATCTGTGTGGAGGAGATGATCGAAAAATTCCATTTTCCCCAGGATCCGCGGCTGTTCTCTATGCTGGCGGCCGGTGTCCTGATGAAAGCCCGGAATCCCAATGTGCGGTTAACCAAGGACATTTATCCTGCTTTGCAAAAGCCTTTTCAATGCAGCATCAACGCCGCCGACCAGGCCCTGCGCCGCTACCTGCGCGACGGCTGGAAAAACCGGACAGAACATCCAACCCCCTGGGAAACCTACTTCCCCGGCTGCACCGAATGTCCCTCTGTCGGAAAATTCATCCGCACCATCGCAGCACATCTGCATAAGGAGCACCCTACCCGGTTCCGGATGCCGCTATGATATTGCGCGAAAAACAAGCTCCCACCCATCGAAGATCAGACATCCCCCTATGAACCTCCGATGGTAATCATCCAAAAAGAAGTTTTTTCCACGCTTTCCGCCACTCTCCATTCATACCTTTTTAAGCTTTGGTCAAACTATGGCTACGGAAAGAAAAAAGACACTCTCCATCCCGGAAAGCGTCTTGCTTTCCGGAATTGACAAAAAGGAGAGAATCCAAATGAGCAACAACAATAATTCCATCAACGTTCCCCAGGCAAAGCAGGCTATGGAGCAGTTCAAGATGCAGGCTGCCCAGGATGAAGATGTACCTACAACATATTAAACCAATCCCATAAAAATCCCATTGTGTAAGAACAAAAAATCTTACTATACCTGCATTTCTTCCAAAATGCTTACATAATCGGGAATAACTGAACAAGTACGATCAAAGGCATCCAGCAATGGGTGCCTTTTTTCATATATATCATAGGAGGAAAGCATTTGAACCCATTGTTAAAACCCACTGATACTCCCGCAGCCAGGGAACCTCCCATTATCGGGACGATTCATGCCATTCCCCTGTCGGAGCTTCACCCCATGCCATGCAGCCCGTTTCAGATTCGAGAAGATGCCGCCATGGTGGATCTCATTGACAGTGTTCAGCACTACGGTGTGCTGATTCCTGCGGAAGTCCGTCCCCGGCCAGAAGGCGGATATGAAATCATCTCTGGTGCCCGCCGCAAACACGCAAGCGAGCTGGCAAACCTTGAATCCATGCCTGCCATTATCCGTGACCTGGATGATGACGATGCCATCATCCGGATGGTGGACAGCAATTTCCAAAGGGAAAATACTCTGCCCTCGGAACGGGCCAGAGCTTTCAAAATGCGAATGGATGCTGCCAAACGCAAGGCTGGCAGACCCCGGAAAGAAGATAAAGAAAATTCGCCGAAAATTTCGGCTAATTTCCGCAGCGATGATGCTGTGGGAGAACTGGCAGGAGTCAGTGGTGACACGGTGCGAAACCTGATCTCTCTGACCCAGCTTGTACCGGAGCTGATGCAGATGGTGGACGATAAGAAAATCGCCCTCACCCCTGCCTATCAGATTGCGGCACTCCCGGAAAACGAGCAGAAGCTGCTGCTGGAAACTATCGACAGCGAACAGGCAACCCCTTCTTTATCCCAAGCCCAGCGTATGCGAAAACTCAGCCAAAGCGGAGAACTGAACGAGGATACCATGCTGAACATTATGATGGAACAGAAAAAGCCCGTCAGCAATGACATCATGCTTTCCGGAGAAAAGCTGCGAAAGTATTTTCCCAAGTCCTATTCTCCCGCCAAAATTGAAGAAACTATTTTTAAGCTGCTGGACGCATGGCTGCGAAAGCGGCAGCGGGATCAAAGCAGATAATTTCATATCATCAGTCACCGGACAGGTTCTACTTGCCCGGATTTTTTATTCCCCCGGAAGGAGTTTCCCATGAACAAACGAGCCTATCACATCCCACCCAGCAGCGCAGAGTGTCGGCAGTGCAAGTCGTATCGGCCCGACATTGGATGCAGTGAAATCAGCTGCATTCAGTTAAAAGCCGCAATCAACGACGGCACTGTGACCTACCGCGATCTGCTTATGACCATTTATCCGCAGCCTCCCACTTTGGGCTGGAAAATCCAGGAGCTGGCAGGAACATATCTCTGCAAACTCTGGCATGATGCCAATCATCATGCCCGGTTCCATTTTCTTTACAGTCGTCTGGGACCTATGCAGTGTATCTCCCCCAGC
>JAGBAI010000043.1 GCA_017939025.1 Oscillospiraceae bacterium
ACAGACAGCCCAAAGAATATGGATTCTTTATGCTGCCGTACTTCCTTGGGGATTTTTACTTCGATAGTGTTCACCTCTTGAAAGTTGGGAAATTTGACTTAATTTCCTCAAAATGAGATAATATAGGTAGATAAAGACAATCAATTTTCAAAGGGGGATGTTCTATGAACGCACCGAATTTATGGCAGCAGTTGCTTATCGCATTTTTGGGGATCGTTTCGCTCCCTGCCGTGATTACGATTCTCGGCAAGATCCATTTACTGCCGCTGGCTGTTTACCTGCTTGCGGCCTACAGCTTCCCCTTGTGGGTAAGCGATAATCCGCTTGTTTCCACCGCTCTGCTGATCGCCACCGTCCTGTACCCGGTATTGGTATGGGGCGGCAAGGCAGTTCAGTGGTGGCAGGAAGAACAGTATCTCCGGGGCAGGCTCCTTGCTACGGCAACGCCGCTGAACTCAGCAGAGGATGTTCTGGAGCCGCAGGAAAACAACTGGTACGATGAATGTGACTGGTAAGAGAAAGACGGGCAAGCGCCCGTCTTTTTCTTATAGTCCGAACATTTCCCTAACGAGCTGACTTGCGCCCTTGACCAGTCCGGTAAGCACCAGCATATTAAAAATTACCTCTCCGATGTACTGCCATACCATTGCCACACTATCCAGCGTTGTGTCTGCTGCCGGGTAGCTTGTGCCAATGAAAGCAGAGTAGATCAGACAGGCAAGGATAATAACGGCACCTTCGGCGCATACACCCACATAGGACTTGATAAAAGCCTTTCCGTGGTGGGATGTGCCTTCCCCGGCAAAGGATGCCAGTGGTATGGGAGCCAATGCGGTGTACATATACAGGCGGAAAAACCGCCCGTACACGGTGAGGATCAGGACGAAAGACAGCACAGTAATGATTAGGCTGCCAAGCAGCGCAACGAGCCAGAGGGGTATCGCATCCAAAAAGCCAAGATTGTTTATGGCATTGGTTATCTCCGTCGGTAGGGTCGCCGTTACAGATACAGCGCCGCCAATACTGGACATTACCTTGGATGCGATGCCGTTGCAGATGGAGAAGATGGCAAGCATGATTTCCATTGCGTACCCCACGGCCACCTTTGCTCCGGCAAAGCGGATAAAGTGGCGCAGGGCGAACTCCGGCCGCTGCAGCTCCCGGAAGGAGGCAGCCGATTGAAAGACGCCCATAGCAAAGAACAGCACCAGCAGGCCGTAGCCGATACCCACAAGGCCGTTGCTGATGGTCTGGATGATACCCCAGATCGTGCCGCCCTTAAAGGTGGCCGGGGATTGGGATATGAGCGTCCATATCTCTGCCAGCTTTTCATTCCAGGTGGTCAGAGCGTTTTCCAGAGTGCTTATGATCCAGTTATCGCTGATAGGCTGTCACCTCCAAAGCAAATGCGTCCCAACTTGGGACGCATTTTATCGTACAGGCTTACTCTGATTGAAAAAATGGTTCTTATCAATATCTTCCCGTTTGGCTTTGCGAATGGCATCTGCCCGGCTGTAACCAATATAGGTCTTTTGCCGGAAGATTCCCGCCGGGGATTCCATGCCAATGCTCCAATAACCATTGGGAGTTTTATTGCACCAGAGTATCGCATTGTATTTTCGCTTTGTCATACCACGCCAATGGTGGTAAGGATCTCCTTTGCAAAGGTGATAAGCAGACCACCGAATAGACACAGGAAGCCCTGGGTGCGCTGGCTGGCATCGTGGCTCTGGACGGACATACCCACCTGCACAATGCCCCAGCCAAGGATGATAATACCAATGGCCCGGATGCAGGAGAAGATAAAGGTGGACAGGTTGTTCACGATGGTCAGCGGATCGGTGGAAGCGGCAAAGGCCCGGGTAGGCAGCAGGCAGCATATAAGGACAACCAGTGTCCACATACCCATCATGCGGCGGGCCTTTGCCCGGTTATTCTTGGGATCGGTCTTGGGAAGTTTCTTCACTAAAATCCTCCATTTCGATGATTTCCAGTTCCTCCAGATTGGAGAAAGTAAAGCTGAGATCTTCTGCGCTGAACATACACACGGGACTGTGCAGATAGGGGGAGCCGCCCCCGCGGTCTGTCAGCTTGATATTGGGGTGCTTCATAAGTTGGTACTTTTGGTCAATGACTGGCCTTTCACCACGGATCAGAACGATGGCATTTTTGTTATCCAGTGTTCTTACTTCATCCGGGGTCATAAGCTCTCGCCCGGTCTGTTGGGTGCTTTGGCTGTAGGAACCGTTGCGCCCTCGGCTTTGGCTGCTTGACCGGGTATCGATGGTTTCCTTGCCCAGCAACTCCGACACATACTTATGGGTGGATTGCTCATTGCCGCCTAAGTAGACAAAGGCATCTGCGTTGCCGATAATGCCCTCCCAATCGTCCTTGAACAGAGCCTTTAGCTGGCTGATGTTCTGCAGGATGATAGTAGCCATGATGTTTCTGGAACGCATGGTTGCCTGCAACCGGGCATAGCCATCGGGCAATGCGATGTTGGCAAATTCATCGAACATCAGACGGACAGGCATAGGCAGCGCACCGCCGTGTACCTTGTCGGCTTGGAAGTACAGCTCTTGAAAGGCTTGGGTATAGAGCATACCCACAAGGAAATTCAGCGATGTGTCGTTACTGTCGGGAATGATACAGTAGATGGCCTGTTTCCGTTCACCCAGCTTATCGATTTCCATAGTATCGTCGGCTGTGACTGCCTGGATCTCCGGGAGTGTAAAGGAAGCCAGCCGGACAGCGGCGCTCACAAGAATACTCTTTGCTGTCTTGCCAGAAACGAATTGTCAAGGACTTTTTAATCAAGTTTACAAAGAAGTCACATTTTGCGGACTTCCTCACGGAGCAGACGCTTGATTTTGTCCTCCATCGTCTCTTTTGCGGTCTGGCTGAAATGCACACGGACGATATAGGTGGTCTTGCCGATCTGCTTTCTGACAGTCGGGCAAGGGCTGTTGTTGGTGGTGCTGTGGGTTGCGGTATTGTTCATTCAAAATCCTCCTGTAAATGAAAAATGCCCGGTGACTTTTCATCATCGGGCGGTGTCGGTATGAGGGAACAAGGCAAGGCGGCAACATTAAGGTATCTATAAAAACCTTGCCGTCTTTGCCACGCTTGCCGTGTTCCTGTGTCAGTTTCGGAGATAGCAGACCCATGCTGTACCGTCTTTCTCGGTCACAAGTCTGTCCCCGATACGGCTCTTTGCCGTTCTCATGGTGCGTGAGGAAATCCCATGGT
>JAGBAI010000001.1 GCA_017939025.1 Oscillospiraceae bacterium
CCGGAATGCCCTAAAATAACTACTGAATCAACAAATTCATTATTAAAACAACAAAAATACACCCCTAAAACAACAATTGTCGATTTAGGGGGTATCTGCTTTTTGGATCGTATCGCGATTAACACTAAGTTTGCAAAAAAGAAACAATATCGTATTTGATTAAAAAAGAGGTGTTATGCCCCAAGTGAAAGTACATAAAGAGGTAGCTGCAAGAAAAGATAATTTTTTCTTCATTTTGTCATGCCGGCATTTGCAGGTTCCAACTATTTTATTAAACACACACACACACACAGAAGCAGGCGCATATAATCAAAGTTCCCGCGCGCGTAATATACCCAAAAACAAACAAATAGCCATACATCCCCACAAAGAGAATATCTTTTCTTTTTGTGGCTTTTTTATATTCCTTCCTCTCCTTTTGGAACAGGCAGATCAACCCATAAACAGACAACGTTTAATCAATCATAAAAAACACCGTTCACATGGACAGAATGACTATCCGCACGGACAAACGTGCAATTCCAATCATAAAATGGACCATCACCGGCAAGTTACTGATCTTTGCACTCGTCACCCTGCAACTGACCGGCTGCGCAAAGGATGACCGGCACAACACCCCGCATCCGGACAGGGGCGCGGTGCGGGTAACCACCGACTGGTCGGGATGCTCTTCGGACGCATCCGTGCCCGGCAGCCATACGCTGCGTATCGGAGCAGAGAGCCAGGAAGTGACGGCGGAAACCAACACCTTCAAAAGCCTGCTGGCACCGGGCAGCTACCGGTTGCTGGCATACAATACCCCCGAAGGTGTTTCCATAACGGGGAATACCGCCACGGTGGATACGAAAGACGACGGCACGCTCACCCCGCAACCGGGGTATCTGTTTTCCGCCACAAAGGAACTGGACGTGGAGGCGGACGACACACTGAAAGTCACCCTGCCGATGCAACAGCACATCCGCAACCTGACGCTGACCCTGCAACTGGCGGAAGGCGACAAGGAACGCATTGCCGGGACAACCGCCACGCTGACAGGCATCGCGCACAGTCTCGACCTGGTAACGGGCGAACAGACCACCGGACAGACGGGACAGACCGTCGCACCGGAGTTCAAATTCAGTAGCATCACGCCCACCCGTGCGGAGGGCAAACCGGCACTTGCCGCCCTGCTCCGCCTGATGGGCGTGATAACCGGCGAACGGCAGACGCTCACCCTCACCGTCAGCCTGAAGGACGGCAGCGTGCAGACCCTCGTGACCGACCTGACCGACCTGCTGAAAGGCTTCGGCGGCACGATGGAGGCCTTGCGGCTGGAGGCATTGCTCAACCTGCCCACGGAAGGCGACATGGGCGGTACCATCACCGGCTGGAAAGAAGTGGACAACGGCGATATCACCATCCACTAGAAGCGGAGAGCAACGATTGAAACGATTGAATTCAAAAACAAACAATAAAATAAGAAGAATATGAGAAAGCAAGCATTTATCTGCGTACTGCTGGCAGCCGTCCTGTTGCCGGGTTGCAGCGAAGACGGAGAAAACACCCCGCAACCCACCGACGGACGGGTTGCCCTGGAAGCCACCAGCGGCATCCGGATGAACACCCGCGCCTACGACAACACTTGGGAGGCGGGAGACGCCATCGGCATCTACATGCTGGACGGTGAGACGACGGACGGTGACGGAAACCACAAGTACACCACCGCCGA
>JAGBAI010000044.1 GCA_017939025.1 Oscillospiraceae bacterium
CCGAAGGCGAGACGGATGAGGGATGGCGTGCACTGAAAGTCTGGAATAGGCCTAAAACATAGTGCTGAATCTAACATTTCCGCCCGCATTCCTCATCCGCCCCAGTGTGCGCACTGGGGCACCTTCCCCCCGGGGGAAGGCATGGGCGCTGCCGCGCCACAGCAACAAACTGCATTTGCTGGCAGTTATATATGGCGTATACCGGCGCTAAAAGAGGTTCCACCAGGTCAGGGCTTGGGCCTCGGCCAGATCGGTGATCTGCTTTGCCAGCCGGGTACAGGCCACCCGGTAGCTCTCTGCCTGACGGGACTGGCGGCAGACATCCAGTACGGCGAAATCCGCGTCGATTTGCTCCACCGGACCATGGTCGGCAAAGCAGGCAAAGATATGGGCCCATTTCGTCCAGCGCCGGTCAGCCCGGCGAAGGAGCAGATGCACATCCTCCCAGTCCCCCAGCAGGGCGGCCTCGGAGGACAGCTCCAGCTCCAGAACGGTCTGTTCGTGGGCCCGTGTCAGAATGCCGGTGGCTGCCAGGGAAAGAACAAGCAGCACCAGCAGCAGGCCAAAGCCCAGCCAGCTTCGTTTCATTTGCGCTCCTTTCCCAGCCAGACCACATGTCCGCCGTCATCCAGAGTCAGCAGCAGGGTATCTTCCGGCTGCGCATCATATTCGTTCAGTGTGCGAAGAAGCCAGGGCAGATCCTTTCCAGCTTTTTTCAGATTATCCCGGCAGAGCTGCCCATCCTGGATCAGGGTGATGGGCAGCCTTTGCTCCGGTACCGGGATCCCGGCATCCCGGGCAGAAGCAGGGCAATGCTCCGGGTAGGGAAATACGGAAAGGGAGCCGTCCGTTTCCAGAATGGCAAACTGAACGGTACGGATATCCAGAATTTCCTTTTGCCGAAGGTGGCCGGATAATTCATCCAGGGTCACCCGGGTTCGGCGGAGATTATCTTCCAGGATTTTTCCATTGTCAATGAGGATCACCGGCTTGCCGCAGAAGAGCCTGCGCAGACAGATGCTGCGAAGCAGCAGCCCGGACAGGGTCAGCTCCATGCCCAATACCACCAGAATGGGCACCAGCCCGGAATACAGGGGGATGGCGCTGTCCTGCATGGGAATGGAGGCCAGATTTGCTACCAGCATGGTGACCACGAATTCCGAAGCCTCCATCTGCCCGATCTGCCGCTTGCCCATGAGGCGAACCGCCAAAATCAGCACCAGATATAAAAGGACAGTACGCAAAAAAGACAGGATCAAACAATCACCTCTTGCGGCTAGTGTTTCCGCAGGAGGTGATTTTTATGCTTCGGGGAAAGCTGTGTCAATCTTGCAAAACCCTATGCACAATGCTATACTAGGGAAAAAATGATAAGGAGCACAGCTATGGTTTGTGAACTGATCCATGATCCGATCTTTTTGGCCCGGAAATCCACCCCGGCGGGGAAGGAGGATCTGCCCATTGCCCAGGATCTGCTGGATACGCTGGAATTTCACCGGGATACCTGTGTGGGCATGGCGGCCAATATGATCGGCAGGACGAAGCGGATCATCGTCTTTGACCAGGAGGGAACGCCGGTGGTGATGCTGAACCCGGTGATCTTAAAAGCATCCGGGGAATACGAGACGGAAGAAGGCTGCCTGTCGTTGCTGGGCGGGCCCCGGAAAACAAAGCGGTACCGGAAGATCAAGGTGGAATTTGAGAATTTGCAGCTGCAAAAGCGGATCAAAACCTTTACCGGCTGGACTGCCCAAATTATTCAGCATGAGATCGACCACTGCAACGGAGTGCTGATATGACCTTTACGCCCTATACCCTGATCCGTTCTGCCAGGAAAACATTATCCATTCAGATCACCCCTGCCGGGGAAGTGCTGCTGCGCTGCCCCAACCGGATGCCCAAACGGGAGGCGGAGGCGTTTTTAAACAGCAAGCAAAGCTGGGTGGAAAAGCATCTGTCCCGCTGCAGGCCGCTGCCGCCGCTGACGGAGCCGGAGCTTCAGTGGCTGACGGACGCGGCGAAGGAGGATCTGATCCCCCGGGTCTGCCGGTTGGCTGCCCAGATAGGTGTCAGCTATGGCCGTGTGACCATCCGCAGTCAGCATACCCGCTGGGGCAGCTGTTCGGCAAAGGGAAATCTGAATTTCAACTGCCTGCTGATGCTCTGCCCTGAGGAAATCCGGGACTATGTGGTGATCCATGAGCTGTGCCACCGGAAGGAGCTGAACCATTCTCCTGCCTTCTGGACAGAGGTGGAAAGAAGCTGCCCCATGTACCGGACGCACCGGCAATGGCTGAAGGAACACGGCGCAGAGCTGATCGGACGGCTGCCAGCTTAGGCCGGGGGGAGTCCGTATAATAGAAACCCTGCAAAAATGCAGTCTGGTAAACTCCCCCAGTCACCGGCTGCCGCCGGTGCCAGCCCCTTCATAAATGCGGGGGCCGAGGCGGCTGCGCCGCTTAGATTGCCAAACTGCAAGTTACCTGTTAAATCTGTTTCTGCTGTGGACATTCCCCTAAGGGTTTGTTACAATAGAACGGTAAAAGAAAAATATGGAGGCTTTTCTATGAAGCTCAATGTCAAGCGCACGGTTCTGGTGGGTTTTGCGTTTTTGTCCATCAGCGCCTTCTGGCAAATGTACGACAATCTGGTGCCCAAGATCCTTACCGAGACCTTTGGTGTGGGTGAGAGTATTTCCGGCATGATCATGGCGGCGGACAATGTGCTGGCCCTGTTCCTGCTGCCCCTGTTCGGCGGCCTGTCGGACAAGTGTACGTCAAAGCTTGGCCGCAGACGGCCCTTTATTCTCTTTGGCACCCTGGCGGCGGTGGTGCTGATGGTGGCTCTGCCGCTGCTGACGGATTCTTACCATGCGGCGCCTGCTGTGTGGAAGACGGTCTGCTTTGTCATCACCCTGGGTCTGCTGCTGGTTACCATGGGTACTTACCGGTCACCTGCGGTGGCGCTGATGCCCGATGTGACCCCCAAGCCTCTGCGCAGTAAGGCCAATGCCATCATCAATCTGATGGGCGCCCTGGGCGGTATCATCTATCTGATCATCACCACCTTCCTGTATAAGACCAGTGCGGATGTTTATGTTTCTTACCTGCCCCTGTTCCTGATCGTGGGCGGCATTATGCTCGTTGCGCTGGCGATTGTTATGTTCTGCGTCAATGAGCCCAAGCTGGTGGCGGAGCAGAAGAAATATGAAGATGCCCACCCCGAAGACAACCTGATGCAGGCCACCGAATCCGGTGAGGCGCTGCCCAAGGATGTGAAGAAGAGCCTTTCTTTCCTGCTGGCCTCCATTGCCCTGTGGTTTATCGGTTATAACGGCGTTACCACCTGGTTCTCCGTTTACGCGGCTGAAAGCTGGAATATGACTCTGGGCCAGGCCAATACCTGCCTGACCATTGCCACTGCCGGTGCGATCGTCACCTATATTCCTTCCGGCAATGTGGCAAGTAAAATTGGACGGCGTAAGGCGATCCGTTTTGGCACCCTGCTGCTCAGCGGCTCCTTCGCGGCTGCCTTTGGCTATACCATGATCTCCAATCAGTTCAGCCCCGTTTTGTATGTGCTGTTTATTCTGGTGGGTGTGGCATGGGCATTTATCAACGTGAACAGCCTTCCCATGGTTGTGGAAATGTGCAAGGGCAGCGAGGTGGGTAAGTTTACCGGACTGTATTATACCTTCTCCATGTCTGCACAGATCGCCACACCCATTGTGGCAGGCTGGCTGCTGGAAAATGTCGGCTATATGACCCTGTTCCCCTATGCCGCAGTCTTTGTATTCGGTTCCTTTATTACCATGGGCATGGTGCGCCATGGCGATAACAAGGTGGAGGCAAAGAAGGGGCTGGAAGCCTTCGACATTGACGATTGATCCACTGGCATGTTTTCCGAAAGGAGTACCAATTATGTTAGAACTGATTTTGATTCTCATTGCGCTGCTGCTGTTCTGCACCTACTGCCGGAAGGATCATCCGGGCCTGAAAGACTTACAGGGCTGGTCCTATGCCCACCGGGGCCTTCATGGAAATGGAATTCCGGAAAATTCCATGGCGGCCTTCAAAGCAGCCCTGGAGCATGGCTACGGTATTGAGCTGGATATCCATCTGCTGAAGGACGGCAATCTGGCGGTGATGCACGATTCGCTGCTGAACCGTACTACCGGTGAGGCTGGACGCATTGAGGATCTGACAACAGAACAACTGAAGGATTACCGCCTCCAGGGCACAGAGGAAACCATCCCGGAATTCATGGATGTGCTGACTCTGTTCGACGGCAAGGCTCCGCTGATCGTGGAACTGAAGCCGGAAAGCGGTAATCAGGCAGCCCTGGCAGAGGCAGCCTGCAAAATGCTGGAAACCTACAAGGGTGTGTTCTGCCTGGAATCCTTTGACCCCCGGTGCATCGCCTGGCTGAAGAAAAACCGGCCCGACATTATCCGGGGACAGCTGACGGAGAACTATTTCAGAAGCCGCAACGATCTGCCGGATTATCTGCGGTTCCTGCTGACCCACAACCTCACCAGCTTCCTGACCCGTCCGGATTTTTTGGCCTGGCATTTTGACCACCGGAAGGATTCTCCCATCACGGAATTGTGCCGCAAGCTGTGGAAGGTTCAGGGCGTGACCTGGACCCTGCGGAGCAAGGCGGATTACGACACCGCCGTGGCGGAAGGCTGGCTGCCGATTTTTGAGGGCTTTGAGCCATAATAAAGCAAAACAGGCGGAGCAAATGCTCCGCCTGTTGGCGTTCTTCAAACAATACATACGTAGGGCGGGCATACTATGCCCGCCCTGCGGCAGCATCTTTCGAACTGACTGACCTGAGCCGTATTGGAAGCCCGTACTGCGGGCATGCAAAAAGCGCGGCTTAGTCAGCCGCGCTTTCTGCAACAAGAAAAGAGGAGAGGAAAAATGAAAAAGAGGAAGGAATCTTATTTATAAACCGTCCGATTTGTTTCCGGACTGGATGTGATTTACTTTATGGCTATATTATAACCGTAAAATATTAAGTAAAAAAGTGTGAAAATATTAAGTTCCTATGAAGTTGTTTTAAAAAGTTGTGTATTGAAGGAAAACTTAAAGGTTTTCGTAACAAAATGTTCACGAAATGTCGGTTTTCTTCATTCTTCACCTTTCTTCTCCGCATTCAGCTGGTCCACAACAATTGTCGGATAAGGGTTGGCAATGACGGTTTTATAGGTGTGGTAAATGACCATGCCGGGCTTGCCGTTGGGGATCTTTTTCACTTGCTTTACGGGTGTCACATCCACCGGGATATTCTGGCCGGTGCCGGTTTCGGCATAGTAGGCGGCCAGCTGGGCAGCCTGGGTGATGGTATCGTCGGGCGGAGTGGTGCCGCCGCAGGAGATGATGACATGGGAGCCGTGAACCTTGGAGGCGTGGCACCAGATGTCATCCTTCCGGGCAAGACGGAAGGTCAGCTCTTCATTCTGCCTGTTATTCCGTCCCACATAGATGGGGTAACCGTCGGTGGACTCGAAGCGCATGGGCTGCAATTTTGCGGCCTTGACCTTTTTCTTACTGCCGTCAGAGCGGAGATAACCGCCCTCCTGGAGCTCTTTTTTGATCTCTTCCAGTTCCGCATCGGTCTGGGCACGGTTCAGCTCTTCCAGAACACTTTTTAAATAGTGAAGTTCATTTTCGCCCAGTTCGATCTGTTTTGTCAGCTCTTTCTCGGCGTTTTTCAGCTTGGCATAGTCCTTGTAGAACTTGGCGGCATTCTGCTGGGGGGAGAGGATAGGGGAGATGGGAATGTCGATGGTTTTCATTTCCTCATCATAGAAGTCCTCGCAGGAAATGACCGTCTGACCCTTGATGATTCTATGGATGTTGGCAGTGACAATGTCGCCCAGCTGCCGCAGCCGTTCCCGGTCGTAGGTGGCTTCCAGCTCTTTTTCCTGAATGGCCAGCTTTCGGGTCAGACGGGTGCAGAGATTCTGGACAGTTTTCCGGACAGCCTGACTCTTCTGCCGCATGGCATCCTTCCGGTCACGGACGGTGTAGTACATGTCCAGCAGCTGTCCGAAGGATTCAGCCTCCTGATATTCGCCGTACTGCCGGATGGGACAGAAGGCGAACTGCTTGGGGGTTCCGTCAGGCAGGGCGTAGTAATAGGGCCTGGGGTGATTCAGATGCTCAGTAAAGAACAGCTCCAGTTTTTCTGCCAGAATGTCCAGGTTCCGCGGATCGATCCGGGCATCGGTGCTGCCAGCGGCGAACAGGGCGGCTTCCCGGCAGACCAGCGGGGAAAGACCGCCAAAGGTGTCCATCAGCCGGTCTGCAATCAGATCGGCACCGGGCTGACGAAAAATATCCGCATACCGTAGGGGCCGATGCCCACATCGGCCCTCTCCGATGATCTTCGCTGTGTCCATAGGGCCGATGTGGGCATCGGCCCCTACGAGAGGATGGCATTTTAAGATTTTATCCGGCTCCTGGTACATCAGGCCCGGCAGGGCGGCCCGTTTTGCGCTTTCGTCCAGGCCGATACGGCGCAGACAGTCCAGAATCCGGCCCTCCTGGCTGACCAGGTACAGGTTGCAGGTACGGCCCATCAGCTCCGCAATAAGCTTTTTCTGAACGGGAAAGCCCATTTCGTCGGTGCAGTCGAAGGTGAAGGTGGCAGCCCGCTCCATAGGGGGCTGGGTTACCTCTGCCAGCTTTGCACCCATGAGATGCTTGCGCAGCAGCATGCAGAACATAGGGGGCTCCGCAGGGTTTTCGGGAGAAGCGGTGGTCAGATGCAGCCGGGGAGCGGTGGGATTGGCGGCAAAGAGCAGCTTGCTGCGGTACTCCTTACTGTGCATCTGGATGATCAGAGTATCCCGGCTGGGCTGGTGGATTTTGTCGATCCGGGCACCGATGCAGCGCTCCCGGACTTCTTCCAGCACCGCAGATAAGAAAAAGGCATCAAAGGCCATGGTAAAACCTCCATTTATTGTATAAGGCGGCAACACCCTCGCCCCCCGCGCTTGCGAGGGGGGTGGCCGAGAGAAGCGAGGCCGGGGGGAGTTCGTATACTCCCCCCAGTCACGCCTTCGGCGTGCCAGCCCCCTCATAAATGCGGGGGCCGAGGGCGCTGCCGCGCCGGTACATTATAATTCCATAACTGCTTTGAATAGTTCATTCACCCGCTCGGTTCTTCCCAGCAGGTACAATGCGCCGAACAGGGCCTCCACGCCGGTAGCTTTGGCGTACTCGGCGGGGGTGCAGGATTTGGGCACCGCGTGGACGTGGGAATTTTTGCCCCGGCGGTAGAAGGCCAGTTCTTCCTCCGTCAGCAGAGGCAGCAGCTTGTCGGCAAAGACTGCCTGGGATTGGGCTTTCACCATTGCGATGGTGTCCCGGTGGAGGTTGCCTACATTTTTGCCGCCTTTGGCACAGAGATAGCCCCGGCAGAGGATCTCAAAAACGCAGTCGCCCATGTGGGCAAGGCCCAGATTGGAGATGGCATTGACCTCAGAAAGGCTTAAGTCCATTTTGAAATAATTTTCCATAGTTCGCTCCGGTTCACAAGATATTGGGCACAGAGCCCGGTAAAGGTGCCGCTGACGATGCTGGCAATGAGCATCACCGGCAGGTAAGCAATGAGTCCCACGGTTTGGGTAATGGCAACGGCCATGGCCATCTGGCCGATGGAGTGGGCGATGGCACCCAGTACACCGGCAACCCACAGCTGCTTTTTGGTCAGAATTTTCCGGGATAAAATCGTCACCGCGATCGCGCAGATGCCGCCGGCACCGGAATAGAAAATGGTGGAAAAATTACCCGCGAACACCGCCCCCAGAAAGACCCGGACGAACAGCACTGCCGCCGCTTCCTTCGGCCCGATGGCGAATACGGTGAACACCGTGATGATGTTGGCAAGGCCCATTTTGATACCCGGGATGGGCGTCAGGGGCGGAATCTGGGCTTCTACCATAAATATGGTCAGCGCAATGGCGCAGAGCATGGAAAGCAGGGTCAATTTGCGGATTTTCACCGTGTTTCACCACCTTTTAAAAATATAGAATATCAAAAAAAAGAAACATTGTAAAGAGTTAGGAGTTAGGAATTAGGAGTGAGGAGCTGGCAATCATAAACTCCTCACTCCTCACTCCTAACTCCTCACTGGGCTGATAGCCCAGATGTTGCGGATCTGGCCTTCCAGTTCTTCGTAAGTCCAGAGACGCTGGGAGCGGATACGGCTGTTGGGATCATTGACAGTGAAGGCTTCTCCAGTCCATCCGGTGAGGACAATGTAATGGCCGGTGGTGGTGAAGTCTCCTTTCCCCAGGGCCAGGATCACGGGGCTGCCTGCTTCGAGAGCATCCGTCATTTTCTTTTTCACCAGGGGCAATTCTGTGGCGGTGAGGCCCAGTTTTCCGGCACCTTCGCTGATCAGCGTCCAGGAGGAACCATAGCCGGTTTCGTAGTAGCCGTTCTTCTGCGCGAAGGCGGCCATTTCGGCGGGGCTGAAGGAAGTGTCCCCAGTCAGATAGTATCCAGCCATGGCAAGGCAGGTGGGCCCGCAGCCGGTGACGGCGATGCAGGAGGAACCGTAAGGTTCATAGCCCCACAGGGGATCCCACTGCAAAAACAGGGGAACGGTTCCCCGGTCATAGCCGGAAAGATCAATGGTCATTTCTTCCCGGAAGGGATAATTCAGCACGAAGTCCTTCGTCTCCGGGTTGTTTTCGTAGAGTTCGATGATCTCCCAGGGATATTCACCGATGGAAATACCGCGGCTTTCGGCAAAGGCTTTGACCTCCTGCGCTTCGGTACTGCGCTCCTCCCAGGAAAAGGAAATGTCCCGGTATAGATTGTAGGCGGGCTTGTATAACAAAAATGCCGCAAGTACCGCGGCAAAAAGAATCAGGATCAGATTGTAACGTTTCTTTGTTTTCATGGATCATTTCTTTCTTTGGCAAATGGAAGTGTTGCAATTTACCGGATCTTCTTTCCATCCAGCACGGCTTCCAGCAGCTTGTCGCCGCTGTAGCGCAGGGTCAGCAGGAAGAAGGGGGCATCCTGCCAGATTAGATCCAGGAAAATCTGGTCACCTTCCCACTTGGGCAGGTCATTTAAATATTCCCGGCTGATCCAGCGCAGATCCCCTTCGTCGCATTCCTTTAACGCGCCCTCAAAACCGTCGGCGGTGAACAGGTACATGTATTCTCCCTCGCAGCAGTCGTTGAGAAAGGTGACAATGCCGCGGCAGCGCCAGCTGGTCAATATCAGGCCCGTTTCCTCTCTGGCTTCCCGGAGGAGGCATTCGTCGGGGCTTTCGTTTTCTTCAAACTTGCCGCCGATGCCGATCCATTTGTCCTGGTTGATGTCGTTCTTCTTTTTGACCCGGTGGAGCATGAGGACATCATTTTCCCGGGTGATGTAGCAAAGGGTGGTGTGGAGCATTGTGAGATCCTTCTTTCGTAGGGGCCGATGCCCACATCGTCCCTTTTTCAAAGCCGGCAGAAATAGGGCCGATGTGGGCATCGGCCCCTACGGGTACGCTGTTACCCCTTCTTCTGGATCAGGCGGATGGCGTGGTGCAGATTTTCAACTTGGATGTTATTGTAGCCGTCGGCCTTTTCTCCGTCCAGCGTCCAGGCCATGAAGGGGTCAGCGGTGATGGCAATGGACTTGGCAGTGCGGAAGGTGATCATGGCGCAGTTGTATTTCTGGTTCTGGACAGCGGTGATGCACTCGGTGATCTCTGTCAGATTCTTCGGGGCCCGAACCAGCATCACTTCGAAAATGCCGTCGCCCATGTCCACCCGCTTGGGATCCAAGGTCAGAATGCCGCCGATGGAGGTGGAATTACAGATGGCACCGAAAATGTAATCGTCCTCCACAACTTCGCCGTCAATGACCATTCGGATGTGCTCGTTGCGGATCTGGGAAATTTCGGAAATACCGCCCAGAACATAGGCGGTGTGGCCCAGGGCGTTTTTGATGTTTTGGGGTACGATGTAGCTGGACTTGGTGAAGGCACCGAAGGAAGCCACATAGCAGAAATACCGGTCACCGAACCGCCCGGCATCGTAGAGCACCGGTTCGCCCTCCAGGATGTCCTTCGCCGCCTGAAGGGGATTGTGGCTCAGCTTCAGGGAAGAGGCAAAGTCGTTGGTGGTGCCGGAGGGGATGTAACCCACTGGAACCTGTGCGCCGACCTGAAGCAGGCCGGTGACCGTTTCGTTCAGAGTACCGTCACCGCCGCAGCAGACTACCACGTCTACCTTCGGGCCCCACTGGGCTGCATACCGGGTAGCTGCACCGGGGCCGGTGGTCATGGCGGTATGGACTTCGTAGCCGGACTGGGTAAACAGCAGCAGGATATCTGCCAGATATTTGTTTGCCTTTTTCTGACCGGAAAAAGGATTCATGATAAAAAGCATTCTTTTCATGGATATTCGCCTCACATTTTCAGTAAGCCCATTATAGCACCCGAAATGAATTCCGCAAGCGTTTTTGCCTGGCCCGGCGAAAATTTACGGTTTGGACATAATCGGAGAGTGGTTGCCTTTTGCGGAGGAAGGTGGTAAGATAAATTACAGTTTGGCGGGCTGTTTGAATACATCATCGTAGGGACCGTCCTCCCGGACGGTCCGCCCAGAAATCCGACCTCAATGGGCGGATTTCTGGAATTTATACGGCGAACGTTGCGAGAAAATTGCCCATCGAGGTCATTTTTTTCGACGGACCGTCCGGGAGGACGGTCCCTACGCCAATTCGATAAATGGCAATTTACCAAAACAGGAACGGTTATGAAATTTCTATCAGACCATTACAAGGAAAAATTTGGCTGCAAGGTCTACAAGCTTTCTCTGGATGGGGGATTTTCCTGTCCTAACCGGGACGGTACGGTGGGCGTGGGGGGCTGTATTTTCTGTACCGGCAGCGGGGAGTTTGCCGAAGGGGGACAGGAAGCGGTTTCTGTCCAGCTGGAACGGGCAAAGGCCCGGGTGGCGGCAAAAAATAAGGATGGAAAATACATCGCCTATTTTCAGGCCTTTACAAATACCTACGCTCCGGTGGAACGGCTGCGCAGGCTTTATTTTGCTGCCATCGATCCGGAGGATATTGTGGGTCTTTCCGTTGGTACAAGGCCAGACTGCCTGGACGAAGATGTGGTGGCCCTCCTGGCAGAGGTGAACCGGGTCAAGCCGGTGTCGGTGGAGCTGGGGTTACAGACCATCCATGAAGAAACTGCCCGGTATATCCGCCGGGGATATCCGGCGGAGGTTTATTTCGACGCCGTCAAAAGACTGAAAGCGGAAAACATCGAGGTGGTGACTCACGTCATCCTGGGGCTGCCGGGAGAAAGCACGGAAATGATGCTGGAAACCACCCGGGCAGCGGTAAAGGCCGGAACGGACGGGGTCAAATTTCATCTGCTCCATGTCCTGCGGGGGACGGATCTGGCCAAGGACTACGAAGCGGGCCGTTTTACCTGTATGACCATGGAGGAATACGGAAAAATTCTGAAACAGTGCGTGGCCTTGCTGCCGGAAAACGTGGTGATCCACCGGATCACCGGGGATGGCGCGAAAAAGGATCTGATCGCCCCGCTGTGGTCCGCGGACAAAAAACGGGTGCTGAACTATTTACACAAGGTGTTGTCCGAAGCATAAAAAAGACACCGCCGAAGCGGTGCCTTGCTGTTTATTGGTTGGCGCAGTAGAAATCGATGGCTTTCTTGGCGAATTCTCCGGTGCCGTCGCCGCCGGTTTTGTCGATGTTTTCCGTCATGCTGCCGCCGCCGGCATACATTTCTCCCAGGCCCCGAAGGATCTGGGGGGTGCAGTCATAGAAATGCTCCGTAAAGAATTCCTGTAATTCCCGCACCCAGCACTGGACTTCCTTACTGTCCGGAGACAGATGCCGCAGCTGACCCAGCCGGCGGAAAAAGTCCATAACCTGGCTGTTGATCTGCTGCTCCTGCCCGGGACTGCGGCGGCTGCGTTTGCGCTGCCATTGCTGCCAGGCTTCGGTCTTTCCGTAGAGGTTTTCCGCCTGGGCCTGGTATTCGTCGATCTTTTTCGGATCCCAGTTGTCAAATTCCAAATATTTCACTCCCATCAGTTTGATCCCGTTGACCAGATGGATCCGGTTTTGCAGGTGGGTCACCTTGGCCTTCAGCAGCTGCGCCTGCTGTTCCAGAATCCGGTTCCGGTCGTAATCCGGGGCATCCAGGATTCCCTGGATCTTTTTCAGAGGAAAACCCAGTTCCCGGAACAGCAGGATCAGATACAGCCGCTCCAGGGCGTCGTCATCGTACAGCCGGTAGCCTGCCTCTGTTACCGTCGTGGGCTTCAGCAGCCCGATGGCATCGTAGTGGTGCAGCGTCCGGACACTGCAATGGCTGCGCCCGGCTATTTCCTTTACGGTCATCATAAGCATCCCTCCTGTGGGTATTATAAAGCCTGACGTAAGGTCAGAGTCAAGAGGAAATTTTGATTTTATGAACATTGTAACACTGATTGAAAACACATCCTGCCGGGAAACACTGGCCTGGGAACACGGGCTGAGCCTGTATCTGGAAACAGCCGGACAGAAGATCCTGTTTGATATGGGCCAGTCCGGTGCCTTTGCCGACAATGCCTCCCGGTTGGGTATTGATCTGGGAACAGTGGATTTTGCTGTGCTGTCCCACGGGCACTATGACCACGGGGGCGGTATCCGGCGATTTTTGCAGAGCAATGCCCATACTTTTATTTATGTAAACCAATGCGCATTTGAACCCCACTTCAATGCCGGAGGGAAGAACATTGGCCTGGATCCAACCCTGCCCAGGGAGCGGATCCGGTTTGTGGAAGGCAATTTATCCCTGGCTCCCGGTATATCCCTTCAGACAGTGCCATTTTTGCCGACAGATACTGCGGGAATGACTTCCTGTGACGGACAACCGGAGGATTTTCGCCATGAGCAGTATCTGCTGGTGGAGGAAGCGGGAAAACGGATCCTCATCAGCGGCTGCTCCCACAAGGGGATCGTGGCCATTGCGGAGCATTTTCGGCCGGATGTGCTGGTAGGAGGCTTCCATTTTATGAAGACCGAAGACGAAGAGGTTCTGGAGGAAGCGGCCCGGCGGCTGCTGGCGCTGGACTGTGTGTACTATACCGGCCACTGTACGGGGCAGAAGCAGTTTGATTTCCTGAAGCAGATCATGGGCGAACGCCTCCATGCTGTTTCTACCGGAACGGTACTCCGGATATGAAAAACGGGACTGCAATCGCAGTCCCGTAAATTGCGGTTTGGCGGGCAGATCACAAACAACGTATTGTAGGGGAGGGGCATTGCCCCTCCCGCTCGCTATCGATAATTGAGTGGCAGGTTTTTTCAGAAATCGTGACAATTACGGAAATACCAACTGCTTGCGTAACTGCCAGGTTGTGGGAGGGGCACTGCCCCTCCCCTACAGTGGCGCTGTTTTTAAATGCTCTACAAACTATTAAGAGAACATCTTGGAAATCTTCGACAGGGGCTCTACGACGGCTGCCAGGTCTTCGATGGCCTTGTTCAGCGTCTGGAAATCGATGGTATTCAGCTTGTTCATGGTTTCTGTCAGACCCTGCTGGGCGGTGGATACCAGGGTGTCCACGCCGGTGACCATACCGGACAGATCGATCTGGGCCAGTTGTCCGGTGGCGGTTTCCAGATTGCTTAAAACGCCCTGCATCTGGCTCAGCACAGCATCAATTTCCGGCAGCACAGCCAGAAGCTGGGGGAGCAGATTAAGCAGCAGCAGGAAGGCTGCCCCGCAGAATACAGCCGCTGCCAGAGAAAACAGGCATTGCAGCCGTCCCAGCCGAACCTGACGGCGGCTGTTTTTCTCCATACGTTCCAAAAGTTCAATCAATTGCGTGTTTTCTTCCATGGTTCACCGCTCCTTTATGGTTTCTATTTGTTTTGTGCGTCGATTTTCTCTTTCAGTTCTGTCAGATACATCCAGCGCTCGGTTTTATATTCCAGCTGGGCTTCCAGCCCGGCCAGCTGATCCTGTAGTTCCTGCAATTTTACATAGTCGCTGCCTGCCATGGCCTGGGCCTTCTGGTTCTCTTCAATGGCTTTTTCCAGAGCGGCAATGTCATCGTCAATGGTGGAAAATTCCCGTTCTTCCTTGTAGGAGAATTTCAGCTTTTTCTCCCGGGGCCGCTCCTGCTGTGCCTTGGGCTTTTCTGTTTTCTGAGGAGCGGATTCGGCTTTGCGCTTGCGCTGCCAGTCAGACCAGTTGCCGGTGAAAACCTCCACCTGACCGTTGCCCTTCACCTCGAAAATGGTTTGGGCCAGCTTGTCCAGCAGGAAACGGTCATGGGAGACGGTAATGATGGGGCCGGAGAAGCCCTGCAAATAATCTTCCAGAATGGACAGGGTCATCACATCCAGATCGTTGGTGGGCTCGTCCAGAAGCAGCACGTTGGGGCTGGACATCAGGACAGACAGCAGATACAGCCGCCGCCGTTCGCCGCCGGAGAGACGGCCGATGGACACACTTTGCAGGTCAGAAGGGAAGAGGAACCGCTCCATCATCTGCTTGGCAGTGAAGGTGCCCTCCTCGGTTTTGACCTCCCGGGCGATCTCGTGGATAAAGTCATAGACCCGCTGGTTTAAATCCAGCTCCCGGCCCTCCTGAGAAAAATGGCCGATTTTGACTGTGGTGCCGAACTCCGTGTGACCGGAATCCGGGGACAGCGTGCCCGCGATCATGTGCAGCAGGGTGGACTTGCCGGCACCGTTGGCTCCCACGATGCCGATGCGGTCGTCCCGTAATACATTATAGGAAAAATTTTCAATAATAGACCTGCCGCCGTAGGCTTTTCCAACGCCGTGCAGTTCAATGATCTTCCGGCCCAGGCGGCTGGTTGCTGCGGAAAGCTGCACGGTGTCGTCGGTTTCCGGTGCATCCTGGTTCAGAAGGTCGTGATACCGCTCGATCCGGTCTTTGGATTTGGTGGTGCGGGCCTTGCAGCCCCGCATGATCCATTCCCGTTCCACCCGCAAAATAGCCTGCCGCTTGCGTTCGCTGGCCTCTGCCATTTCGTAGCGCTGCTCTTTCAGTTCCAGATATTTGGAGTAGTTGGCTTCGTAGTGGTAAATTTTGCCCCGGGAAAGCTCGGTGATGTGGTTTGCCACCCGTTCCAGAAAGTACCGGTCATGGGTGACCATAACGATACCGCCCCGGAAAGCACGGAGCCAGTCCTCCAGCCAGGCCACCATTTCGCTGTCTAAGTGGTTGGTGGGCTCGTCCAGGATCAGAAGATCCGCCGGATGCACCAAAGCGGCTACCAGCGCCACCCGTTTGCGCTGGCCGCCGGAGAGGGTGCCCACTTTCTGGGAAAAATCCGCAAAGCCCAGTTTGGTGAGCATGGATTTGGCTTCGTATTCATTCAGTTCCCGGAATTCAGCGGGAAAATGGAGGAAAACCTGCTCCAGGATGGTTGCATCGTCCTGCATCACCGGATTTTGGGCCAGGAAGCTTACCTGCATATTGGGATCCCGGCTGATTCGGCCGGAATCCGGCGGCAGGGTGCCGGACATCACTCTTAAGAAGGTGGATTTTCCTGTGCCGTTGATACCGATGATACCGATTTTATCGCCGGGGTTGACATAAAAATTCACGTTCTCCAACAGCTGCCGGCTGCCGAAGTTGATGGAAATATTTTCAGCGGATAATAACATGGTGCCCTCCGAAATTGGGTTTTTACCATTTTATCACAAAAAAAGAAGGATGTAAATTGCAGTTTGTATGGCACTTCAAATAATACCGATGTAGGGCGGGCATAGTTTGCCCGCCGGGCACTATCGATGATTGAGCGGCCAGTTTTCTCGGGGATTTAGCGTTTTGCCGTTATTTTAACGCTCAAAAGTTGTGGGTGCCCGGCGGGGATGATATCCCCGCCCTACGAATACGCTGTTTGAACAGCCCAGTAAACCGCTGCCTTCACCATGTTCGCCGCAAAAAAAGAACACCCCTTTCGGAGTGCACAGCAGTAACGAACCGGACGGTGCCCAATGGTTTGGCGACTATTGCCCAGCCAAAGTCCCGTAATTGTCAGCGGCGACTCGCCGCAAAAAAAGAACACCCCTTTCGGAGTGCACAGCAGTAACGAACCGGACGGTGCCCAATGGTTTGGCGACCATTGCCCAGCCAAAGTCCCGTAATTGTCAGCGGCGACTCGCCGCAAAAAACACCCCTTTCGGAGTGCTTGCAATACAAAGTTTTGATGTGACCCCTGGCTGCCATACCTTGTGATCAGTATGTTTTGTTGCAGGCAGGGGTCACATCATTGAACTCTTGATATCTAACATCCTGGTTACCTCACTTTCTTTTGTTAGACGCGACCTTCTTATTCAATTGTAGAATTGCTTCCGTTTTCAATTCCTTTATTATAGTTTCAGAGGAAATGTATGTGATCGGAAGAAGAGGAGAAAGCCCGTCTTTCGATTCCGTTTTTCATGGGAATCTTTGGTGAACTAGATCATTGGTATCACCTCTTTGTAGTTATATAGTACCACAAGATTGGAAAAATACAAGTTGGGATATTGTACAAAATGATGGAAAAGTTATTTTATAAAATACTGATTTTGTGAACTATGTGCAAAATCATGTTGACATTTGACTTGCACTATGATATGATGAATATGTTGGGGCGGCTATGCCCCGTTATTTTTTGCCTTGACGTTGGTACGAAATCGTACTATAATGAAGGTACGATTTCGTACCAAGGAGTGGCACTATGAATATTACTGCCCGGATCAATCTGCTGGTTTCGGAGATCAACGGGGTCTTCCATGACGTTTCCATCGCCATGGGCCTCAGCGACAGCGCCAGCATCATCCTCTATACCTTAAACAGCTACGGCAGCTGCCTGCTGTCCGACATCGTCCGTTTAAGTGGTATCAGCAAGCAGACAATCAATTCCGCTCTGCGAAAGCTGGAATCGGAAGGGATCGTTGCTGTCACGCCGGAGGATCCCCGGCGTAAGCGGGTCAGCCTGACGCAGAAGGGAGAGGCTCTCGCGGAAAGAACTGTGGGAAAAATGATCGCGGTGGAAAACGACCTGTTTGCCTCCTGGCCCGAGGAAGACCGGGAATCTTACCTCCGGCTGACCCAGCGGTACCTGGATCAGATCAAAGAAGGATTTCAGGAGATCATATGAAAAAAGACATCATTCAGTTATCTGACCACTTTACCTATGGGCGGCTGCTGCGTTTTACCCTGCCGTCCATTGTGATGATGGTATTTACCTCCATCTACGGTGTGGTGGATGGGATTTTTGTTTCCAATTTTGCGGGAAAAACTGCCTTTGCCGCCATCAATCTGATCATGCCCTACCTGATGGTTTTCGGAACTCTGGGCTTCATGATCGGCACCGGCGGTACGGCGCTGGTGTCCATGATGCTGGGGGCAGGAGACCGGAAAAAGGCCAACGAAACATTCTCTCTGCTGATCTATGTGAGTATCATCAGCGGTGTGATCCTGACCCTTTTGTCCATCCTTTTACTGCGGCCTGCTGCCATTGCCCTGGGGGCGGCGGGACAAATGCTGGAGGATTGTGTGGTTTACGGTATCATCGTCCAGCTGGCCCTGCCGGCCTATATTTTGCAGTACGCCGTTCAGAGCTTCTGCATCGCGGCGGAAAAGCCCAACCTGTCCCTGGGTATGACGGTGGCCTCCGGTGTGTGCAACATCGTATTGGATGCACTGTTTGTGGGTTTCTTCCGCTGGGGCCTGGTGGGTGCGGCGGTGGCGACCGCTGTCAGCCAGATTATAGGCGGCATCATTCCCATTGTCTACTTTGTTCGTCCCAATGACAGCCTGCTGCGGCTGGGCAAATGCCGGTTTGATGGAAACGCACTGCTGCGCACCTGCACCAATGGTTCTTCGGAGCTGATGAACAACCTGTCCATGTCGGCGGTGAGCATGCTCTATAATTTACAGCTGATACGCTATGCCGGTGAGGACGGCATTGCGGCCTATGGTGTGATCATGTACGTCAATTTCATTTTCATTGCCATTTACATCGGCTTTTCCATGGGATCGGCACCCATTGTGGGCTTCAACCACGGTGCGCAGAATCACAGGGAGCTGAAGGGACTGCTGAAAAAGAGCCTGCTGATTTTGGCAGCTTTTTCCGGGGTGCTGACCGGCGGCGCGCTGCTGCTGGCCCGGCCCCTGTCGGTGATTTTTGTGGGCTATGATGCGGCACTGCTGGAAATGACAGTCCGGGCCTTCCGGATCTATTCCCTGTCTTTTCTGGTCTGCGGGTTCAATATTTACGGTTCCTCTTTCTTTACGGCCCTGAACAACGGCCTGATCTCCGCCGCCATTTCCTTCCTGCGGACGCTGGTGTGCCAGAGCGCCGCGGTGCTGCTGCTGCCGCTGGTCTTTGGCCTGGACGGTATCTGGTGGAGCATCCTGGCGGCAGAAGGGGCGGCAGTGCTGATGACGGCATACTGTATGGTGAAGAACCGGAAACGGTATCATTATGCCTGAACAGTCGGGAAACCGATCAGTTATAGTTTGGGGAGCGGTTTGATCAACGCTACTGTAGGGGAGGGTCTTGACCCTCCCCTACAGTTGTGCGCGCAAAATCTGCTCTACTAACTGCAATCTATATAGTTCAGGCTCCCTTTATCCAAAGAGAGCCTGCTTTTTTATTTTTTATTTGTATCCGCCTGTCAAATGTGGTATTCTATTTCCAAATCACAAAAAGGAGTGTTTTTTATGAAAAAAATCATTGCCCTGCTGCTGGCGGTCATTGTCATTCTCTCTGTCTGCCTGCTGTCCGGCTGCAACAAGCAGATGGTAGACCTGACCTATTCCTATGAGTATGCCATCATCGGCCTGCCCAATGGGGAGACTGTGGAGGGGAAGGTCACCAGCTGGACGGATTATGAGGACGGCGATCAGCTGCAGGTGAAAATTGACGGCAAAACCTATCTTGTCCACAGCTCCAATGTGGTGCTGATTTCCAAATGAAGGCGCGGCTGAAGGGAAAACGCGTCCTTTGGGCCACGCTGGCGGTGCTGCTGGTGCTGGTGGCGGCAGGGGCTGCGTATGTCAATGACTACTATCGGGCTGAGCCGGAGGCTGTGGAAGCGCTGGCTGGCAGTGAAAATGTGACGGTAACGGAGGAAGAAGGTCTTCTGATCTTCGCGCCGGAGGAAACTGACGCGGGATTTGTGTTTTATCCCGGAGGAAAGGTGGAATATTCTGCCTATGCACCGCTGATGGTGGCGCTGGCGGAGGAAAACATTCTGTGTCTGGTGCCCCAAATGCCGGCCAATCTGGCGGTACTGGATGTCCATGCGGCACAAGACCTGCCCCAGCGGTACCCGGAGGTGGCGCGCTGGTACATCGGCGGACACTCTCTGGGCGGCAGCATGGCAGCCTCCCATATTGCGGAGGATGACCGCTTTGCGGGACTGATTCTGCTGGCCTCCTATTCCACAGCTGACCTGTCCGATTCCGGGCGGCGGGTTCTGAGTATTTACGGAACGGAGGATGGCGTGCTGAACCGGGAAAAATACAGGGAGTATCATGCAAACCTCCCGGAAGATGCGGTGGAGCTGGTGCTCTACGGCGGCAATCACGCCGGTTTCGGTGCTTACGGTCACCAGGAGGGAGACGGAGAAATGTCTTTGGGGCCCGGACAGCAGATCACGGTTACCGCAGAGACGATTCTGGAATTTATGAGGGAGGGCTGATATGTTCTTCCATGCAAAAAACGGCGTTGTGCCATTTCCCGACGGGGAAATGGATTACCTGCGTTTCGGTACGGGGAAAAAGGTGCTGATCATGCTGCCAGGGCTGGGAGACGGCCTGCGGTCGGTCAAGGGCATGGCGCTGCCCATGGCGGTGCTGTACCGGATGTTTGCAAAGGATTTTACGGTCTACGCCTTCAGTCGGAAAAATTCTATGCCTGCCGGATGCTCTACCCGGGACATGGCGGAGCATGTGGTGCAGGCAATGGATATGCTGGGGATCGAAAAAGCCCACCTTTTTGGCATCTCCATGGGCGGCATGATTGCCCAGCATCTGGCGGCGGATCACCCGGAAAAAGTGGAAAAGCTGGTGCTGACGGTGACTTCTGCCCGGCCCAATCCTGTTTTGGAAGAGGCCATCGGTGAATGGATCTCTCAGGCAAAGGCCGGTGACCACACTGCCCTGATGGACAGCAATTTGCGGCGGATTTATTCCGAAGGGTACTATCGCCGGAACAAATGGATGGTGCCTCTGGTTGGCAGACTGACCAGGCCCAAAAGCTATGACCGTTTCCTGGTGATGGCCCAAGCCTGCCTTGACCATAATGGGGTGGAGAAGCTGCCTGCCATCACAGCGCCGACACTGGTCGTGGGCGGGGAACAGGACAACTGCCTTGGAGGCGAAGCCTCCCGGGAAATTGCAGCAGCAATTCCCGGCGCGAAACTGCGGATGTTTCCCCAGTGGGGCCACGGTCTTTATGAAGAGGCCCCGGAATTCAATGGGGAAGTGCTGGCGTTTTTAAGGGATAATGGGTGAAGCTGTAAAGGCCAACCTGTCCTTTTCGTAGATTTTCGTAAAGAAACAGTTGAAAAGAGAAGGACTTTCTGATAATATTGTACCAACTTGAAATTATGAACGGGTGATGAACATGGAGAAAAAATTCATCCTTTCCCGCGATGGGGTCGAAGTGTTATGTAAACATACAGAGCCGGATTTTGGTGATATCCGCCGGGTGGTTCTGGGTGTCCACGGCATCGGCGGCCATAGTGAGGAGGCCATCCAGACCAGTATCTCTGAGGAGATGGAGCTGTTCTATTCTGCCACACTGCGCTTTGACTTTCCGGGACACGGCGAAAGTCCGGTGGAGGAATTTACCGTTCATGGCTGTGTGGATTCTCTGCTGGCAGTGGCCCGGTATGCCCGGGAGCAGTACCCGGAGGTGGAGGATCTCTGCATCTTCGCCACAGGCTTCGGTGCCTACATCACCCTCGTCGCTCTGGATGAGCTGACGGCAATGCCCGGTAAGATCAAACTGGTGGTGCAGACACCCTCCGTCCGGATGCACGAAACCTTGCTTGCCATGAAGGATCTCACCATTCCCACCTATCAGGCCATGGGTGAGACCGGCTTCTACCGATTGAAGCGGCCTCTGATCATTCCCTATTCCACTTGGGAAGAAATGCGGGATAATATGGCATTGGCCACCTATGACATCCCTATGCTGATCCTCCACGGTGAAGAGGATAAGTATATCAAAATGGAGGATATCCAGAATTTCCGCCGGATCAATGAGCGCTCCAAGCTGGTGATCATCCCCGGTACCAGCCACCGCTTCTTAGAGGAGGGGGCTTGGGACATGGTGCTGGATCTGACGAGAGACTGGTTCGAATTTGAGCAGGTGCTCTGCTGCGATTACGAATAAGAACAATCTGAGCGGCCCATCGGGCCGCTTTTTTTGTTGCATTGGGGCGGCTTTGTGGTATACTAGCTCCGAAGGAGTGGATCACATTGGACTGGAATCTGGACGAAGCATTGGAATACTATCAAAGACAGGGGGCTCCCTCGGATCAGAGTGCGCTGATTGCCCTGCTGAAAGAGGTGCAGGGGCACTTTGGCTGTGTCCCCAGGGAAACGCTGTCAGCTATGGCAGAATCCTACAAGGTAAAGGAGGGACTGTTTCTGGCGCTGATCCGGCGCATCCCCGGGCTGCGGCTGGGTGAAGAACACATGCTGGAAATCTGCGGCGGGCCCAATTGCAGCAAACGGGCAAAGCTGGCGGAATTTGCTGAAGGACTCTCCGGGATTACGGTGCGGATCGTGCCCTGCATGCGCCAGTGCGGCAAAGGGCCCAATATCCGCTTTGACGGAAAGCTGTATAACGGTGCGGACGAGCAGCTGATCCGGCGCCTGTGTCGGGAGGCAAAATAAGATGTACAGCGATATTTTCTGCAAAGTTTACAACGAATTTGGCTGGAATTACTATCCCGAAGCCTTTGGAGAGCAGCTGCTGAAGTGGCTGGCGTTTCGTGGCATTGGACCCAAAAACGTGTTGGATCTGGGCTGCGGTACCGGTGTGCTGTGCCGGATCTTACAGGATGCTGGAATGGCGGCAGAGGGGATGGACTATTCCTCCGGCATGGTGGCCATTGCCCGGGAAGAGAACCCGGATATTCCTTTTTCACAGGAAGACATGATCACCTGGCAGCCGGGGAAGGCCTTTGATCTGGTGACCTGTACCGGAGATGCTCTGAATCATATTCCGCTTCTTACGGACGTGGCGCGGATTTTCCGGAATGTTTATGGTTATGTAAATACCGGCGGGTATTTTATTTTTGACATTCTCAATGAGCATGAGGTTTCCGACAGTGAGCCCTTTGAAATGGATTTTACGGAAACCACCCGGGTCTGGTTCCAGATGACCCGGCCCGGGGAAAAACAGGTGAATCTGAAGATCCGGGTCTATGAACAGGGGAAACTGTCCTTCGAGGAAAACATCCGGGAGACTGTCCACGACCCGGCAGAAATTTGCCGGCTCCTGGAAGAGGCGGGCTTCACCGTGGAACGCTGCGCCGATACCCTGCTGGAGGGAGAAAATCACGGCACTACCTGGTTCGTCATTGCGAAAAAAGGAGAAAGAGGACTATGACAAAGCAAAAGCAAACCCTGACGGAAATTTACAGGGAAGGTTCCGGTTTCCGGAATTTCTTGCTGTGTCTGCTGATCACCGGACTTTCCTATGGCCTGTACAAGGGAATGCTGGACAATTATCTGGCTGAAGTGGTGAAAATGGGGGAAATGGATCGGGGCATCACAGAATTTTTCCGGGAGCTGCCGGGTATTGCCCTGGTGTTTATTCTGGCGCTGTTCTACATGCTCTCGGCGGAGACCCTGTTTAAGGTGGGCGCGGTGATCATGCTCGTGGGTATGGGCATGCACGCCCTGCTGCCGGCCTCGAAAATTTTGGCGACGCTGGCCATCTGTACTTACTCTCTGGGTGAACATATCCAGCTGGGCATGAAAAATACCCTCTCTTTGCAATACGCAAAGGAGGGACACGGCGGTGCGGCCCAGGGCGTTCAGAATTCCATTTCCCAGGTGGGTACGCTGGCTGGATACCTGGTGATCGTGGGTGCCTTCTCTCTGTTTGCGAAAGCCGCACCCTATAAGCTGTTCTTTGGTCTGGCGGCAGTGCTGGCGGCGGTGAGCATGGTCTGTTCCCTGAGAATCACCGGCAAAAGCGAGACCGATAAGCACAAGCGCCGGTTCTATTTCCACAAAAAGTATCACAAATACTACATGCTGGAAATGTTCTACGGTGCCCGGAAGCAGGTGTTCTTCACTTTCGGCCCCTATGTGCTGATCCTGTTCTACGGGGCAAATGCTGCCACCATCAGTCTGCTGTTTGCGGTGTCTGCCATAGCGTGTTTCTTCGCTGCACCGGCAGTGGGCCGGATCATCGATAAGGTGGGCTACAAGACGGTGATGGTAGCCGATACCCTGATTCTGGTTGTCGTCTGCTTCTTCTACGGCTTTGCCCATCACCTGTTCCCCAGGGATATTGCCTTTTTGGTCTGCTGTGTCAACTATGTGCTGGATTCGGTCATCTCCCTTGCCTCCATGGCCTCCAATGTCTATGTTCAGGATCTGTCGGACAGCGCCGATGAGACCAAGGCCACCATCTCCACCGGCGTGTCCATCAACCATGTGATCACCATTTTCATTGCCCTCTTCGGCGGCTGGATCTGGGAGACTTTGGGCATTGAGACGCTGTTCATGGTCTCCGCCGTCCTGGGCCTGTGCAACAGCGCCTATGCGGCAACCATTAAGACGAGGAAATAACAAAATTTCAGTTTATCGGGCTGTTTGAATACATCATCGTAGGGACCGTCCTCCCGGACGGTCCGCCCAGAAATCCGACCTCAATGGGCGGATTTCTGGAATTTATACGGCGAA
>JAGBAI010000045.1 GCA_017939025.1 Oscillospiraceae bacterium
CCGGGCAGATGTCCACCGGACATCTGCATATAATGGGTTCGAGTCCCGTTTGCATAAAAATAACACCCCATAAGGGGCGTTATTATTATGCGGACAACAGGACTCGAACCTGCACGCTCTCGCAGTGGAACCTAAGGGTGATGTCACCTTAGGAAAGGTTTTACACCGCAAGCACTTGCTGAATATTGTTCAATGTGTGAGCCAATAGAGGAACACCACGCAAAATCACCCTGAAATAGTTCATCCCCGGTATGGAAGGCCGGGGATTAATCAAACACATACATTCCAAAGAATGCCAGCAATCCATCTCCGCAGTCGTATTCCATACTGCAGGCATCTGCCAGTTTCCTGACGAAAATACAGTAAGCTGACATACAGGAGTACTGATATTCCGGAAACCTGCAGGGTTCTCCATTGGTTTGCGCACAGGGGGAGCAAAGGCCACAACCGCTGGCACCTACAATGAAGCCGTCACAGCCTTCGGCCCGGAGCCGTTTTACCAGACGAATTTCTGCCTGGTTATGGGCGATTTTGGCGGGCTTGATGACAGTCATATCGGAATAGTCTGAAACTTCCCAAATGGTTTGCAGTACCAGTGCTTTCTTGTGTGCCAGCACACGCTGTTTCATCTCTTCCGGAGCACCGCAATCGGGAGGACAGGAATAATTGGCACCATATTGTCCGCAGAGATTTTCCTCGCAGTATGGGCGGAAAGAGGGATCAAAGACAATTGCTGAAGTATCCACAATGGCAGCCGCGGCAAAGCCTTCCTCCACGGCATATTGGATCATTTTTTCGTCGGTCATTGGATTTCCTCCTTGATTGCAGCGCAGTGGCAAATCGCTTCCTCCAGTTTTCCGGCGGCGACACTTAAAGGCATATCTTTTCGTTTCAGAAGACAGATCGACCGTGCCGGGGGAACTTCTTTCAGATGCAGAATATGAACGGTTCCATCCGCAGCTGCTTCTTTTGCAGTGTGTTCCGGGATGAAACCGATCCCGAGATTGGCGCGGACCATGGGCAGAACCTGATCCGCCGTGGCCGCTTCGATATCCGGGGTGAACACAAGCCCCAGATTATGAAACCAGTCCGTATAAAGTTGGTGGGTAGAAGAACCCTTGCACAGACTGATTACCGGATAGCTGACCAGCTGCTCCAAAGTTAAGGGCCCCTCTGCCAAATGGGCATAAGCCTTGCCGCAGACAGGAACCTCATGAAAGAAATCCAAATCTCTTCTCACAAAGAGATCCTCCTGACCGATTGGCGGTGTAACCAAAGAAAAATCCACAAGACGATCCTTCAGAGAAGCAACCGCCTGCTGGGTATTGGAGTTGAAGATCCGCAGACGGATGCCGGGATACTGCTGCCGGAAGGTTTCCAGCACAGGAAGAAGAATTCGGTGCAGTGCGATCTCGCTGGTGCCGATGCTGATGGTGCCGCCTTGCAAGCTGCTGTGGAGCTGAACGGATTCTTCTCCCAGCTGGATCTGTTGTATGGCAGGCGCGATATGACTGAGCAGTTCCTCTCCTTCCGGTGTCAGCTGCACATTGCGGCTGGTACGGATGAATAGGGTACAACCCAGGGTCCGTTCCAGATTTTTGATGGTCCGGGTCACATTGGGCTGGTTGCTGTAAAGCATTTGGGCAGCCTTTGTAAAACTGCGGTATTGGGCAACATAATAGAATACCCGGTAGGAATCCAGATTGATATGAATACTATCACCCCGAATGATATCAATAGTGTATGGATACTATCTCAACTATACATTTTACTTTTGCCCCTGTCAAGCGGTATAATACAGCGGAGAAAACCATATTCGAGGTGCTATACATGAATAAGGACTTAACGGTAGGAAAGCCCGGTACCGTACTCTGGCAGTTCTGTCTGCCGCTGTTCGGAAGCATTATTTTTCAGCAGCTCTACAACATAGCCGACAGCTGGGTGGCGGGTAAATTCATCGGGCAGGATGCTCTGGCGGCGGTGGGCAACAGCTATGAGATCACACTGATCTTCCTTGCCTTTGCCTTTGGCTGCAATATGGGCTGCTCGGTGGTGGTATCCCAACTGTTTGGTGCCAGGGAATACGGCAAAATGAAAACAGCGGTCTATACATCCATGATTGCCAGCGGTGTGACCTGTTTGGCACTGATGCTTGCAGGTTTGCTTGGCTGTGACAGACTGCTGCGTCTGATCCATACCCCGGAATCTGTCTTTTCAGATTCCAGGCTGTATCTGGATATCTATATCTGGGGTCTGCCCTTTGTGTTCTTTTATAACCTTGCTACGGGCATCTTCTCTGCACTGGGAGACAGTAAGACGCCATTCCTTTTTCTCGCGGTATCCTCTGTGTCCAATATCTTCATGGACATCCTCTTTGTGACGGCCTTCCAAATGGGTGTTGCCGGTGTTGCATGGGCAACCTTCCTGTGCCAGGGAGTCAGTTGCATTCTGGCAGTGGCGGTGATCCTGGGGCGGCTGAAAAAGATTCCCGCAGCGGGGAAAATACAGGTATTCTCCATGCCGCTTTTGAAGCGTTTCGCAGCGATTGCCATTCCCAGTACCCTGCAGCAGAGCTTCATTTCTATCGGCAATATCATCATCCAGGGTGTCATCAACGGCTTCGGAACGGATGTGATGGCAGGCTATTCTGCTGCGGTGAAGCTGAATAATCTGGTTATCACCTCCTTTACCACCTTGGGCAACGGTATTTCCAATTTTACAGCCCAAAATATCGGCGCCCATAAGCTGGACCGAATCCGGGAAGGCTTCCGGGCGGGACTGAAACTGGTGTGGATGCTGTGTGTTCCTCTTGCGCTGCTGTATTTTACCGGAGGCAGAGAGCTGATGCGCTTCTTTATGAAGCAGCCTACGGAAGAGGCACTGAACAGCGGTTTTGTTTTCCTGAGGATTGTTTCCCCCTTCTATTTCGTTGTTTCCTCCAAGCTGGTAGCAGACGGAGTTTTGCGGGGTGCGGGTAAGATGCGCCATTTTATGACTGCTACCTTTACTGACCTGATTCTGCGTGTCGTGCTGGCCTTTCTCCTTTCCGGGACCGCGTTGGCATCTACCGGAATCTGGTGTGCCTGGCCCATTGGATGGGCTGTTGCAACAGCCATGTCCCTCTTTTTTTACCGGGCAGGCGTGTGGAAAACAGCCGAAACAGCATAACGATAAGCGCAAAAAAGGAACGACACAGGTCGTTCCTTTTTATTTTCTTTATGCTTCCCCGGAACGCTGATTACGGAGATTGTTTGACACTGTCCAAAGTGACCACACGATCGCACATATAGCTTGCTACGTCGTGATCATGGGTAATAAATAGATATGTCAGATCCATACTATTTTGCAATTCCCGTAAAATCTGTAGGATCTGAGCCTGCACAGAAATATCTAACATAGATGTGGGTTCATCCAAAACCAGAATTTTGGGAGATAACAGCAGCGCGCGGCATAAGGAAAGACGTTGGATTTCACCGCCGCTAACCTGGTGGGGATAGCGCTGCAGGAGTTCGTCAGTCAGTTTGACCCTTTCCAGCAGCTCATACATGCGCTGTCTATCCTTTTCCAACCGGAAAAATTCCATCGGTTCCAACAAGCTTCTGCCGAGACAGCAGTGTGGATCAAAAAAGCTTTCGGGGCGCTGAGAAATCAGTTGCACTTGGCGGCGAAATGGCAAAAGAGCTTTACCGCGAAGATGTGTAATATCCTGCCCTTGGTACAGTACCTGACCCTTGTCTGAGTTGATCAGCCGAAGAAGAATGCGTGCCAGTGTGCTTTTTCCACAGCCGGAGGGTCCCATCAGGCCTAAAGTTTCACCCTGGTAGAGTTGGATATCCACATGGTCTAAGGCTTGGTAAGGACATCCGCCGAATCCGTTGCGGAAAGTTTTTGTGATGTTTCGGCCTTCCCAAATGATATCATGCATAACGGAAACACCTCACAATTCGTCCTTCTTCGGTAATATATGGCTCGGGACGGTTTTGATGGCAACGGCCTGTGGCATAAGGACACCGGGGTGCAAAAGCACATCCGGGAAGCCTCTGTCCGGCTTGCGGTGCAACACCGGCGATAGGCTGGAAATGTTTTTCAGGAAGGGCATTCAAAAATGCCTGGGTATAGGGATGACAGGGCTTATCAAGCACACCCATTCCCATTTCCATAATCTGACCTGCATACATAACAGTAAGGTTGTCGCACAGTTCTCTTGCCAACGGCAAGTCATGAGTGATAATCAGCATACTTTTCACTCCCTGCTGGCGCAAGGAAAGCAAATTATCCTGAACCTGTTGTCGCAGATCCCAATCCAGTCCTTTGGTGGGTTCGTCTGCCAGAATCCATCCGGGAGAGCAGGCGGTACCAATGGCACACAGTACCCGCTGCTGCATGCCTCCGGAAAGCTCGTGTGGGTAGGCACGTAAAATTCGGGAAGGATCTGTGAAACCAAAATCAATCAGAAGCTGTGAAGAACGCGCTTTCTGCTCCCTGCGTGAAAGCCGAAGTGGCAGCAAGGCTTCCGACAAATGGGCAGCAATGGTACGGGAGGGATTCAGAGATTCAGAAGGATTCTGAGGAATTAAACCGATTTGGGTTCCTAGCGGGCGATGGCCCTTCAGAGGCACACCGTCCATTTTCAGAGTGCCTTCTACAGAAGCGTAAGGCGGCAGCAAGCCCAGTATGGCTAATCCCAAAACGGATTTACCGCAGCCGCTTTCCCCGATGATACCGGAGATTTGTCCGGCAGAAAAGCAGGCACTGACTCCGTCAACAGCTTTCACTCTGGTTCCGGGAAGTGTAAAGGTTACGCACAGGTTTTTCAGTTCAATGCCGTTCACAGCTCTCTCACCTCCTGGTTCCGAACATCCAGCTTGTCCCGCAGTGCATCGCCAAGAAGGTTGATGGACAGCAGGAGCAGAAAAATACATAAACCTGGTACAATGATCAGATGTGGAGCGCTACGGTAGTTCAGCCGGGCATCGCTGATCATAACGCTCCAATCCGGTGTGGGTGGGCGAATACCCAGTCCCAGATAGCTCAGAGAGGCAATGGACAATACGCAGCGGCCAACCCGTGTGGTAAACAGGACAATACACTCTGGCAGTATGTTGGGAACAATATGCCGCCAGAGTATTCGCCAGGAACCAGCGCCCAATACCTGCAGGCCTTCCACAAAGGACTCTTCCCGGATGCGCAGGGTTTGGGTACGGACAATTCGGGAAAAGCTGGCCCAACTGGTCAGTACCAGTGCAAGAAGCAGATTAGGAATTCCAGGGCCGAGAATACCGGCAATAGCAATCATTAGACAGGTGCCGGGAAGACCCTGAAAAATATTTGCAAAGGCTGTGGTGCCCCAATCCACAATACTGCCGTACCAGCCTCCCAGAATGCCCAGCAGCATACCAAAAGCCATGGACAGTGTGGTAGCAGCCAAGGCAACCAAAATAGATGCCCGGCCACCATAAAGAACCCGGCTGAGCATATCCCGTCCCAGAGAATCCGTGCCAAATGGATGCTGAAGGGAGGGGCCTTCCAGACGGATGGTCATATCGATGGCATTGGGATCATAGGGGGCAAGCCAGGGGGCCAGCAGATTGGATAGCAAAATGAGAAGCAGCAGCGCAATTGCCACAGCCATCTGCAGATTTACAGATTTCATATACGGCTGCCTCCTAGACGGACTTTTGGATCCAACAGCATACTGATGGTATCCACTGCCAGTGTTACAAAAACAAATACCGCACCAGCCAGAAGCACATACCCCTGCAATGCAGGATAATCCCGGTTGGAGATGGCATCCAGGGCATAACTTCCAATTCCAGGCAGTGCGAAAATAGATTCGATGATGACGGAGCCGCCAAGCATACCTCCGAGAGAATTGCCAAGTAGTGCTACAGTAGGTACAATGGCATTTGGCAGAGCATTTCGCACAACCAGCCGCCATCGGGAGATACCCCGGGCGGCGGCAGCGGTGCAGTATTGTTTGCCGAATTCTGCCAAAAGGGTGGAGCGGGTTAGACGGGCAGCTGTTGCGCCACTGGCAGAAGACAACACAAAAGCTGGCATAATCATATAACGAATACCGCCATTGCCGCTGGTAGGCAGCCAGCCTAAAGTTTCCGCAAACAGCAGAATCATCAGCAGCGCCAGCCAGAAAGCCGGGAAAGACAGCTGGATATTAATATACGATTTTATCAGCTGATCCGGCCACTTTCCGTAAAAGGCCGCTGCAATACAGCCTAATGTGATTCCGCTAAGGCAAGCAAACAGTATGGCACAGGCTGCTAGTTTCAGTGTCACCGGAAGCCGCCGGAGTAGTTCCTGTGCCACCGGAAGCCTGCTGTCATAAGAAGTTCCCAGATCTCCGGCCAAGACTCCTTTCAACCAGTGCAGATATTGGATTGGATAGGGCTGATCCAGACCCAGCTGTTTTTCCATTTCCGCAATTTGTTCCTGGGTAGGGGCATATCCGCCCTGACTGAGTGTGATCTCAGCCGGATTGCCCGGAGAGATCACACCCAGCGTAAAAGCGATCAGGGAGATTCCCAGAAGAACCGGGATCAGGGAAAGCAGTTTTGGAAGCAGGTAGCGCTGCATTACTGTGCCCAGTCAACCAGAGGCAGTTCAATACCATAAAGCTTTGCCTCATATCCGGTCAGCTTAGTGCTGTAAGCCATCAGGGTCATGTCGTTGAACAGCGGCACAACCGGCAATTCCTGAGTAGAGATTTCCTGAATGCGGTTATAGCACTCCTTGCGGACATCCATATCCAGTGCGGCAGAAGCCTTCTCCATCAAGGCATCTACTTCATCACTCTGGTAACCCAGGGAATAGTTAATGTTCTGGTCACCAGTGGTCAGCATAAAGCGACGGAAAATGGTGGCTGGTTCCGAATTGGACAGACCCTGCTGCATACGGCAGACACCGTATTCGCCCTTCTTCATTTCTTCTTTCATATTGGCCATTTCCATCGGCATTAACTCACAGTCAATGCCGATTTCTGCCAGCCAGGAGGAAATCAGTTCAGCTTCACCCTTCTGCGCAGGTTCATTGCCGTTGTACATATAAGTAACGTTGACACGCTGACCTCCCAGAACCTCATTGGCCAGTTCCTTTGCCTTCTCCAGATTTTCTTCCACTGGGAATTCTTTGTAGAAGGGCGTGGAGTAGTTCAGAATGTTGGTAGTGGGGCTGCCGAAGCCATTGTACAGCTGCTCGGTAATGATGCTGCGCTGGAGTACCATACTGACTGCCTGACGCATCCGGACATCATTGAATGGGAACTTGGTGCCATTCAGGTTCAGGAATCGGATCATGGTAGACTCGGTGGTTGTAATTGCAAAATCAGGATTACCCTTCAGTTCAACTGCCAGATCGGTGGGGATTGCATTCAGGTCAATCATACCATAGATCTCACCGCTCTTCAGAGCAGAGAAACGGGTGTCTGCATCGGGGATGACCTTTACACGAATGGTCTTTGCTTTGGCAGGCTCACCCCAGTAGTTGTCATTCCGCTCCAGCAGAACATATTCATCCAGGACATTTTCAGTGATCTTAAACTGACCGGTACCGATGCAGATGCCATTGAAATTACCCTCTGCATCAAAGCAGTTGGGGCTGTAGATGGCACTGCCGAAGTTGACCATGTTGTACAGCTGGGTAGGCGCAGGCTGGGTGAAGGTCAGCCGGAAGGTATATTCGTCAACCTTCTCATAGGTTTCCAGATTGGGATAATGAGAATTGATATCCAGAGGATAGAAAGAAGACTTCTTGACACCCATCATCATACGGTCAAAGTTTGCCACCACGGCATCGGCATTAAAATCGCTGCCATCGTGGAATTTGACACCCTGACGCAGGGCAAAGGTCCATACCTTACCGTCTTCACTCATTTCCCAGCTCTCTGCCAGGCAGGGAATAGGCGCAGCTTTTTCATCCTGAGTCACCAGAGGTTCCCATACATACAGTATTTTGCTGCAGTAATAACCGTCTTTTTCACCGGGAGCCAGGTTTCGGTAACCAGCCAAAACGATTTCAGCGTCCGGATCCACGGCAGCAGTCGTTTCCTGCACCTGGTCGGAAACAACAGGAGCTGCGGTTTCCGGTTCCTCGGTACTGGCTTTTTCACCGGAACAGGCAACCAGCCCAAAACTCATAACGAGGGCCAGAACCAGCGCCAGCAGGCGGGTAATTTTTCTTGTCAGATACATAGATCATGACCTCCTTCTTTATTTCCATCTCCGCTTTCTGCGGAATTATGGCGTAGTTGGTTCCCAGAACAGAAGCTGGGAAAAGAATTCATAGGACAGGCAGAGACTTCCGTCTGCCTCTTGACTGCAATAGGGATGAATGATTGGCCAAAGCCGCTCCCGAGAGACCGGCTCCAGCAGAAAACCTTCGGTTCTTTGCAACAGCGCTTCCTTATCTTTCCAGCGATAAGTCCGCCGGTTGGGTATATCTGCTCTTTTATGTGAAATTCCCAGAGAAGACAGTATGTCACCGAGTTCTTCCGCCCCTTGGCAGGTGTAAAATATCGGCAATCCTGCCTCCTTTAAATCAGGGAGCCAGGGTAACTCCGGCGGACGGTTCATTCCAATGACACATAGTTTTGCGGCACTGCGGTTGATCTTTGACAGGAACAATTCTGGTTCTGTCATACGGTAAAAGCAGTTATAGGCAAATACCAGATCTCTCTGGGGCACCTGGGCTGTTTCCCAGGGAGCACAAATGGTTTCCAACCTGCTCTGCTGCCGAGCTGTTTCCTCCTTAAGGAAAGCCAGATTGTCCGGGGAAATATCCACGCAGGTAACCTGTGAAAAATCTCTGCACAAGGGAAGTGTGTAATTCCCCCAGCCTGGGCCAATCTCCAGGACTGTTTCGACACCGGCTTTTCGGGCCAGCTCTTCCAGCTTCTGATAGATTACTCCAGCATAGATATCCGGCTGCGGTGCGCCGGAAGCCATCCGCTTTTTCCAGAAGGATCGTTCCGCCTCCGGATTTTGTGTGCGTTGGGATAGTGTCCCATCCGGGCGACGCAAACGCTGACGCCACCGATCTCCTGCCTGGGTATGGGAAACCGAAAAATCGGATCGTATCTCAGTGGGTTCCTTCCACTGTTTCAATTCCTCTTTCATGCAGCATCTCCATGATTGTTTTGATATTGGGGCACAAGGTTTTCCTGTCGTGGTGACTAAGCGTGCACACTCCTGTATGGACAACATCCACGCCCATGGTCTGCAGCCGATCCAGTTTCTCGATCATACCCGGATCCTGAGAAGGATCGCTGGCACAACCGTTGCAGTGAAAGAAAGCTGTCAGAACGGCATCCTCTCCTGCATAGCAGGTAAAATGTCTGCTTTTCTCATTCCAGGCCTGAAAGCATACTGCACCGGTACACACTTTGGCGGCGTCCAGACAGCTTAGTATAGCGATTTTCTTCATGTATTTACTCCTTTCCGGAAGTGGGGATGGAACAGAATGTGTAGTTCTCCCATTTCTCCGGTAGTGACCTGCGCATCTACTTCATAAACTTCCCGAATAAACTCCGGAGTCAGCAACTGCCTGGGTGTTCCCTCTCCAACGATTTTTCCATCCTTCACCGCATACAGACGGTCGCAGTACATGGCGGCAATATTCAGGTCATGGACAGCCGCAATGACTGTCCGATCCAATCCATGGACCAGATCCATCAGCTGCAGCTGATATTTGATATCCAGATGGTTGGTAGGCTCGTCCAGTATCAGGCAGGGAGTCTGCTGGGCCAAGGCCCGGGCCAGGATCACACGCTGCTGCTCACCACCGGACAGTGTGGAGAAGGATCGGTTAGAAAAGGAAAGCATTCCGACAGTATCCAAAGCTTTGTCAACGATTCGGAAGTCCTCTGCGTTATCCCGGTCCAGGGCCCGTTTATGGGGTGCACGGCCCATGAGAACCACATCCCGAACGGAGAAGTCGAAGTTGTAATAGTTGTGCTGGGCAACCACAGCGATTTTTCGGGCAGATTCCTTGTAGCTGTGCTCGTTCAGAAGTTTCCCGTCCAGATAAACCGCGCCTGAGGTGGGCTGAAGTACCCGGTAAATACATTTCAGCAGGGTAGACTTACCGCTGCCGTTAGGACCGATCACACCTACCAGCTCCCGTTTGCCTGCCTGCAGATCCACACCCTTCAGAATGTGGTTACCGCTCAGGATGGATTCGACAGATTTTGCTTCGATATGCATTAGTCTTTCCCTCCAAAGCCGTATTTCTTTCTTGCCATCAGGTAGATGAACACAGGAGCGCCCAGCATGGATGTGAGAATACCGATGGGCATCTCGTTTCCGGGAATAATCGTCCGGCAAAGCACATCTGCCCAGACAAGGAAGATAGCGCCGCCCAACGCGCAGATGGGAATCAGCTTCTTGTGATCGGTTCCAAAAAGCAATCTTGCCACATGGGGAATGACCAGACCTACAAAGCCGATGACACCCGCATTGAACACAGAAAAGCCTACCATCAGGGATGCTACGATCAGATACAGAATACGCCACCGATGCAAGTCGGTACCCAGCGTGATGGCATTTTCATCACCCAGCAGCATGAGATTCAACGTCCGGTACTGGGTCAGGAAGAACAGTGTGCCTGCAATGACAACCACCAAAATTACTGCATTGTTTTCCCAGGTGGCAGCGGCAAGGCTGCCCATAGTCCAGCTGACGACCTTACTGGCAGAATGGTCATTGTGGGCAATATAAATGATAAAGTTAGAGAACGCACCGCTGATTGCAGACAGCGCAGAACCCGCCAGCAGTAGCTTTACCGAGTTTGCACGTCCACCGATATTCGCCAGTCCGATGACTGCCATGGACATACCAAATGCACCAATAAAGGACATAACGCCAACATAGTTCGGACCAAAGACAACACCGATTCCCAGCATCACTGCCACCGTTGCGCCCAAAGATGCACCGGAGGAGATGCCAAGGATATAGGGATCAGCCAATGGATTTTTTACGATGGCCTGCATGATAACACCGCTGATGGAGAGGCCAATGCCGACAGCAGCGGCAAGCACCAGCCGGGGCAGCCGGATCAGCCAAACCACGTCGTGGATGGGCTCACCGGGAGCCCATTCCTCGGGGAAGGGCTGGCCAAGAAAAATGTTTGCCAGCTCACAGCGAATAACATGGTACACATCGGAAACCGGCAAATCCATAGTGCCGAAGGTCACAGCCACCAGAATGGACAATGCCAAACCGCCCAGAAGCGCCAGAGTTGTAACGATATAAATCGGTTTCCCTTTCAGGAGACCCCGCTTGACAGTACCCGATTCCATGCGAGGGTTTTACTTAGCCAGCTCGGGATACATACCGGCAGCGAAGGTCTTGATACCGTCGATGGTACGGGGACCTGCGGCATACATATCGCCCAGCATGATCAGATGGACACGGCCATTCTGAACAGCGGACAGACTTGCCAGAGCGGGATCGCCCTGAATGACAGAGAGCTGATCGGCTTTAACAGTCTCGGGATCATCGCCTGCATAAGCCATATAAACAAC
>JAGBAI010000046.1 GCA_017939025.1 Oscillospiraceae bacterium
ATCGAAGATACCGCCCTCTGCGGAAACCACCGCCGCACAACCGTTGTTCTCGGCCAGAACGGAAGTCAGCTTTTCGGAGGTCACATCGTCCACGAAGAGTCGGAGCGGTTTCACCGGTTCGTATTCGGCTATTTCTTTGGCTTTGTTCTTGATATCCTCCTCGGTTGCTTTGCCCTTGGATGCCCGCTCCACCAGACTGCGCTTCTCCTTTTCCAGCTTGCTCAGTTCCATTTGGCTTTTGACGATTTCCGGGCTGCGCCGTTCGTTTTCCAATTTCTCAAATACTTCCACCGGGCGGATCATCATGGACAGCACCGAGGATTTTCGCTCCGCAGGTGGGAGGATGACAACTGTGTAGGTGTTGAGAGGTTCTGCCCAGTCCGCATTGCCCCGGATGAAGTATTTTCCCTGGCTGCACAGGGACACAACGCCCAGAGCCTCCACCGCCGCCATATCCACAGAGGTCTGGGTGGATTCCGCCACCGCCAGCACATAGCGGCGAATGACCTCCGGCAATGCGTCCACGGGAAATGTGGGAAGGTCATATTCATCAAAGGGGATGGGCGTGTCCCAGACTACGGGGCCGGTGCTGTTGTAAGCATCCGGTGGGATGTATCCGGGCTGGTTACACATTTTGGCATAGAGCCGTTGCTTTCCTGCCCAGATGCTTTCCAACTCCCGATCCTCCAGGGGTGGGGAGCATTGCTCGGCAGCCTGGAGGAACAGCTCTTTTGCCTCCGGAGTATCGCCGTACCGTTTGATGATCCTGGCTCCGATCCGGGACATGGTGCTGTTACGGATTCCCTCGGTAATGGTGCGCCCCAGTTCAGCAAAGGCTTGTTCCTCTTCCAAGTCGTTCAGAAAGGCATTCAGGGTAATCGTGCCGGGATGATAGATAACCTGGGGATCTTCCGTGCCGAACAGGAACCGGGCGGCATCCATGGCGTTGGCATCGAAGAATGGAAATGCCGCCAACAGGCGCTGCTTCAGAGCCGTATAGCGGTCTGCATCCCGCTCCGGGTCAATGAGGAACACGATATGAAACCGGGGACGGGCGCTTTTCTCGCCTTTGGGCTTCATGTGGTGGCGACTGTAATGCAGCACATAGGGAACATCGGCAAAGAGGTCTGCAATGTCCTCCGGGGTGACCCAGTCCGCTGCTATCTCGGAGTGGTCGTTGTCACAGTCCCCGGGCAGGGCGTTGGCAACCTCAAAGTTTGCGGTGTTTCGATAGTTGTTTTTGTACCGGGCGCAGACCATGTCTGTGGCAAAGGCCAGCTTCGCGGAGAAGTCATCCGTGATTTTGACTTCATTGGGATACAGGCAGTTGGCTGCGTTGCCGATGCACTCTGCCGTGTATACGGTGATTGGTGTGTTTTCGGCCATGGTGATCACTCCTTCCTTAGTTTTTCTTGTTTAGCCAATCATCCAGCGCAGAGCGTGCAATGAGCCACCGCTGCCCCACACGGCGATAAGGAATGGCTCCGCTCCCCAGCAGCCGCACCAGTGTGGGTACGCTGATTCCCAGGTAAGCTGCCGCTTCTTTGAGATTGAATACGGACTTGTGAGAACTCGTTTTCATATATTTCACTCCCTTCTCTTGTGTTTGTCTGTATTATCGCATATAATGGAGGTGAAAATCTTTACTCTATCGGTAAGAAATCAATTGAATTATACCATTCTAACGGTAAGATTCTTGGTAAGAAGGAGAGCGGAAATATGGATCTGAAAAGAGAACTGACAGATTATGAGATCGGCGGCATCGGAGACATAAAAAAACACACCCTCCGGTTCCATTCATACAGAATTGGAACAGAGAGTGGGAAACCGGTGGCCTATGCGGTATATGAACCGGAAAAGCCGCCCGAAGTGTTTAAGGGGTATCCAGCGGGTCAGGAACTGCTGATTGATTTGTGTAACCTCCATCTGGAACTGCGGGACAAGTCCATGGAGGAATGCGCACGGATTCTGATTCGGTGGAGTATGGAAAATATCCATCCCTACTATTTTTACGGAGACGAAATGGTGCACCAGGGAATGAATGACGATGATCCGAATGACTTTTGGGATTTCCTGGTGAATGTGTTGGAGGGCTATCGTATCTGCGTGGAGGATATGGTACGGGATTTGGAGCAACTCTATACCGACACCATGACAGCCTTCGCCATCCGTAGTCTGATGGAGGGCAAAGCTGCCGATGCCCAGAGGATCTACGACGGTGTCTGTGTGCCGGAACAGGAGAATCTGCTCCGGGAGTGGTATCGGACGGATTGCGCACACCGCCCTCTGGTGCTGCAGCGGTTTGTCGAGAAAATATCGAAGCTGAATATGGGACTGGAGTATGATCTCGCCACCGGGCAGATCCAGCTGCAACCCTCCGTCAAATCCGTGGTGGACGCAGCCTATTTCGGTCTTGCCAGATTTATGGCAGTGAATGCCAACGCCCTGGATGACTACGGCGGCAAAACCAATATTGCGTTCTGCCAGGCTTGCGGTAAGGCGTTCATCAAACGAGGGAACCGGCAGAAATACTGCGGAACGCTGGAATGCCAGAGTGTGAGGAATAAACTCAAATCAAAGGAGTATTACTACCGGGAAAGGGCAAAAAGAGGTACAAAATAATTGCTGTTATGCGGTGGCCCCAAGGGGGGATCAAAATCCCTACGCTCAATTTGTATAAAGACCGGCGCAGGGCTTCACGCAAATTTTCGCAGAATTAGCAAGGGGGGATACCCCCAAAACGGGGAGTGGATGATAACACAGACGATTTACCTGCGGTGATTTGCCAAACGATTTGGAAAATGCACAGGCTTTCGCTCAATTCCAGTAAAATATTTGCCGTACAGCAAGCACAAGTGTCCTTGCCACATTGACTTTTTGAAAATTGTGCGTATAATTTGATTTGTGAAGTTACAGCACAAGATTAGCTTGTGCGGAAAGTTGGTGAAAACATGGCCGACAAAGAAATCCTTGAAAAGCTGGCAGACGAATGCGGAGGCATATTCCGCACATCTGATCTCGCAGCCCTCGGCTATAACACCTATGCTATTCGGAAAATGGTTGATGAGCAAATTATAGAGAGAATCAAGCAAGGCTATTACAGACTTTGCAAAACGAATGACCTCATATCCGAGGCGGCACAAATTGCTCAACTGTTCCCGGATGGTGTGCTGTGCATGTACAGTGCCCTGTTCTATTACCGCTATTCTGACCGGACGCCCCTGGAATGGAATATTGCAGTCGACCGGGATACATCCAAATCCCGTTTCAAGCTGGACTATCCCTTTGTGCAGCCGTACTACATGAAAAAGGAATTTTTGGCCTTTGGCGTTACAACCGCAGATTACGGCGACTGCACCATGCAAATATTTGACCGGGATCGGTTGATTTGCGAATGCATTTTTTATGAAAACAAAATGGACAGGGAGACCTACAACAAAGCCATCCAGAGCTATGTAGCAGATACGAAAAAGAATGTACCCAAGCTGCTGGAATATGCCGAAAAACGTAGAGTTCTGAAAAAGGTGAAAGATCGGATAGGAGTGTGGCTGTAATGGATATGGGCGCATCCGTCATTGCACGGCTGAAAAACAAAGCAAAAGAAACAGGCAAGCCCTTCCAGCTGCATTTACAGCTGTTCTGCCAGGAAGAATTTCTGCGGCGGCTGGCTGCCTCCTGTTATGCGGAAAACCTGGTGCTTAAGGGCGGCCTCTTCATTTACACGCTGACCAATTTTGAGAGCCGGGCTACCGTTGATATCGATTTTCTGCTACAACAATTCCCCGGAAGAATTGAGGACATCAAACGCATGGTGGATGAGATCATCTCCGTGGACAGCGGCAACGATTTTATTACATTTACTTCCAGGGGATTTGAAACTATTTCTCCCCAGCGGAAGTATACCGGCGTCAGTTTCCAGCTGGTAGGTCAAATTAAAAATACCCGGACTCCTTTTGATGTGGATTTCGGTGTGGGTGACATAATTATTCCCGTGCCCCGCAAGAGGACAATCCCCGTTCAGCTGGATGGCTTTGGCGCTCCGGAGGTGCTGACCTACTCTCTGGAAAGCACTATTGCAGAAAAATTTGACGCGCTACTTCAGCGTTTGGAACTGACCAGCCGCATGAAGGATATCTATGATATTTACTATCTGTCCAGCATCTTCGATTTCGATGGCTGGGCACTCCAGCAGGCGATTTTCGAAACCCTGCAAAACCGGGGAACGGCATACGAGCTGGACAGCTTCGACCGCGTAATCGCCTTGGCAGGTAACAAGGACATCCAAGTTCGCTGGAGGCAGTATCTGCGCCGCCTGAAAATGACGGAGCTACCTCTGGAAGAAGTTATGGTATGCATTGATCGTTTCCTGCGCCCCGCTTGGAATGCAATTCTTTCCGAAAGGGAGCTTTTCATGCAGTGGGACTGCAAAACTGCCACATGGCATGGAGAAAAGAAGCCTGTTTTATAGAACAACAAGGCTGATATTCTGTAGCTAATATCGAATGCTTCGCGGTTTATCGGCCTATATCTTGAAGGTTGGAGAGATGCACAATGGCTCGCAAAAAGAGTAAAGAGCA
>JAGBAI010000047.1 GCA_017939025.1 Oscillospiraceae bacterium
CAGGCAGGAGAGAGCAACAGCATTGTCAATCAAAAGGCGATTCTCAAGAAATACGCAAAGGAACAGGGGTTCCGAAATATCCAGTTTTTCGTGGACGACGGTTTTTCCGGTGCTAACTTCAACCGTCCGGAATGGCAGCGCATGATTGCCATGGTGGAGGCAGATCAAATCGGTGTTTTGCTTGCAAAAGACATGAGCCGAATTGGTAGAAACTATCTGGAAGTGGGATTCTACACAGAGATTCTTTTCCCGAAGCACAATGTACGGTTCATTGCCATCAACAGCGGTGTGGACAGCGCCAACCAAATGGATAATGACTTTACGCCATTCCTGAACATCATCAACGAGTTTTATGTGAAAGACAGCAGCAAGAAGGTCAAGGCATCTATGAAGCAGAAAGGCGAATCCGGTGAATATCTGACCACCAATCCGCCTTATGGCTACATGAAAGACCCCGACAATCCGAAAAAGCATTGGATTATCGACGATGAAGCAGCAGCCATTGTCCGGCAGATCTTCGCATGGTGCATGGAAGGCTTTGGGCCTTCCCAAATTGCCAAGAGGTTGAAAGAAGCAAAGGTGGATTGCCCTACCGTCCACTGGGCAAAGATGGGAAGAAATGCTCCCGCCAAAACTCCGGATGATCCCTTCGACTGGGCACCCCGCACCATCTCCGGAATTTTGGAACGGCAGGAATACCTGGGCCACATGGTCAACTTCCGTACTCACCGGCAGTCCTACAAAAGCAAAAAGAAAATCGAAAATCCCCAGTCTGAATGGAAGATTTTCGAGAATACCCATGATGCCATTGTGGATGAAGAAACCTTCTATCGTGTACAGGAGCTTCGGAAGAACAAGCGCCGTCCTGCCAGAACAGGAAAAAGCAATATGTTCTCCGGTGTGGTCCGGTGCGCTGACTGCGGTGAAAAGCTGTACTACTGCACCAGCAATAGCTTTGAATCCAGACAGGATCACTTTGTTTGTTCCACTTCCCGTAAAAAGGGCAAGGATGTTTGTGATACACACTTCATCCGTGCAGTTGTTTTGGAGGAAGGTACGTTCCAACATATGAGAATGGTGATCTCCTGTGTGGCAAGCTATGAAGAAGCGTTCCGCAGAGCATTGGGTGCAAAGCGAAGTGCCGAAGCAAAGAAGGAGCTTTCTGCCAAGAAACGAACCTTGCAGAAATCCGAAAACCGTCTGGCGGAGCTGGACAGGTTGTTCAAGCGTATTTATGAGGACATGGTCAACGGAAGGCTGTCCGAAGCTCGTTTTCAGATGTTGTCTGAAGATTATGAGCAGGAACAGGCAGACTTGCGAATCAAGATTGAAATGTTGGAAGAAGAAATACAGAATCAGGAAGATCAGGCGGATAATGTAGACAAATTTATTTGTCAGGCGAAGAAGTATCTGCATTTAGAGAAGCTGACTCCCGCAGTGCTGAACGATTTGGTGAACGCCGTATATGTTCATGCACCGGATAAGTCCAGCGGACACCGGGTGCAGGATGTGGAAATCAGCTACAACTACATCGGGATTCTTCCTGCAACATTACTCTATGACTTACAAAACGGAAAAACGGCATGACCGAAATCATGCCGTTTCCCAAAACAATATACTGTTTTATTGGACCGCCCCGAAACCGTCCTCCTTTTTTGCTTTGTGGAATACGCACAAAATACGACGGATATATTTGGCGTGCGATTGGTAAAATTACGAAAAAATTTCATACTTTTCCTTTCTGGTTGTGCTATAATAATAACAACAGGAGGGGGAGAGGGAATCTCCCCTTCACTGTGCCACCAAAAAGGAGTACCCTATGAACAATATTTTATTCTTTCTGACACCGAAAGCTATGTGCGCACATGTGCGTGATGACTATACCATCCGGCAGGCTCTGGAGAAAATGGAATCCGCCGGTTACGCAGCCTTACCCATTCTGAACAAGAAAGGTGAATACCGGGGCAGTCTCACCGAAGGAGATCTGCTGTGGGCCCTGAAAAATATGTGCAGCATGGATATGCGCCAGGCGGAAAGTAAACGGATCATGGATATCCAGCGCCGCAAGGACAATGTACCTGTACGGATCACCGCCTCTATGCAGGATCTCATCGAACGGGCAAGTCATCAGAATTTTGTGCCTGTGGTGGATGATTACGGTGCCTTTATCGGCCTCATTACCCGCAAGGCCATCATCAAATACTGCCAGGATCAGCTGTTCCCGGAGGATTGAACTACATAAGTAACCCCCGCTTCTCTTTGGAAGCGGGGGTATGTTATTGCAGATACTGTTCCCAGGGGAAGGTTTCGGCGTTTCTTTTCAGACCGTAGGCTTCCCGGATTCCGGTACAGATGGCCCGGAGTTTATTCTGCATAATTTCTGACCGGAACAGATGCTCCATGTCCGGCAGCATGGCATATTCAAAGATACGGGCCCGATCCTCCCGGGGGAAGCTCATGGAGTAGGTATCCACAAAAGCCCGGGTGCCGTTTTCCAGGTAAACCCCGGAGTTGCGCTGCGCATTGGCGGTATGATCCAGGTCATAGGAAAAGCCTGCCGGATTCAGCTCATTCCAACGGTCCAGTGCATTGCTGCAGCTGAGAATGTGGGTCTCCATCACATGGAACAATTCGTGGTATAGGGCCTGTTCCAGATAGGGACCTGCCGCAAGAACCACATAAGCGTCGGCGCCGTTTTGAAACTGGATGCCCGTGGCGGTATGTAAGCTGCCCGCACCGGCTGTGCCTGTGATACGCTGCACCAGGCATATCTTCAGCGTGTCAAAATGCGATGTTGTTTGCACCAGCAATTCCTTTGGATACCGGGCAAGGGCTGTTTCCAGTGTTTGCAGCTGATCCAGCAGCACCTGACAGCGGTGTTCCGGATCGAAAGTATAGTCCCAGGGCTCTGCTGCAATGGCATCCTTCCAAAGAAGAATTTCCGGGCCGTAAAGCTCCGAAAGGCTCCGGGCATGATCCCGGCATACTGTGAGACCGGCATGATCGGGATGGTCGGCGGTATAATATGTATCCGTGTATTGTTTACCGCTGGTGTGGCGTTCGGAAAGCTGCCAGTTCAGGAGCACATTCTGGTTGTTTTCACAGATGAGAACCAAGATGCTGCCATCACCGCCGTCCAGAATGGCTTTCGGTGTGTGGAATAGCTGCAAATGATCCCATAGGCGACCGGATTCCAGATCATAACAGGTAAGCTGCATATTGCCTTCCGCACCGACTTCCAGCGTCACAGCGGCGTGGTTTCCGGGCAGAAACTGCTTCCGGGTGGCGGAAGTATCCGGATACAGTCCCTGCGGAGGATCTGCTTTTGATCCGAAAACCAGATTCTCCACAGCACCGGAAGAAAAAATACAGTAATAGCGGTCTTTTGCTGTGAGCAGTTGGGCAGTGACATCCATTTCCTGCAAAAGCTGACCGCTTTGGGCATCCAAAAACAGATCCCGTTCCCGGCCGTTTTCCCGGATACGGTACTGCAGGACAGTTCCGTCTAGGTGCAGTCCGATCAGTGTCTGCTGATCATGATCCGTTTCCCGGATCCGGCGGCGGATGCCACTTTCCAGATCCCAGCTGTACAGGCCGGTATCTGTGCAGTAACAGATATTTTGTTCACTGCCGGCAATGGGATTTCCCAAAAGTCCCTGGGGCAGTGTGATACGCCGGAATGCTTCCAATCTGTCATTGAGCAGAAGCAGCTGCCGGGATTCTGGGTCAAAGGCCGCGATCAGCTGACCTTGACAGGTGATAACCGGAGTGAAATCCAGAGTGCAGGTGGATACGCAGCCAAAGGAATGATCCAGTAAGGCAAGCTCGTTTCCGTTTTGCAGCAGAAGTCCAAGGTCAGTGTACCAAAGCTGCTGTACTTCTGAAAAGGGCAAAGAAACTGCCTCCACAGCACTGCCATATTGGGATTGAAGGGCTTTTACAGTCTCCTGGGATGGGGCCAGGGAGGTGGCCGCCTCAGCTGGAGCATCAGCAGGAAGGCTGCAGCCGGACAATAGCAGGCAAAGCAGTGCGGTGAAAAGCAGTTTCATGATCATTGTCTCCTTGCGAGGGTGTAGTCATCGCCCTGCCGGTAGAAGGGGCAGTGCTGATTGCGGGAGGACATGATGCGGTAGACTTCATCCTCGTCCAGATCCATCATGCAGTAATATTCCTCAAATTCCTCGTCATAATCATAATGCCAACAGCTTTCACATTCTGTCGAAATCATGGATGATCCTCCTGAAAATCACATTTTTTTCTGTTTCCACCGGAAAAAGCACCAGGCAAAGGCCATTATTGCGGAAACTGCAGTCAGGCAGGCACCGGCGGTAAATCCCGGGGGAAGGAAATACATTTCAAAGGTATGTGCTCCCGGCGCGGCGCTGACTGCCAGGAAAGTGCCCAGTGCTGTATCAAAAGATACCTTCTCCCCATCCATGGTCAGGTGCCAGCCATCATCCCAGGGAATGGTGAAAAAGAGGGTTTTTGCGGTATCGGCAGTAAAGCTGCCGGTGAGGCGGGAGCTGGAAGCTTGATTCAGCGTTACAGGAGACTGTTTTACCTGTTCAGCGGCTTCTGCCAGTGCGGCCCGGTCTTCGTAATAAAACCAGCCTTCGTCAAAGGAGAAGCTGTCAGCATTGGGAGACAGTTCCACGACCAGTGTCTCACCGGGGGCATAGGTTCCGGTACAGGCCATATTCCACCGGAAGGCATCGAAGTAGGCACCAGCAGATTCACCGTTAACCAGCAGGGTCACGCTCTGCTCTTCCACCGGGGCGGTGAAATAGCAATAAAGTGGCAGCTCATGGGAAATGGAAATTTCAAAACGCAGTGAGGCGCTTTGTTCGGGATCTGTTTTGGTATACAGGTGGGTTCCGTCATCCTGCAAGGAACCAGTCAGATTTTGCAGGGTAACTCGCACAGCTGGTTCTTCCAACAGGACGGATTGAGCCTGACCGGTCAGACCGCTCCAGATGTCGTTATGAAGGGCAAAATAGTCCTTGCTGTCCATGGATACATCCATCAGTGAATTGTCTGCCAGAACGGCAACGGGAAGCGCGTTGGGGTTACGGTAAAGGCCGATGCCATAGGGACTGCTGATCAGCTCGTATCCCTTTGATGCAGCCGAATCATCGTTGCTCAGTAAATATTTGACACCCAGCAAGGCATCCACATCGGCAGTGCTGCCGGTTAGATAAGCTGACCAGACATTAAAATAATTCCGCATGCCCATCTTTTCCAAAAAAGTCATAACATAGGATTTTTCTGTGGAACTGAAATGGCTCAGACCGTTGTAGCCGAACAGCATGGGATCGTTCTGATCTTTAAAGAAGGTTTTTTCGATGCGGTAGAGGCCGTCTTCCTGCGTTTTTGCCGCGGAAATGGCAGGTTCCACATAGTCTATATAATAATAGAAGTCCCGATAGTTCATCTTCAGTGTACCCTGGCACATTTTGTCCCAGGTAAGACCGCAGTTGATACCCAGTTCAAAAATGGCGATAAGGGTCAGCAGAATGCAGGTACCTGCTTTACTCCGGCGGGACAGAACCGGGAGGAACAGCAGCAGGGCAAGAACTGCCAGCGTGATAAAACAACCGGGGATGGCCAGCTCCGGTTTCCGTAAAAGGGCTGTTGCTGCCATGGAAAGGAGTAAAATGACAGGAAGGAGCATCTTGCGGACAGTGATTCCATCCAGAGACTCCAGGCTGTATTGACCAATCAGAATCAGAACGAAGGAGAACAGGAAAGAATAACGGAAATTGAACAGCCGGTTGGGTGAAAAGCCGTGCCAGGCCACATCCAATGGGGTGATGCAGAAACTGGCAAGGAAAAGGGCAATGACAGCCAGTCCGGTCAGACGGATCCGGCGGGAGATTTTGGAATTGAAAAAGAACAGCAGAACCAGTACCAACACGACGGTACCACAGAATACATGGGGCAGACCCTCGTAAATTTCCATGGTATTGGCGGCACCGGGGATGAACTTTGCTGTAAAGTCCAGCAGATCGGTTTTCCAGAAGGGGGCGGATGTTTCTGACAGGTTGAGCCGGTTTCCGCCCAGCGTCATAATGGTGGGTAGCCAGACAATGGCTGCGGCAAAACCACCCACACAGGAGCCATAAGCAAAGCGGCCTCCGGTTTTCAGCAGATCCTTCCCTCTGACCGGGAAGACGGTAAGAAGGGCTGCCAGGAAGAGAACCGAGGCAGCGCAGAGCATATAACCGGTATAAAAGCTGGTGATCAGGGCATAGGCGATGCAGAACGCATACGATCCGATTTTTTTCTCGCTGACCAGCCGATACAGACCCAAAAACAGCAGCGGCAGGATCATAATGCCATCCAGCCACATGATGTTCCACTCGTAGACCATATTGTAGCCCATAAGGGCATATGCGGTGGAGAAGGCAAGGCCTGTAAGCTTATGGCCGAAGAGCCTTGAAGCGGCATAGTAGTAACTCAGACCACTGAAGGACAGTTTCAGCAGCACAATGGCAGTGAAAAACAGCGGTAAAGTCCGGGTATCAGCCAGCAGGAACAGAATATTGAAAGGACTGAGCATATAATAGGCGGCAAGACTCAGCAGATCACCGCCCAGATTTTTGGAAAAGGTGTAAAGTAAATCATTCTCACCCCGCAGAACACTGCGGAAATAGCCCAGGTAATTTACATACTGGGAGGAAGAATCGATCAGAAGCAGGGAATCCTCGCCAAAGGGGGCAATTTTCAGCACATACATGCACCCGGTCAGGATGCACAACGGAATCAAAAAGGAAGCACTGTACAATACCAGGGCTTGTTTGTGAAAAGAAAGTCTTTTTTGCATAAGGACACCACCGGCCAGAAGATATTATGGAAATTATAGCATAGATTGGGGCTGCGGCACAAGTACCGGAAAGAAAGAAAAGCGGCAGTCCCGAGAGACCGCCGCATATTTTTACAGAGAATCCAGATAGGCTTCTACATCAAAGGGTTTCAGTTTTTCGTCCTTACGCAGATACAACGGATGATGGGGATGTCCCTTTTTGGTGATGGCACCGGCACAGAACCACTGTGCGCCGTATTCTTCACCCAGGTGCAACATATCCCGGACACAGCCGGGAAGATATTTCCGCTTTTCGATGACTGCGCCCCAGGCTGCCCAGACAGCGGGCTCTTTTGAGATGGACAGCACATACCGGAATGCTTCCAGGTTCTCCTTATGGAGCAGGGGATTGCAGACCTTTTCCATGTCATCGGGGGAGGTGGCCCGCTGGGCGTAGACGTTGAACATGATAAAGGAATCGAAACCGTTTCCCAGCGCGATGCGCTCCACGCTTTTCAGCGTGTTGTCCAGGGCATCGGGCTTTGCGGTGGAAGGGTTGATGCCAATACAGATCAGGGGATTATTGCCCCGGGTACCCAGGATATAACGGTATTCCGAATAGAAGTTGGGAGCATAGAGCCACTTCTGGATATCATATTCCTCGGAAGGGGTATTGGCGGCTTCCAGCGCTTTCTGAAAGGTCAGAAGTTCCATTTCGGCGGTGGTTCCATTGGGAATGTGTGCCATCAGTTTTCCTCCACTGTGGGGAACCAGAGACTCTGAGAAGGATCGTGGAAATCACAGCCATTCTCCTCCCGGCCAGTTTGACGGCACCAGGCGGAGAAGGCGGCATCCAGGAAGGGATAGGCACCATCAAAGGCAGACTGAACGCTGATGGCGCTGCCGTCAGCCATGTGCAGTTCAATGACGATGTTGCCGCCCTGGATCAGATACAGCTTCTGTCCGACGATATCCTTATAATCATAAGTAACATCCTTTTTGCCGAAGCGCTGCAGCAGGATGGTGTCGCTGTCATAGAAAATACCAAAGCTTAAGTAGTAGACTGCCAGAGCAATGCCCATCAGCAGAACAAATACGCCGCCCCAGATCAGCACCGGGCCGTCAGTGATGCCGATGCAGACAGACATGATACCCAGAACCGTCAGCACCACACCGAACACACCGTAGCGCTTGTTGGCCCGGACAGCTTTGCCACTGCGGTGCTGGGCTTTGCTGCGGAATAGCTTGGCGAAGGTTTTGTCAACCAGGTAGCAGATGCCGAAGATGATGGCGGCAATGATGAGAATGGGAAGAAATTGTGCCATTTTATGTCTCCTTTACGCACAAACGCAGGGGCCGATGCCTACATCGGCCCGCACACGGTATAAACAGGGTATAAGGGCCAATGTGGGTACCGGCCCCTGCGGAATCAGGCCCAGAGGACAGTATCAACGGGGATATCGTGTTCCTCGGTTTCCAGCGCGGGAAGCATCTGGAATTCGTAGCACAGGGCCAGAGTAGGATGATTTGGCTCGGCGGACAGAAATTTGTCATAAAAGCCGCCGCCGTAACCGATACGATGGCCCTGAGGATCAAAAGCCAGGCCGGGCATCAGAACCAGCGCGGTTTCGTCATCGGCAATGGGACCGTCAGCAATGGGCTCGGGGATGTTGGCATAGCCTTTCTCCACTTTACTCAGGTCGTCCATATAGATAAAGCGCATCTCATCGCCGTAGCATTTGGGTACAGCCACGCGCTTGCCGTCCTTCAGGGCCTGTTCCAGCATGGGGACGGTGCGGACTTCCTGGTTGTAAGGAAGGTAGCCATAGATGGTTCTGGCGGACTTGTAAGCTTCACTTTGGAGAAAAATCCGGCCCAGGGCTTCACTGCGGGAGATGATCTCTTCCTCAGTCATGGCCCGTTTCCGGGCGCGGATGGTGGCACGGAGTTCTTTTTTATCCATTGACAGGCTCCTCCTTTTTTGTGGGGTGGAACATGTGGAACCACAGGAAAATGGCGATCTGGCCGGGAATTCCCAGCAGGAACAGCTTCCAGAAATGATAGCCCCAGATGGCCTGGATGACCATAAAGATGCTCAAAAGACTGCCCCAGACAATAATGGAGATCAGTGCCTTGTTCCAGCGGAAATCATGCCAGGCAGAACGCAGGCTCAGAAGTACGATGGCATTGGCGGGAATGGCTACAAAAAACAGCAGGCAGCTGTACTGCTTCAGAAAATCGAAGGATGACAGCAGAACAAAGGCCAGCAGCGCCACAAACCACACCAGGGTAGAAGACAGGGCCAGGATCACGTTTTTGTTGGCTTTGCGTTTCAGTGCCTTTTCCGAGACCTGGGTCATGGCCTTTTCCAGCTTACCGGGGTTGCCGGGCAAAGCATCGGGATCGGCCAGCAGATCATTGACCGTAATTCCAAACTGCTCTGCCAGGGCCATTAACGTCAGTACATCAGGGACCGACTCGCCCCGTTCCCATTTGGAGACGGCCTTATCGGAATAATTCAGTTTTTCCGCAAGCCCGGCCTGGGTCAGTCCGGCGTTCTTGCGGTGGGCGGCAATATTGGCACCGATCTGATGCTTCAGCTTCTCGTCGTCCATGGTTACCCTCCAGCGTAGAATTATCTATATGATAGCATGATTTTGGAAGATTTGCAAGTGAGGAGTTAGGCGTGAGGCGTGTATCAATAAAATAACACCTCACGCCTTATTCCTGGCTGAAGAACACCTCCGCGCCCAGGGGTGTAAGTTTTTCTTGTAATTTATCCGGGTTGTCGCTATAATAGTCCCAATAGGAGTGACGCTTATGGCATATAAGAATTCTCAATGGGAAGAACTGGGCCGCAATGTACAGGATATTGTAGAGCAGGCTGTAAATTCCCATGATTATCAGAAATTGGGGCAGACTATCCGCCAGACAGTGAGCCGGGCTGTGGACTTGGGATCGGCCCGCAAGGCGGAAGAAAAGCCCCAGATCATAGAACAGCAGGATGTATCCGTCCTCTATAGCACCACAGGCGGCATCACAACCAGAGGGGTTCTGAAAATCGTAGGCGGCGGACTGCTTTGCGGCGTTTCTTTGGTAATGCTGCTGGCATCAGTCACGGTGTTGTTGTTTGGCGGCTACAGTCTGACACCAGCCCTGTGGACGCTGACGCTTTCTGCTGGCGGCATTGGTCTGATCGGCAGCGGGATAGGAAATCTGAATCTGGTGAGCCGTTTCAAAAGCTATAAAAAGGCCCTGGGCCCAAAAACCTACTGCACTCTGGAAAAGCTGGCAAGGGCTGCCGGAAAAAACGTGAAAACCGTGAAAAAGGATCTGGAAAAGCTTATTTCCAGGGGCGTTCTTCCGGAAGGACATCTGAACAATGAGGGCACCATGGTCATTACCAGCCATGAAACTTACCGGTATTTCGAGCAAAGCCGCCTCCAGCTGGAGGAGCGTAAACGGCAGGAAGCCGCACTGATCGAGAAAAAGAAGGAAAGCACACATTCTCCTCAGGTGCGGGATGTGCTGGACAAGGGAGAGGAATTTTTAAATCAGATTCGCAAATGCAATGATGGGATTCCCGGTGAGGAGATTTCACGGAAAATCTATCAGCTGGAAAATATTGTGGAGCGGATCTTTGAACGGGTAGACACCAATCCGGAGGTGATCCCGGATCTGAAAAAGATGATGGATTATTACCTGCCCATGACGGTGAAGCTGCTGCGAGCTTATGAGGACATGGATGTCCAGCCGGTACAGGGAGAGACCATCCGTAATTCCAAACGGGAAATCGAGAAAACGCTGGATACCTTGAATCTGGCATTTGAAAAGCTGCTGGATGAACTGTTTGAGGATACGGCGCTGGATGTTTCCAGTGATATTTCCGTGCTGAACACCCTCTTGGCCCAGGAAGGGCTGGTAGAGGATGACCTGACCAAAATGCGAAAGCAGAAAACCCCATAAGGAGACAAGTATATGGAACAAGAATTTGAACTGACTCTGGAGCCGGAGCTGGAGGAAACCACCGTTCCTGCCGTAGTGGAAGAAAAGAACGAAGCAGTCCATGAGCCGGTACTGACCCCGGAAGAGCAGCAGATGGTGGCTGCCTTCGCTGCCAAAATCGATGTGGAAAATACGGCGCAGATTTTGCAGTACGGTGCCGGTACCCAGAAAAAAATGGCGGAATTCTCCGATGCTGCGCTGGCCAATGTGCGGACTCAGGATCTGGGTGAGGTTGGCGACCTGATTACCCAGGTGGTGGGGGAGCTGAAGGGCTTTGACGCGGAAGAAGAAAAGGGATTCTTCGGCTTCTTCAAAAAGCAGGCCAACAAGCTGGATACCATGAAAACCAAATATGCCAAGGCTGAGGTCAATGTGGAGAAAATTGGCGATGCGTTGCAGCAGCATCAGGTGCGGCTTTTAAAGGATTCTGCTGTACTGGATAAAATGTACGAGCAAAATCTGGCTTATTTTAAAGAACTGTCCATGTATATTCTGGCAGGTAAACAGAAGCTGCAGCAGGTGCGTACCGGAAAGCTGATGGAATTGCAGGCCAAAGCCCAGCAGACAGGCCTTGCGGAAGATGCCCAGGCAGCCCGGGATCTGTCTGACAAGTGTGACCGGTTTGAAAAGAAGATCCATGATCTGGAACTGACCAGAGCCATCTCCATCCAGACGGCACCTCAGATCCGGATGATCCAGAACAATGATAATGTGATGGTGGAAAAGATCCAGACTACCCTGATGAACACCATTCCGTTGTGGAAAAATCAGATGGTTCTGGCGCTGGGCATTGCCCATTCCACAGAAGCGGCCCAGGCACAGCGGCAGGTGACGGATATTACCAACGCCCTCTTAAAGCAGAATGCAGAAAAGCTTCACATGGCCTCTGTGGAAACTGCGAAAGAGGCAGAGCGGGGCATTGTGGATATGGAAACGCTGAAAACCACCAACGCCAAGCTGATCCAGACGCTGGACGATGTGATGAAGATCCAGGCCGATGGCCGGGCCAAGCGCCTGGCAGCAGAAGTGGAGATGCAGAAAATGGAGGAAGATCTGAAGGTCAAGCTCCTGCAGATCCGCAACGGCGGTTAAGAGAACAGAAAAGCCACGCTTTCCTTTTGAAAGCGTGGCTTTTTGTAAAAAGAAAATTAAGGACAAATAGCCCAGACACGAACGGGCAGACCGGTGGCACCCTCCAGACGGGGCCAGGCTGCTACCAGAATGGCGCCGGCGGCAGGAACCTGATCCAAGTTCCGCAGTACTTCGATCTGCAGTTTGCCGGAGGCCAGCACATACCGCTCGCAGGCCAGGTCACCAGCTTCGGCTGCCAGAACGCTGGCATCGGTATCCAGAGTTTCGTGACCGTTGGCAGCGGCATTGCGTTCCTCGTAAATGTATTTCAAGGCTTCCATAGACCAGCCGGGGCAATGCTCACCGCCATCCTCGTCCAGATTGGAGAAGGCATTCATATCCGGCCAGCGCTTATACCAGTCGGTACGAAGGGCCACGAAAGCGCCGTTGGGAATGGGGCCATACTGTTCTTCGTAAGCTTTGATATCCTCAACGGTCACTGCATAATGGACATCCTCTGCAACCTGCTTGGTAATGTCAATGACGCACAGAGGATACATCATGTTCTGTACACCGTAGGCATCAGAACCCGGGGCATCTTTCACGAAATGGCTGGGGAAGTCGATGTGGGTACCGAACTGGCCCGGGAACAGGAAGGTCTGGATCAGACAATCCAGCATGGGATTGCCCCAGTCATACACGACCTTGCCGATTTCCACGGAGCCGTCGGGAATACCTGCCCAATAGGGGCTGTCGTTGTTCATGGAGTGGGAAAGCTCCACCCAGCGGCAGGCTTTCAGCTGATTGAGATTCTCCCATAATGAATACATTGTCTGTCCTCCTTAAAAATAATCTTGGATTCATTATATATAAGGAGATCGAAAATGTAAAGAGAAATTGTACAGGATTGTCAAAAGGACGTGCTGGGCATGGTTCGAGGCTCTTACCCGGATGAAAAAAAGAGAGGTGCTATGCACCTCTCTTTTTTCATCCGAGTGGCGAGACTCGAACTCGCGGCATCCTGGTCCCAAACGAATCCGGGAATTTTTCTTAACTTTTTTGGCTCCGTTTAATACTTTTATTCACAGTTCTCGGTGGTATTCAGAACTCTCTTCTCCGCTGATTCCATCTGTTTTTTCTGTAGTTGTGGTCAAAACTGTGGTCAAAAACGATTGCCCCCCTAGCAGAATCCGTTTTGGCTTTCGCAGATATTGTAGTCAAAACTGTGGTCAGGTAGAAACTGCATAGAGGAGCGTATGGATATTCAGTTACAAGTGTGGTGATTGTACCTTAGAAAACAGGAAAAAGCAAGTCATCTGTAAGAAAAATGAATACTGTAATCAAAGATAATATCGCAAGAATGTAGAGGGCATGTGATAAGTGGTTTGACAAATATTGATGGTATTAATATAATTGTGGAATAGGCGATACTGTTGTCATGCAGTAGGGGTGTAGCTATGAGAGACAAGATAATTAGAATTCAGTGGTCTGATCCGATGACTGTGGATGAGATGATACGTTCAGATGCATCTTTGAAAAATGGGCTGTATTATATATCCCGTGTTTTGCATGGTAGAGAAACGAGCCTTTACATTGGAAAAGCCACGAATACAATTCGGGAACGTTTAAGAGCACATAAACGGGAGTGGCTTTATAAGCGGTATGGAATAAAGTATGTGCGTGTTGGAGAAATTGTGTATCCTTATGAAGTAGATGATAATATTATTGACCATGCGGAAAGTGCGCTGATCTATGAGCACAGAGATGTGCTGAAAGATAATACAGCTAAAACGAAGTCATACTCATATTGGGAGCTTTACCAGATACATAATATTGGTAACCCTGGAGCTTTGAAACCGGTGTTTAGGATGCATGATCAACCAGATTAACAAATGATATTGTAATAATGTAAAACACCACCATGTGTTGGGGTTTCGTGAGATTCGAAACCGCAGCATGTGGTGGTGCTTTTCCTATTTTGGCTTTGTAGCCGAGCGTTCCCGGAAAATAAAGGAAAGGATCGTTGCAATAATTTGTGTTGGCTATAAATCGGAGTTTTAAGAGTTCCGGCTAGTTAACAGTTCATATAGAACAGAGGTGTACAGGTTTTTCTGTGAAGTGATAGCCTGAACCTCAGAAATCAATGTAGCAGAAACAGCTTCATCTGGCTTGACAGTAAAGTTAGGTGATTTACAAGAGATGCTGTAATCGGACATTACTTCGCTGGAAATCTGAGTAATAGGTAAGTGACGATTCATAGGTGCATTATGTGCCAGCCGGAAGATACCAGCCTCTCCTATGGTTTCAGCAATGACAGCCACAGGCAGGTGCGTAGCTCTGGCAATATAATCTACCAGCATGGCAGTATATCCGATACTTTCTATCAGCATGGTATGTCCTCCTCTGGAAAAATGAACCTTGGCAAGTATAGCGGAAATACGGTCAACCGTCAAGGCTGAATAATCGAAGACAGGCTGATCAGGCATAGGAAAAGATCTGTTTTACCATGCCTGATTATTTTTTTGAAAAAATTCGTGTAATATTAAAAATTACTGTTTCGTTTTCCGCGTTGCGTGTCCGAATTGATAGTGAGGGGGTTAATTACCGAGCATCGGCGTATCCCCTCCTGCACCTTGAAAATTGCATAGTAGTGAATCGGGTTAAACTACCCTCTCCAGCCAGGTAAGTGCGCCGGGACTCCGCCTATGCGGATAGCGATTAAACTTATACCGACCTGCAAACAAAATACAGCAGTGCGTAGGGGTGACAAGAGGGTCGAATGATAAAACACATGTTTGGCGACAGCCTGCTGGAGGCAGGGTGATACCGGTGGAGGCTGAAAGCGTATGCCCCATTTGTTCACGTGGAATCCTGGACCTGGACGATAATTCCAGTTCATATGCTGCGGGATGGCCTAGTTCACTGCACAAAGTTGATGAAAGACAAACAGGCGTTGCAGCCTGACCGGGGAATACCCGGAAAAGAAACTGTAACGCCATAATCAAGGAAAAGCCTGCCGACTGCTGGCAGGCGGTGGACATCAGAAATATGCACCGTAAACTCTGCGATGACGGTATTTCTGGTGCCAACCAGAATTCAAAAAAAGGAGGAACGCGATGTCCGAAAAACAATATAAAAACTATGATGATCTGCCCATATTCCTGAATGCACAGATGATAGCCGGGATTTTGGGAGTATCTCCATCCAGCGCCTATGAACTGCTCCATGAAAAAGGATTTCCAGCACTGCGGATCGGAAGCAGACTGGTAGTCCCTAAGGAAAAATTCCAGCAATGGGTGGAGGAACATCTGGGAAAGTAGGTGCCACATGGCATATAAAGGATACCTGAAAAAGGATGCCATCCGCAATTACTTTCCTATGCCCAATGCTATCTTCAATCTGGGCTTGACTACTGGAGAACTGGCGGTATATGCATACCTCATGTTCTGTGAGAACAGAAAGACTTACCAGTGCTATCCCAGCTTCCGAACCATCGGTGCGGCGGTAGATATGTCCAGACCAACCGTAAAGAAGCATGTAGACGGTCTGGTGGAAAAGGGTCTGATTTATACTGAACCGACCTCGATTTTTACGAAAGCTGGTAAAAAACAGAACGGAAGCCTGCTCTATACCATCCGTCCCATCAAAGAAGCACAGCAGCTCCACTATGAGAGGCAACTGCTTAGATTTGAGGAAGATGCGGCAAAGCAAGAATCTGCTGCCGGAGATCGGAGGTGATGGGATATGGCTTTGTTGTTTTCCAATGTAACCATGACAGGCGATGGTTATGAAACAGAGTTCCTTGTGGGAGGTATCCCCAGAGAATATGAAGATCTGGAAGGCTGGTGTGCTGCAGATGATTTCCTTGAAGATCTGGAAAATGAATCTGATATTCAGGTACACGCAGATGCGTACATATACGGAGAAGGAGAAACGGTGCGGGCAACCCCGGAGGAGATTGCTTACTTCATGAAACGGATCGATATGAATCCTGATTTCCTCAGTAACCGCTGTACCAACGTTGAAAGTGTGGACTTCAACTTCAACTGGGACCCGGAGGAACTCTTCGGCATGGAGGAAGATTACGGTGGAATGTACATGTAAGCGGTTTCGCATGGAAAGGAGGTGGTGCCTATGATTGTAGTGTGATACCTCCAGGCATGATGAATTGCGTAAGAGAAAACAGTAAATTTTTGAACGGAAGGAGGAATAATGGGAACGCACAGCTTAATTGCAAAACAGATTGATACGGATACATACCGTACAGTTTTTTGCCAAATGAACGGACACCTGGAATTCCAGGGGGCGATGCTGCTGGAAAAGTTTAGTACACCGGAGCAGGTGGACAGAATTCTGGACTTGGGTGACTTGTACCTGTTGTATCCTATTCTGGAACCAAACCCAGCATTGCCCCATACCCTGGACAGCCCTCAGAAAAATGTGTCTGTTGCGTTTCAACGAGAATTTGGGTATGAGGACATGGCGGCCCGAAACTATACCCTGGAAGAACTGGGTGGATATGATGATCTGATTGAGTTTGTTTATATCATGAATCTGAAAGGCGAATGGAAGTATTTCCAGGGTGGCTACCTGGAAGAAGGGCTGCGGGATGTAAAAGAGGACCTTGATCTACTGGAGAAAGGCATTGACGTGATCAAGCCTCCACCCATTGACTTCGTGGGAGAATGGTTCCAAGAGGAAGATATGGATGATGATCCCCAGGAGGATATGTCATTTGGCTTATAATGCCCAATCAAAATGAGAGAACAAAAGGAGGAATGAAATGGCAGCTTCAGAATGGGAAAAGCTTCGCAGAACTGCGACCCGTTATAAGGAAATGTATCCGCCCGGAGCCAGAGTTGTACTGAACCACATGGAAGATCCCTGGTCACCTGTGCCTGCCGGAACCAGAGGAACGGTTGCCGCCGTGGATGCCATTGGTCAGATCCACATGAAGTGGGATAATGGAAGGAGCCTCGCGCTGGTGCCTGGGGTGGATTCCTTCCGCAAATTGACTGCGGAGGAGATTGCAAAAGAAGAATTGGAGAAGCAGCAGGCGACTGATCTAATCACCGCTGAGGATCTGACGGAGCAGGCTGTTTATGCAGCCAATGCCCCGGCATGCTGCTCCGAAGGCGAAAAGGCAGAGAATATGCTGGGAATGCTGGGTGCCAATATTCAGGATGAGAGCATCTATCATGAAGAAGACGAGCACCAGATGGGTGCGATGTCTATGTAGGAGGCGCAGCGATGAGAACAATATTTACCAATTTTCGCTGTGATGAACCGCAGACTACCGCGGAACCCTGTGTTGTAGATTTCGATTTGGAACTTCCGATTCCTGAGTATGTGGACTTCTGCAAGCATCTGGATGAAGACTATGGTTTTATCAGCGATGCGACCGGAGAACTGGTGAAAGATAAGCATGGTCTTAATCACTGTATGCTGATTCTCTGTGAAGGCAGGGACGATGGCATCCTGGTCAAAAGTGAGGGATACAACTACGCCCGGTACCATGCATATCTTCCCAGGGCAAGGCAGATCATGCAGATGGAACAACACCCCTCTCTGGACGAGTTCAACCGGCGAATGGTCAGCTTGGTTGAGCGCTATGTGGGTGAAGCGTTGAAGTGTCAGCTGGATGGACAATACCGAATTGACTTGGATAAACTGCAATCCAGTACGGATGGACAGACTTTTGATAATGACCTGTTCGCAGAGATGCTCTCTGAGCGCCGGGAAATCAGAAGCGTGGAGATGGATTATGAAGGACTTTTCATAGAGATTGCCCCGGAGTATGTAATTCAGGAAGATGTAAGCCACCTGAGAAAGCTTACACAGCAGGACCTTGAAATCATGTGTGCCAAGCATACCCTGTGGCTGAATGATGCCGGTGGAGAATGTGCAGACTTTTCCAACTGTTTGCTGGATGATCTGAATCTTAACAGGAAAAACCTGAATAACGCCATCTTCGATGGTGCCAAAATCGTAAATTGCGATTTGAGCCGTGCGGAATTGTGCTTTGCAACATTTCGCAATGCCAGGATTCACTGTTGCGTTATGTCTGATGTGATGGCTGAGGAAGCAGTATTCAAAAATACAGCATTTCGGAGTGTGGAATGTGAGCGGGGTACATTCACCCACAGTAACTTCTCTGGTGCATCTTTCTGCGATTGCAGGTTTTCCAATTCCAATCTCACAATGTGTTGTCTGGATAAAACTGATTTTGGGGATATCCCCAAGGTGTCCATCATTCTGGACGGCTGTTCCTATGAGGAACCAGTGTGGAAGGAAAGCTTCTGGACCACGGAACCCATGGAGGAGGTGACCTTCTGATGGTACAGGAACGAATCCATCGGTTCAATCAGGAGAATGCTCCCTTTTATCTGGTTGATCATGATGGTAAAAACTTTAGTCTGTGTCTGGCACTGTCCTTTCTGCCGGATGAATACGAGGACTTCGGGCAGGCTGCGTTCAACCGCTATGCTGAGAAAATCGGAGAGCCGATTATGGAAAGAGGTCTCTACACCCACGGAAATGGCTATGAGTGGGAGGATGTCTTCAAAAAGTTTTTTGAATCCGATCCCAATCTGAGTAAGATCCGTTTCGACTGCGAAGCTGGCGGCTTCTTCTGTAACGCAGATGATCTGTCTGTGCTGGAAGATATGGGCAGGCGATTCCGAGAGGTGTGCATGGATGAACCCAAGTTTGCGGACATTACCGTTACCGCATTGCAGGAAGCAGCAGTTCGGGAGGAACAGGAGAGAGAAATGCTGAAAACAGTCAGAGGTTTTCTCAAGCTGAATCCACACGCAACTGTTGACCTTGTGGTGGAGGAGGGACATATCCGACTGAACCCGGAGCAGGCAAAGGCGTTGCTCCAGAGTCCGTACATCAAAATCGTGGACAGCAATACCGGCGTGGCTACGCAGTACCTGACATCAGAAATACTGGATCAGAAAATCGTATTTCAGCATGCCGTGGGGTTTGGCGAGGAGCACTATACCATAGTTGCGGAGCAACCGGAATACGATGAACCTGGCATGGACATGTCTATGTAAAAATCGGAAAGGAGAATGCGATGGAAGAAAAATCATTCCGGGTAGAGATGGCAACGGAGAATGCGCCCAGAGGGCGCTTTTATTTTGCCAATCTGGATCTCCCGGCGAAAGATTATGAGATTTTGGATGCCAACCAGCGCGCCAGATCCTTTACAGCAGCGGCTGGTTATCAGGATATTGTAATCACAAGGTGTGATACACTTCCGAAGCTCACAGATGTGCGGCTGGATTGCCCAACCATGGAGGAACTGAATTTCCTGGCATCCAGACTGGAAAGTCTGTCAAGGGAGGAACAGATTGTGCTGCAGGCTGTTTTTCAGAAATATCAGGAAGCAGGTGAATTCGATGATGTTGCATCGATGAAAGATCTGATCAATATGACCTATGGCCTGGATCAGGTATGCATCATTGGCGGTGTCTGGAATGACAGCGACCTGGGACGCTTCGTCATAGACAATGAAATGGATGATGATATTGCTGCTATGCCCCAGGCAGCAGTAGACCTGTTGGATGTGGAATCTGTAGGCAGAAAATTCCGCATGGGAGAGGGCGGCATCTTCACCAATAACTATTATGTACCTACAGCCGCCTATGAAATGCCTCAAATCTATGATGGTATTACACTGCCAGGTGAACAGACGCAGGAAACATGGTATGCTTTCCGGCTGAAAATCAATAAGTATGAACTGCTTCCGGATGAAGATTCAGAGCAGAAAGCGCAGTGGATATCCCTGCCGGTCCATCCCCAGGAAGCAAAGAACATTGCCAAGTCTCTGGGCGCAAAGCAGATTGAGGGATGTCTGTACTACGAAATGGAATCTACCATTCCGCAGATCACGGCAGATCACTATCCCAATATGCGCCAGTTCAGCAAGCTGAACCGACTGGCTGAAATGATGCTGGACATGTCTCCGGATGATCAGGTTAAGTTCAAAGCGGTCTTGGATTTAGAAAAACCAGCCGACATGGATGGTATTCTCGACTGCGCCATCCATTTGGATGACTACCACATGGAAGAAAGGCTGGATGATGAGCAAAGCTATTTTCAGGAGTATCTGAGCCGGATGCTGCCGCCTGAGTTTGACCGGGGATGGTTGGACTCGCTGATATGTGCCAGTGAAGGACATGCTCTGCTCAAGAAGCTGGATGGAAAGGTAACTGAATATGGTGTCATCGCAGGCCGTAACCGAAGCCTGTATGAGATGGTACCCTGCCGGGACGATCTTATTATCCATTCTGTCAAGCAAGAAGATTCTCAGATGGCAGATCAAGAGGCAGAAGACTTTGGCATGGGAGGAATGCAGATGTGAGCATACAGCAGAAACCAGATTGCCCTCTCATTGGGCAGAACGGCAATATCTTCAACCTGATAGGTATTGCCGCAGCTACACTTCGGGAGAATGGTATGCGTGAGCAGGCGAGGGAAATGCAGTACAGGATTACCCAATGCCAAAGCTATCACTCTGCCCTGAGTATCATCGGAGAGTATGTAAACATTACTTCGGTGGAAGATCAGGATGTGGAGGAAGATTATGAAGAAGGGATGGTGATGGAATGAAAAAGGAACAGTTATGGCGTGTCGGTATGCTGTGTGGTGCTGGTGTTGCAGTGATTGCGGCACTGAATCATCAGGCACAGTGCAGAGTATGCAGACGGCGCAGAGCACAGCGGATCAGGACTGGTATCTAATACCGCCAAGAGATCCCGGAAAAGAAGGAAGGTGAAAGAATAAATAGCTTTATGTCCTGGGTAGGTGGCAAAAAGGCGCTCAGAGATGAGATCCTTCCCCGCTTTCCTCTGGATTACAAGCGATACATCGAAGTATTTGGCGGTGGTGGCTGGGTCTTGTTCCATAAGAATCCCGGAAAGGATTTTGAAATCTATAACGATTTTAATGGTGATCTGGTTAACCTGTATCGTTGTGTGCGGGAACATCCGACAGAACTGAATGATGAACTGACATTCGTCCTGAATGCCCGGTTGGATTTTGAGTACATGAAAGAGGTTTTGCATACGAAGGCTGTACTTCCTGATATCAGGAGGGCAGCCTATTTTTATGCGTTAATTCGCTACAGCTATGCTTCCGGTACGGATAGCTTTGGTGGACAACCTCATGCCATGTGGCGCAATTTCCCGGTGATTACTGCGGCAGCAAAGCGGCTTCAAACAGTGGTCATTGAGAATCGGGACTTCCAGAAACTGATCCAGCAGCATGACAGACCGGAAAGCTTCTTTTACTGTGACCCACCCTATTACAAAACGGAAGCCTGCTATAAAGGCGGTGGTTTTGGACGGCAGGATCATGCGAGACTGGCGGAAACGCTTCTGGGAATCAGCGGAAAGTTTTTGCTTTCCTATAACGATTGCCCGGAAATTGAACAGCTCTATACCCATCCGGGAATCTATATCGAGCGGGTAAGCAGGCTCTCCAATATTGCACAGAGGTATGAACCCGGCTGCCAGTATCCGGAACTGCTGATCTCCAACTATGATACCAGTGAACGGAAGCGATCCATTGCCCAGCTAAGTATTTTCGATGCGCTTGAAGATACCCCAACAATTCTATTGAAAGAGAGGAACATGACCTATGAAGAAAAATGTGCCTGATGACGAGAGAATCCAGACCATTCTGGATCTGATCTGCGCTCTGGATGGGCGCATTATGAAAGTGGAACGGGACGGCGATCTGCTGATCGTCTATGCCAACATCCAGTCTTATGAGGAAGATACCGGCGAGGAGCAGGCCGATGAAGACTATGAGGAAGCGGCTTTTGACGTGGAGGATTACTCAGACTATGCCGAATGCTACCATACCTGCGAAAACTACAAAGCCGTCAGTGAAACAGACTGGCGGTGTGTCAACTTCTGCACCAAGTGCCAGTCCTGCATGCAGGATGCGGCATAAGGAGGTGTACAGAGGATGAAGAAGATCCTTCGCATTTTGGGAAGGCGTGGCCGGATCACGATTCCTTATGAACTGCGGGAGCTGGTAGGCTTTCGCCATAATGATGTGCTGAGTTTTGCTATTCAGTCGGATGATGCCATCGTTGTGAAAAGAGAAAAACTCTGCGATAACTGCTCTGGCAGGGAGAATGCTGGTGCAGTGGATGGTCGGATGACCCTCTTGGATTTTCTGGACAGCTTGTCCCTGGAACAGCAGCGGGAAGCAGTACTGCACCTGTCTGCAAAATGGGCAGGTCAGAGTAATGTGATCCCCTTTGGGAGAATTAGCTGATGGCAGATACCCATTTAGGCTTCGCAATGCCTGTTTTATGGTGGCATTTTCGGTAATCCCCCTGTAGCTGGTGAGCAATTACTGGCTGCAGGGGGATTTTTTGCTTTCAACGGTGAAATTCATTCAAACAAGGAAGGCGGTGAGATCATGAAAATCAAAGCGAGAATTGACCGGATGGTATCCGGCGACCGGGTAAAGGCAATTGCCTCTGTATCCCTGGATGGTCAGTTTGTGGTTAAGGGCCTCCGGGTAGTGGATGGCAGCAAAGGATTGTTTGTAGCCCCTCCCCAGTCTTCATACAAAGATGGCGAGGGGAAAAACAAGTATTCGGATATCTTTTTCCCCATCTCCAATGCTGGTAAATCCAGCTTGCAGGATGTCGTCCTGAATGCCTACAGTCAGGAACTGGAAAAGGTTCAGGGTATGAACCAGAGTGCTGGCTTCGACAATCAGGATTCTGGAGGCATGCTGCCCTTTGGTATGTAACCATTTCTACGGATGGAATGGCGATGTACAGATATGTATGTTGGACACAAAAATGTCTGATTATTTGAATTTTGCTTTAGAGAGTATCTGTGTATTGTCTTTATTCTGTCATGTCCCTGTTGCTTCAAATGCAGCAGGGACATTTTTTACTATTTCAAGAAAGGATGGATGAAATGACAAAACGCTTACGGGGACTTGTGTCCCTGCTTCTGGTGTTTGTGCTGTGCTTTGGTATGCTGCCCGGCTTCTTTGTGACAAAGGCCAGTGCCGCATCCACGCAGGGTAGCATCATGCTGTTCGACTTCGCGGATAACGGCGACTATACCAGCCGCCTGAACAGTCAGCTTTCGGTATCCTACAAACCCAATGGCTCAGGCACCACCAGAACAGCCTATATCAAAAACTTAGGCTGGCACTTTGCCCGGTACGGTAACGTCCCTTATGCGGACGATCCGCTGTACTGTATCGAACCCTGGCGCAACTATGGCGCCAGTACCTCTGGCAACTCCGTTGACCGGGATATTACCCTGAACGGCAGCTACAGCTCTACCGGCAGTAATGTCTGGTACTCTTTACCTGCGGATCGGCGGGAAGCCATTGGTCTGATCCTGCTGTACAGCGATCAGATGTGGGATGACTCCATCAGCGTCTTCTCTGTAAAGAGAGATTCTAACCCCAACGTCCCCCTCCGGGTGGCAACCCAGTTCCTGATTTATGAGATCGTCTGCGGCCTGCGTAATCCCAGCACCTTTGTGCTGAACTCCACCAACGAGTGCGGCACCGCTGGTGATATCTTCTACAATGCCGGTGCTGCGGCAATTTCCAACTTCGCGCCCAACTACAACACGCTGGTGTCCTATGTTCAGAGCGCACTGAAACGCCCCAGCTTTACCGGCAGTTCCAGTTCCAACGCACCTTACATCACCCTCACCGGAGACGAAACCTCTGTCTATGACAGTAATGGTGTCCTCTCTGACTGGAGTTTTACTGATGGAAACGGTGCGGAGTTCTACAAAAGCGGCAACTATTTGTATATCTATCAGACCGGAACCATTTCCGAATCCACGGTCTTCTCCGCAACAAAGTATGTACCTTCTGCTGCTAACTCCACATATAACATTTGGTATATGTCTGGTTCTACCTATCAGACTACCATTTCCCTGGCAAGTGTGTCCTCTGGAAGTATGAACGCGTACTTCAAACTGGACCCGCCCGATCTGGGTAACTTGAGTCTGACCAAAACCACAGAGGATGGAAAGAACCTTTCCGGATGGCAGTTCAGCATCTACAGTAACAGTGCCTGTACCTCTCTGGTTGCCGGTCCCTATACCACAAACAGCAGCGGTAAGATTTCCGTAACAGGATTGTCCGCGGGTACCTACTATGTCAAGGAGATTGGGCATTCGGACAGCAGCATCAATGCATTGTACTACTGCTCCAGCACCAACCCGCAGAAGGTTACCATTACTGCTGGCGGGACTGCCTCTGTCAGCTTCACCAATAAGCTGAACACCGGCAATCTGAGCCTGACCAAGACTACGGAAGATGGAAAGAATCTCTCCGGATGGCAGTTCAGCATTTACAGCAACAGTGCCTGTACCTCTCTGGTATCAGGACCCTACACCACTGACTCCGGCGGTAAGATCTCCGTTACCGGTCTGACTCCCGGAACTTATTATGTTAAGGAAATCGGCCATACCACAAGCAGCATTGCCTCTCAGTATTACTGTGCAAGTACCAATCCCCAGATGGTTACCGTCACGGCAAACAGTACTGCCTCTGTCAGCTTCAGCAACAAGCTGAATACTGGCAGTCTGGCTCTGACAAAAACTACGGAAGATGGTAAGAATCTGGAGGGCTGGCAGTTCAGCATCTATTCCGATTCTGCCTGCTCCTCTTTGGTGTCTGGCCCCCATATCACCAATTCCAGAGGTAAGATCACTGTCACCGGACTGAACCCTGGTACCTACTATGTCAAAGAAACCGGCCATACCGACAGCAGCATCAGCGCACAGTACACCTGTGTCAGCACCAATCCCCAGTCGGTGACCATCACCGCAGGTGGAACAGCTTCTGTCAGTTTCAAAAACAATCTGATCAAGGGCGGCTTGAAGCTGGTAAAGACCACCAACACCGGTGCTAACCTTTCAGGCTGGCAGATCGGCGTCTACACAGATTCTGCCTGTACCAAGGCTGTTTCCGGCTCTCCCTTCACCACAGGTGCTGACGGTACTGTGACCGTAAGCAATCTGGTTCCCGGTACTTACTATGCCAAGGAAATCGCTGTCAGCGATCCCTACTGGGTCTGTGATTCCTCTGTGGAAACCGTACAGGTTGCCCATAATCAGACAGCCACCGTCAGCTTCAGCAATACCCACTATGGTGATCGTCGGGTTATCAAAACGGCTGTCAATGGCAGCCTTGAAGGATGGAGCTTCCAGATCCTCGATGCCAACAAGAATCTGGTGGATACCATCAAGACCGATGCAGATGGCTATGCAATCTCGGGTAAGCTGATGCCCGGAAAATACTACGTTGTGGAAGTACACGACCGGGATGAAACCTACTGGGAATACGATGCCAATGTGGAACAGGAAGTGACGGTCACGGCCGGTTCCCGTGCGGAGGTCAGCTATACCAATACCCAGTATGGCAGAATCCAGTTCACCAAGACTACCAACACTGGCAATCAGTTGGGCGGCTGGGTATTCCGGGTAACAGACAGCAACTACGAAGTGGTCGGTGAATACACCACCGACGAAACCGGCTACGCCATCACCGAGAAGCTGGCTCCCGGACGCTACCTGGTGCAGGAGCTGTCCAACGGCGATGACTACTGGAACATCGATGTTATGCTCCATGATGTGACTGTTGTGGCAGGCGAAACCGTGGAAGATCCCTGGTATAACCGGGAACAGGGTCTGGGCTGGTTCTATAAGTCCACCAATACCGGAGAATCTCTGAAAGGCTGGCACATTACCATCTATTCCGATGAAGCCTGTACCCAGGAGATCCGTACCATGATCACCAACGAAGACGGTCGGGTTGGCTACTACATGGACCCCGGCATCTACTATGCCAAGGAAACCGGCGACGAGTATGGCCGCTTTGAGGATGAATATTGGCTGGTGGACGAATCTGTCCAGGAGTTTGAAATCAAGCCCCATGAGGATACGGCAGTTTACTTCACCAATGTCCAGTACGGTAAACTGAAGATCGTCAAGACCATCGATGGTGACGGCAGCGTTGCAGGCTGGCAGTTCAAGATCACCGATGCCAACGGCAAGGAACTGGACGGTTCTCCCTTCACCACCGGAGAAGACGGTGTAATCCTCACCGGCAATGTGCTGCCCGGTACCTACACCATCGAAGAAATCATTCCCAAAGGCAGTCCCTACTCCTGTGTGGGAGAGAATCCTCAGAAGGTCACAGTTACCCAGGGAAATATGGCAGAAGTCAGCTTTGTCAATGCCCTGCACCCTGGCAAGATTGAATTGAAGAAAATCGACATCACTGGAAGCCCTCTGGCAGGTGCGAAGTTCTACCTGGAATGGAGCGAAGATGGTTCCCTCTGGTGGCCCATTGAATACTCTGAGTCTGAGATTCCCGAAGAAGGCGGCTGCTCTAACTCCGATGTTGTTGACGGCATGCTGACCACCGGCGAGGACGGTATTCTGGTATGGGACAACCTCTATCCTGGCTTACAGTATCGACTGACAGAAGTGGAAGCGCCGGATGGCTACAATCTGCTGAATAAGCCTGCATTTGAGGGTGAACTGCCCGAAGATGATCTGACTTTGGAGGTCAGAGTCATCAACACCCGGATCTTCACCATGCCTGAAACTGGTGTCAGCACCGGCCTGGTTCTGAAAATTATGAGTTTGCTGGCGGCCATCGGTTGTCTGGGTGCATTCATTACTGTGAAACAAAAGAAGCGCAAATAAAAAATGCGAGGAGAATTGCTTCTCCTCGCATCATTTGTGAACCACTGGCTTCAAGCTCTCGATTCACAATTATTATACGCAAAACAGTTATGAATTACAACTGCTTTTTTCAGAATATCTGTAGAATGTGTTTGTCAATTAGAAACTGCATAAAAAGGGCTCCAAAAAGTACAGTACCCGGTCAGCACCGTTTTGGCTTTGAGAAGCCTTGTTTCTGTAGTTTGTAGAGCCCAGGCACTGCATTTTTCGTGACCATTCACGGGACC
>JAGBAI010000048.1 GCA_017939025.1 Oscillospiraceae bacterium
ACCACTACCGGGATGCTCAGGTTAATATCCCATGTTCCACGCTGGATCAATACCCCGGAGGGCTTGTAGAACGGGTCAAAGCCGTTTGTCTGCGGGTTCTTTTTAGAATTGTAGCCGTGATACAGGCGGAGTTTCAGGTCAAACTCCTTACGGTCCTTCAGGAACCGGATAACTCCTTTTAATCCTACCGGGTTAGTGCCTCCCGTAATTTCCGCCTCGTTGTCATGTTTGGTCTTGTCCCAGGGCGTGGTATCCACATAGAGATAATCCACCAGTGCCTCCGGAGCATTGTCGTCAGCTTCCGGTTTCCCGTCAAAGGTAGGTCTCACGTTCTCCGGGGTGAAGAAATGCTGGTGGATATTCTCCTGCCCGTTCTCCACGAACTGGCCGTTCATCAACTCTCCTTTGGAATTGTAGTAATAGATAAACATCAGGTAAACCGGGGCCGGGGTAAAGTTGTTTCCATTTTTATATTCGCCGTTTTTCTGAACGTAAAACTTGCCCTGGCTTCCTTCAGCAAGGGTCCATCCACTGCCGGTCTTCAGTTCATAAGTGATCTCCTGGACACGTTTCATATACCTGGCCGGGGATTCCGGATTTTGGTGGGGACCTCCGGCCTTCTGTATCTCGTTCCAGTCAGCGTGCAGGTGGCATTCAACGAGGCGGACGGTCATTTTTGCCGGGTCCTCATGCAGCTTGTTCTTCGTCTCGTCTTCTGGTATTACAGGATCCTTGCTGCAAGAGTTCAGCGACAGGACAAGGGACACTCCTATCAGAAGTGCCCACACGGTTTTACATGCAATTGTTCTCATTTTTCTTTTTATTTATTAGTGTTGATTATAGTTGTTATAAATTAAAAAATCCAGTTTACACCGCAACGCACATCACGTCCCATATCATGCGCATAGTAACGCGAGCGGTTGGTGTATTCCTTGTACTCACGATTCAGGAGGTTGTCTGCCGACAGCATGAACCGGACCTGGTGTCCCCGTTTCACGGGAAGTTCAAGACCAGCGTCGAACCCGAGGAGATGGTACGCTGGGGGAGTATACGGGATAAGATCCGTGTCCGGATCAAACCGCCTCTGTTTTGCGGTGAAACGGTGCCTGATGTTCAGACGCAGCCTGAGATGCGATTTCGTCTCGTGTATCCACGCAAGTTCATGGCTGAAACGGAAGGAGGGAATATAAGGAAGATAATTACCCTTTGTCCGTTCGTTTGCCCGTATAAAGGAGACGACGGCATGGTAGTCCCATGAACCGCCCGGAGTGAAACGCAGGTCAAAGTCCATACCGCGGAAGAAAGCCGGGGTCTGCCTGTACTGGAAGACCGGGTATGCTCCCGAAATCACGGTGACTGTCTCTTTCTCCGGCCCGTCATAGATATAGCCGTCCACCCATTGCAGGTAACCGTCCAGACAGACGCTGAACATCCCGTCGCCGTAACGGAGGGAAGATATCCATTTGTAGCTTCTTTCCGAGTGCATCGCAGAGTCTCCCCTGACAAACATCCCAGACCCGAGCTCGTTCCCGTTGCTGTACAGTTCATACACGTGAGGGGCACGCCAAGCCAGACCGAAGTTGGAGGTGAGCCTCCAGCGTCTGGAAAGTTGATAGTGTCCTCCCAGGCTGTAGGACACGTTGTTAAACTTTCTTGTCCCGCCATAGGGGCTTCCCGTCCAGTCATAACCACTGGCACGGGTTTCCTGCATATCCAGGCGGAGGCCTGCTTCAACGCCTCCCCTGGCCAGGTGATATTTCCCGATTCCGTATATCCCTGCCTGTGTCTCCGTGTAGTTCGGGATAACGGGCACGAATCCGGTACCCGCGCGGCTGTGGTTCTCGATGAACATGACCTGACCTCCCGCCTCGACCTGCCAGGAGCGGTAATCCCGCTTCCAACGCAGAAGATGCTGGAATGAATTCAGGTGCAGGGAAACCGCCGGAATGTTAGAATCCAGCCGCCGGACACGGTTTTCCTGCCTATCGTCCTTCTGCCAGGTACTTTGCCAGTGAATACTTCCCCCCTTCTTCATGCCGAGCCGCATCCTGCCGAATGTGATCTGATGGGTGACCTCCTGGCAGGGAGCCCTGATACCACGGGAGAAGGGATCCGTGTGCAGGGGGCGACCAAGCCGGATACGTTCCGCCAGCAGGTCCTCGCTCCCCATCTGGGCGCTGAGCATCACCCCTGTCCGGCTGTAGAAGCGGCTGTAGAAACCTTCCACTCTCAGACGTCCGCGGTCATAGCCCAGAGAGGCGGAAGCGTGATACTCTCTGGTTCCCGTGTTGTTCAGAAGATAGTGCGCAGTGGAACGGTCCCCGGAATTTGACCAGGTTCCCTGCAGACGCCAGGCGAAATCACCGGGAAAAGCACCTTCGAGCTGTCCGGTAGCCACGTAGCGACGCCCGTTACTTCCGTAAAGTGCGGAGATTCCCCCTTGAAGGGAGCGTTTTCTGAAAGGAAGCGGAGACTGCTCCATGACGATAATCCCTCCAAGGGCATCCGAACCGTATCTTACCGCATCGGAGCCCTTGATTACCGAAACAGAGGAGCTGCCGTTCATGTCCACTTCGGGAGCGTGGTCGGCCCCCCATTGCTGCCCGGTCTGGCGGGCACCGTTATGGATGATCAGTATCCGGTTCCCGTACATTCCTTGGATAACGGGTTTGGATACAGTGGTTCCCGTGCTGATGGAACTTACCCCGCTGACACGTTCGAGCAGGGTGGCAAGCGAGGTTCCCAGCGCGTTCCTGATCTCGGGAGATGAAAGGCGCCGGCTCACCACGTTGGGTGACGCCCCGGCACGTTCACCGGTCACGACCACTTCCCCGAGTTTTTGTATGTCCGGGGAGAGACATACGGTATGTATGCTGCTTTCTTTGAATACCTCGTTCAAAGGCACACGCCGGGAACCGTAACCCAGGCACTGCACGAGGACCGTATCCATGAAACACGTTCCATGACCGAAAACAATCATTCCACGGGGGGAGCTGACAAGTAACCGTTCCCTGGTCAGGATATAGGCCCCTTCAATGGGAAGCCCGCTTTCCTGGTCAATGACCAGCAGAGTATCGCGTGTACCCGTCGATTGCCGGTCAGCCTGTACCCGTGCTTCCATGGGAGAAGGGAGGGTACATAGGCAGACAACAAGCAGGCACACATACTGGAGATATGCATGAAATGTCATACTTGAAAAAATATAAACGGGTTATAATCTGTTAAGACAGGACATGAAAAGCCCCTGCACGCAATCACAGTGATGGCATGCGAATCCCTCAAGGGAGTTATGACAAACACACAGGGGGTGCACGGAGGAAATGCGGGAAAAGAATGACGATGACATCTGTTTCCCCGGAGATAAGATACCTTACAGGCCTGCCAGTCGGAATATAATCGTATATAAAAATCCCTGCCTCGACAAACGGGGAGAGCGTAAAGAGACAGATGGTACAATTTTCAGGAGAATCGTGACGGGAGTG